>DCHJ01000061.1:2127-6575 GCA_002314805.1 Lachnospiraceae bacterium UBA1755 | reverse complement strand
TTTCCGTCCTGATAATATGTTTCCAGTACATCGCTATCAATAGAAGAAAGCGGCACTTTAAGGCTCACACTATCATCCAACCACATGACATCGCTGATCCCGTCGATTTCCTCAAATCTTGTTTTATATTCCAGTGCTTCCGGTATAGAAACATTCTTGACCATAACTCTCAGATTGGGGATTCCATTATCAAATTCTTCATTCATGACATCGATAGATATCGTGGAAGGCGAGTCCTTTGGAAGCTGATTATTCATATCATAATCAACTTTTACCTGTGTCCAGGCAAAAGCACTCAGGGCAGAAACCAGTAAGAATACTATTATTACAATTTTTCTGAATTTAACTATGAATCTATATATATGTTTCACAAAGCATTCCTCCGAATCACATAATGCATTTTAATGGACAATTGTGTGGAAAAAAACGGTCAATTGGTATACAATTGTGTAGCAAATAGTCTAAAAATGATTATTTCTATATGCTAATGAGTATTAAAGGGTACTAATATGAAACATTCTGAATCTACAGCCGCAACAAAAGGCGCCATGGTTGATGCATTAAAAAAAGAGCTTAACACTAAGCCCTTTGACAAAATATCGGTTTCAACGATAATAAACGATTGTCATATTAATCGTAAGACTTTTTACTATCATTTTAATGATATATATGATTTATTGTGCTGGATGTTAGAGCGCGATGCTTTGGACGTTATTAGGCAATACGACTATACTACAGATATACGTGGCGCTATAGAATTCGTATTAGATTATATAGATGATAATGCGGTTATTCTCAATAATGCTATTAAGTCGGTGGGACGTGATGAACTAAAGCGGTTTTTCGGTGATGATTTTTTTGCAATTGCTGAAAAATACTTTTGCGAAATGGAGAAAAAGTATGGGGTTACCTTGAATCCAGAATACAAATATTTCCTTATTCATTTTTATATCGAAGCTATAGTAGGTTTGATCACCGAAAGACTTGAAATGCATAATCAAAAAAACAGAGAGGCCATAATTGACTATATTATTACCACAATTGATAAATCCATTATCGGAATAATGTCTGACTATCGATGATTTGAATAACCCTGCGATTGCGGCACCTTGCCGTAATATGGATTAACATGCAGTGCATTGCGTTTTTACCTTTGCGTTATTTATAATCAGGCCCGTAAGCCGTGATTAACACATTGCAATTCTTCTATATCTTTTTTGATCAATGGTGACATACTGTCCTTGTATTTACCTAAAGCCGTTTTAGTATTGCATTCATAATATCATCCTAATTTAACATTTTGTGGTTTTAGTATAACACAAAAGAGACTACCCATCGATAGTCTCCTCACCCTATGCCGCAGGCCGGACTTTCATCCCCTCCGGGGACTAGGCTCGCATGCTCGCCGTCGCCGTGGCCGTTTCTCCCCCTGACCTTTGTTATAAGACAAGAAGAGGCACCCTTTGGGTACCCCTTCTTGTCTTATGCCGCAGGCCGGACTTGAACCGGCACGATGTTGCCACCGAGGGATTTTAAGTCCCTTGCGTCTGCCTATTCCGCCACTGCGGCACGTGCGTTAATTATATTACCTCATCTTGTTTCTTCTTGCAACTGTTTTCCTTGATTTTACGGGCTTTCTGCGGGCAAAGGACTTTCAGCATGCCGCATCCGCTGCCCTTGAAATGCCATATAAAATCGAGGTAAATTGGGGTGTTTTGCGGGATATTTTACTGGTACCTGCCTATTGCATAATCATCTGATAGAAACTATATATACCGTTATTACTCCCCATTCATTTTCCTGAAGGCCTCCCGCTCCCGAACCAGTTCCGTGCATAACTGAGCCGGAGTCCATTTCATATTGTAAGGCGTCAGCACTGCCTTAAGCGGTACTGGCGGAATACCCATCCTTCTGTAATCTTCCAGAAAACCATCCAGGTCTTCTACCATTGAAAATACCATCATCTCATCAGTGAAGGCTGCAGGTGCCCCGGCCTGTGCACCCGCAATTTCCTTATGAAATCCCGCGAGTTCGCCCAGCTCCCTGTTACTCTCATCAGATGTTATCACCACCGGTATCACCCCGCGAATCCGGCAGAGTGCAATGATGGACTTCAGTTTTTCCTCCCTGACATTGAACAGGAGGAGTTTTTCTTCCATGCCGGAGATTCTGACCATAGCTTTTCTCCATATTCAAATCCCCATCGTGCATGATGGGGATTTTTACTGCGTATACCTGACTGCGATAACCGGATTTCCCTGCAGCCTGTTCAATGCTGTGCCGTCACACTGACGGACCGGTCCGGTACTGCTTCGGCAGCTTATTTTTCGTTTTTATATACATCCTTGAAGTACTTGTATGTATCCACCTTGAGTTCTCCGCAGGCAGCCTCGTCGCATGCAATATATGCATCATTATGAAGCTGAAGTGCACTTATAGTCCATGCCTGATCCACTCCGCCTTCCACGCAATGTCTGAGCGCACGTGCCTTATTGTGTCCGTTGATAACAAGGAGCACCTGCTTTGAATCCGTGACTGTCCCTACACCTACTGAAAGCGCTCTTGTTGGAACCTTCTTAACGTCGTTATCGAAGAAACGGGAATTAACGATGATCGTATCTGTAGTGAGCGAACGCACTCCTGTACGGGAATTAAGCGATGTGAAAGGTTCGTTGAATGCGATATGCCCGTCTACTCCGCTGCCGCCCAGAAAGAGATCTATGCCGCCGTAGGAAGCGATCTTGTCTTCGTACTGTCTGCACTCTGCCTCAAGATCCTTTGCCATGCCGTTGAGAATATTGATATTCTCCCTGGGGATATCGATATGATCAAAGAAATTATCATGCATGAAATACCAATAGCTCTGCTCATGCTCATGAGGGAGACCTACATACTCATCCATATTGAAAGTAACCACATTCTTAAAGCTCACCTTCCCTGCCTTGTTCATCTCGATAAGCTTCCTGTAGACTCCCAGCGGTGACGAGCCTGTTGGCAGTCCGAGCACAAACGGTCTCTTCTCTTTATGGTTTTTGATCGCAGCTGCGATATGCTTTGCTGCCCAGTCGCACATAGCCTCATAATCATTCCTGATAATAACCTTCATAGCTGACCTCCCAGATTTAATCTTTCGTGACGCGATCCGAAGAAATATGCATCGCACCGTTTCGTTTTTTCTCAAAAAACAGGGATCCGGGATTGATCCCGAGTCCCTGAAGTACTAGCGCAGAAGGCGGGAGTTGAACCCGCGCGCCGCTATTAACGACCTACTCACTTTCCAGGCGAGCCCCTTCGGCCACTTGGGTACTTCTGCCGATTTGCTACCTGTAAGATATTACCATGAAAATGAGCAAAATTCAAATACTAATTCAAATCTGCCGCCCTGTTTGCCCTGCGGCACACATGACTCAGCTGCTTATTTCCGCACCTGCTGCCCTGTTTACCCTGCTGCGCGCATGACTCAGCTGCCTTGTTGCGCACCTGCTGTCTTGCTTGCCCTGCGGAATGCTGCATTGCCCTTATCATCCGCAATTCGTGAATTACTCGGATACAAGTAACCGAGAATTCCCGCCTTTTATCTTAAACCCGAGCTAATGTTTTCGTAATATATTCCTGCCGGATCTGTAGTATAATTGATGCGGAGGATTATCAATATGCTTAAAAAATATATTCTGGGTGTGCTATTCGCATCTCTGCTTGCTGCTGCCCTTTCAATAACAGCGTATGCCGGAACCTGGTGCAAAGGCCATGGTGCAGATGAAGGCCGCTGGTGGTATAAGTTTGATGATGGCACCTACGCCTGTGACTGCAGGCTGACCATAGACGGTGTGGAATATGCCTTCGACAGGGAAGGATGGATGATCGACGGCAGCGGTAATGCTGCATCGACAGCCGGTAATGTATCTGAGTCAGGACCGGGTGCATCAGGGGGAAGTGAAAAGGGCCGGGCGCTTGTTGACGAAGCATGCAAGTATATCGGCAGAGGTGTCGTTCCTTACATTAACGGCGGCCGTTCGCTTGCCGGCACAGACTGCAGCGGTTTCCTTCATATCATATATGGTATGTACGGGATAGATCTTCCCTATACTCCCACAGATATCTACACAAAATGCAGAAAGCTGTCCGAATCAGAGCTTCAGCCCGGAGATTTTGTCTTCTTTACCAAAAACGGCGGAGCTTCCATCTCTCACGTGGCTATTTATGCCGGTGACGGCTGTATCGTCCATCAGACCAACCGTGCGCGCAACGGTGTCTTCAGGGATCGCATAGCTGATATGTATCTGGATGGTGTGACCCGATATTACGGCGCAGGTACCGTTCTCAGATGACTGTATGCTGCCATTTCATATTGCAACTAACTACCCCGGATCAAGTCTCATTTTTTCGATAATCTGTGGTTTATCCATGACGTGTAATAGTGAATTCAGTTAAGGACTCTGTACTGCTGA
>DCHJ01000061.1:1230-2095 GCA_002314805.1 Lachnospiraceae bacterium UBA1755 | reverse complement strand
TGACCGCACTATCTGAAGATACGACGCAAAACACGCATCCGTTCATACTCGTATGTCCACCCTCTATCTCCCCGTCGTTGCATCGTTCCAGATATTTCTCAGGTCCTGTGCCGTAAACGGCCGCCTGTTGGCATATACATAATGTCTCATTGCCATCTCATCGGTATAGTCATCAAGCTTTATCACCTGATATCCCGGATCGACTCCGAACTGGCTGACTACCGGTATGAAGCTATAGCTGATGATCGATGCAGTATCCCCCTTCTTCTGTATCGTCACATCCGCCATGCCTCCCAGCAGTGTTTCCAGCCTGGTCTGTGAGTGCAGAAAGTTTCCGCACGAATAATAAACCAGCGCACTGCTGCCGGCCGGCGTCGTAACCATACCGAACGGTTCGACCACATGCGGATGAGCGCAGATGACAAGATCAGCGCCCGCATCGATCACTGAATTAATATATCCTCTCTGATATGAGGTCGGTTCGAAGTGATACTCTTCCCCGATATGAAGAAACACTATTGTGAAATCTGCGTTTTGCTCCGCAGTACTTATATCACTGAGAAGCTTTCCCTGATCTCCCTGAAGATTGACCGGATACGGGCAGCCTGCTGGCAGTGAGTACCCGTTAAGACCGAAGGTATAATTAAACATGGCAAAACGTATACCGTTCTTATCTATGTAGTCAATTGTATCCCGCTTTTCCTGACTGTCATTTATGCCAAGCAGCCTGATCTCAGGATGGCATGTACGCCAATAGTTAATGGTGTCATTTATGCCCCTGATACCCTTATCCATGCTGTGATTGCTTGCCGAAAGCACCACATCAAAGCCTGCATTTACGATTGCATCTCCGACCTCAAAGGGT
>DCHJ01000061.1:0-1109 GCA_002314805.1 Lachnospiraceae bacterium UBA1755 | reverse complement strand
CTGTTGAAATCATACTGTCCCGCTGCCGCGTCATACTGGTTCTCATACACAGACTTATGGATCAGGTTATCACCCACTGCAAGCAGCGTTACTGTTCCCTCACCCGCATATGCTGCCGCAGACGCGGCTATACAGAATACATATGTGAACAGTGCTATTCTTAATACCTTGACCATGCCGCCTCTCCCCGAAGATTCAATTATCATTATTAATACATTACTGCAAAACTGCTGCGATGCCGGACTTAGCAGAATATCCTTTTCTTTACTTCCTTGCACCTTGATACCTGTCGGATTGACCCTTGCAGTCAGCACGCGTATTATTGTATCATTGTGATGATCGGATAGCTATATGAAACAGACTTTTTCAGTTCATCTGATCAACGGCAGCAGGACAAATGCCTGCTGTTCACCGATCAGGATGCGCGACTTCAAGGTATGCCGTCCCGTGGTCACGGAGGTTTTCAGAAGCTATACTCCTGATTTCTGATCATGACAGATGATAATGGGTCTGAGCCCATCCTCTATAGCTGCACGTAAAAACAAGGTCCTTCCGGACCTTGTTCTTATGTGCAGCGCAGAGGATGGGATTCGAACCCATGTGCCCTTGCGGACAAACGGTTTTCAAGACCGCCTCGTTATGACCGCTTCGATACCTCTGCATCGTTCTTACGCGAACGAAACTATTTTATAAAAAGTACCCGGCTTTGTCAATAGTAAAAATAAAACTGCCCTGCCATTGCCCTGCCATCTGCAGCACCGGGTACAGCCTGTATCAGATCTTTCAGACCATCCTCATGCGGACTACTCTTTCTACAAACTCCTCGTTTGTCTTTGTAGCCGCAAAAAGCTCCAGAATGCGTTCTACGGCGTCATCCGCCTTCAGCGAACCTGTAGCCCTGTGTATGATCGCCACCGCTTCCTGCTCCTTTCCGGAAAGCAGGAGGTCATCTCTGCGTGTGCCGCTCTTTGTGATATCAACTGCCGGGAAGATACGCTTCTCACTGAGCTTTCTGTCCAGCACAAGCTCCATATTTCCGGTACCCTTGAACTCCTCAAATACCACATCATCCATACGGCTTCCGGTATCCACGAGTGCTGTCGCCAGTA
>DCHJ01000054.1:6975-8032 GCA_002314805.1 Lachnospiraceae bacterium UBA1755 | reverse complement strand
TTTCCAGCAGCTCACCGCCCTGTACCCTTACTGCGTTTACGGCAAGACCTCCGTTTGTATCAAACGTTACGGTAAATCTCTTTCCTGCTATCTCTTCTTCCTTGTTCCATCTTGCATAGATGGTCGTATCCTTCATCACAGGCTTTGAGAAGCTGTACTCTGTTGTAAGGGCTGCATCCTCATACCATCCGATGAAGACATGACCTGCCTTTGTCGGATCGACGGGCTTTCGCACCGTCTGTCCTTCGTCGACCGGCTGCGGCGTGATCGTGCTTCCTCCGTTTGTCTCAAAGCTTACTGTATAGCTTTCTGCACTCACTGCATCTGTCTTTATGATGCTGACATAGTCTGTAAGGACACGTCCCATCGCATCCTTCATATATTTTCCGTCCTTGCCCATAAGGATGAAGGAGATGATGTTTTTGGTCCCGAAGTCTGCATCCAGTGCATCGCTGCCGATGCAGATGCTCACCTTTCCGTTCTTTACGCTGTACCTTGCATCTCCCTTCTCTCCGGTATATTTCTCACCGTTGATATACACAAGGATGCTTGCTGCCTGTGAATTTCCTATCTCAAGCTCCAGCACTGCCGGTGTATTATCAGGCACCAGTCCGTTAGAAGGTGCTCTGTCTTTATCTGTCAGTGTGTCACCCTTTAAGTTTCCTCCGCTTATGGTGACTGCTCCTGCTGTCTTATAGGTCATGTCTCCATAGGCATTGGCAAAGCTCTCAAGTATCATTTCCTCACTGCGAAACAGTGCGTCAAGCACATTTATACGGTTCTTGAGCGCGCCAAAGTCCGGAGCGCCCGGATATCCGTAGCCAAAGTACAGTGTCGTATTATTTACTCCGTAGTCATTTAGGATCTCATCCCTTGTAAGCCAGTACTGCTCTGCGCTCTTTATAAGGAAGTACGGAAAGCATGCCCACTGCATAAGGTAACTCTCTTCGGTCTTTCCGCTCTGTGAAAAGCCGATATATATCTTTTCTCCGTTTGCTCCAAGGTAGTAATACCCCGGCGTATAGTTACGCTCAAAGAGTGTGTTGTACAGCCAGAA
>DCHJ01000054.1:3022-6751 GCA_002314805.1 Lachnospiraceae bacterium UBA1755 | reverse complement strand
CATCGTACTCCTTTTCCGATATCAGCACGTAATAGCTGGCTGTCGACATCCCGAAAAGGCTTGCAGCAGCTGACAGCTTTATCCGGTACGGGTCTCCTCCTGTGCCTGCCGCTGTACTATTGTCATCGATCACAAGGAGATCTATCCCGCCGTCATACTGGCAGCCATGGCTGTTGTTGCCCTGGATAAACATATCTGCCGGTACTTCATAGTCCGATGACAGGCTGCTTTGGTCATCCTCCGAATCGATGTATACGACCGGGAGCGATGCAAAGAACGCCCTGTCCATGCCTACGAAGGCTCCGCTTTCTGTATATACATCCACCTCGATCCATTTGCCGTAGTCAGCCGATGACGGTGTATACTTATCTGTCTGCGCTGCCGGCTCGCCCTTTCCCTTATCCTCTTCGTATACATACCACCTGTAGGTAAAGGGACCTGCTGCTGTGATCGTATCTATCTCTATGGGCTGACCTGTCATGAGCCGCGCCTTGTTAAGCTTTACATTGGCCTGGCCGGCACCCATCATGGTAAGAAGCTCCTGTACTTCTTCTGCCTCCTCTGCCTCTTCTGCACCTTCGTCAGTCTCAGTTACTTCCGATACCTCTGCCGCTGAGTCTTCCTCCAGAGCGGTCTCTGTATCATCAATAGCCTCCTCCGGTGCATCCGTTACGATACCGTCCGAAGGCTCCTCACTGTCATCCTCAATAGCCTCTTCAGCCTCTGCGGTATCTGCTGCACCATCTTCCTCCAAGGTCTCCTGCGCCTCATCCGCGATGACTGAGTACCCCCCCTCAGGGATCTCCTCCACTCCGGCAGAGATACTCTCTGCTGCCGCCTCCTGCACGCTGCCCGCAGCCGGTGTATCTGCGTATGCTGTAAGGCTTACAGCTGTGCAGATATGCACGATCGCGAGTATCAGGCAGAATACTCTTTTCTTGCTCATGTCCTTTCCCCTTTCTTATTGTTTTTTATGCTTTTTGCGTTCCTGTTTGATGCTTTTATGTTTGTTACTTTTATTTCAAAGAGCTCGTATATACAGCCTCTTTGCCTGATACAGGAAAGACTGTGACCCCGAAGTATTTCTTCAGCGTCTCTATCCCTTCCCTGTTGCGGATCGCTCCGAACGATCCGTTATGCGACTGCTCGAACTCAAGATACACGCTCTGTCCGTTGCCCATATCATAATAGCCGTCCTGACACCTCAGCATCCCGTAATAGCCGTTGTGCCGCATCTCCAGTGAGTAGTAATTGCCTGAAGCATCCTGTACCAGAGGAGATGTCACCATCCGGCCGTCTGCTCCTATCAGGTACCATATCCTGCCGCTCTTATCCCTGCTGTCATCTCCTACCCATGCTGATACCACCGGCTTTCCGTCCGGTCCCTTGAGATACCAGAAGCCGTCTGTACCCTGATACCAGTTTTCGCTGTACGTTCCGCCTGATGTATTGCCTCCGCCGGTCACGCCCGGGCCTGACGCTCCGCCTCCGCCGGATGAGCCGCCGCCTGATGAACCGCCTCCACCGGATGAGCCACCTCCCCCGGATGAGCCACCACTGCCGGATGAGCCGCCTCCGCCTGACGAACCACCGCCGCCGGATGAGCCGCCTCCCGAACCGCTCTGTGACGCCCGCACATCTATGTAGCAGCTCGCACAAAGCCCCGGTCTCTCACTGCACCTTACGCTTATCGTGCCGCTGCCCGTACTGACCGCCGTCACGACTGCCTCTGTCTCTTTTTCATCATCCTTTCTTACTGTTACGACTCCCGGCGCATCGCTTTCCCATATGAACTTAAGTCCTTCTGTCGTACTCTCCACGGGATCTGTAAGCAGCTTAAGACGTATCCGATCTCCCTTTATAAGCCTCCGGGTATCGCTGCTGAAATATACCGTATCGGGGTACCGGCTCCCTGCAGCTTCTCCGCCATTACCGCCACCGGATCCTGTATCCCCTCTGGTACCGCTGGCATCATCTCCGCCGGTGTTATCTCCGCCAGTGTCACCCCCGCCTGAACCCGGCTCCGTAGTATCACTTGTGAAGGCCTTGATCCTGAAGGTCCATGAGGAGGATGCATTCCCTGTCTTTGACCAGTCAGCCCAGACACTTGTCGCTCTTGTGCGCACATAGGACTGACCGGCTGCCGTCGCATTCTCAAAGGACAGCACCGCCCTGTCTCCGTCATACAGCTCTACGGATTTATCCGTGAACATTTCTATCATGGATGCTTTTTCGTTGGTCAGTGTGACTTCAACGGAAAACCACGCTCCGGCAGGAAGGTACACCGGCTCGGGGAGGTCTATGCAGTAAAGACCTGATGCGGATGTGCTCACTGTAAGAGGTGCCTCCAGTGCCGGTGTCCCGTCAGCAGGATCTTTCATCTGCTTATCGCTTTTATATATCTGGACCTTAAGATCCGTGCTTGCCGTCTTGATGCCTACGCTCACAGCCTTAAGCAGCTGCGGGCAGCCTGTGCTGTTATGATAGATATTGGCAGCCTTGCCGCCGGATACAAGGGTCCCCTTTTCGCTTCTTTCAATGATATTTGTCCTGCTCCCTGCAGTACCGTCATAATGAAAGTTATGGTCATAAGTGGATGCCGGAACAAACTCCATCGCGACTGAGTTAGGTCCGATACCCTCATTGTAATAAGATATCCAGCCGTATCCGTCCTGACCGTATGCTGCGCCGCGGCTGTCCTTTATTAACCACGCGCCGTCCTGCTTCGGAACTTCTGACTGTGCATACGGAGATGAGCTGCTGCTTGCCAGCTCTTCCCGCGGGAAAGCATCATCCCATCCGACTATCAGTGCGCAGTGCTCTTCTGGCAGCTCCACCGTAGCACCGCCGTATCGCGCGACGGCTGCTTTAACCAGCTCAGGGTTCTTCTGTATGTTGTATATAAAACCCTGCCTGAGTATTGCTTCATCCTCATAGCAGTACCCATCGTCATAGGATGCCTCAGGGGATATTTCTTCATATGGTATCAGTGACTCATCCTGCATGCCCTTCCAGCCGGAAAGCATCATAAGCGCGTATACCGGGTTTCCTCCGGCAGAGTAATACTTCTCTGAGCCCGGGAGCTCGTTCTTATCTCCGGCTGTAAGACCCAGTGGATCGTTTGCCGGCGAATTGTACATAAAATATGCCAGTCCATGCTCGCTGTAATCTGCGGATGTATCGCCTTTTCCGGAGGCTGCCATGGATGCCTCAGCCGCTGCTGTGGCAGCAAAGGCCCAGCAGGTATTATAGCTGCCCTGGTCCTTAACCTCCGTCTGGTATACAGATGCATCAAATGAACCTGACTGTCCCTCTGCTGCCGCAGTGCCAAACAGATGGTCTGTTATGGCTGCATCCTCACTCAGCTCTGCATCACCGGCCGGGTCCTCCTGCTCTGCGATATCCGTCTGTACCTCTCCCGATGCTGCTTCTCCCGGAGTTGCCTCCGTCACACCTGCGCTATCCTGAAGCTTCTCTTCCTCTGCTGCTTCCCCCGGGGTTGCCCCCGTCACATCTGAGGTATTCCTGAGTTCTTCTGATGCCAACGTCTCATCTGACAAATCAGAGATATCTCCGTCCGGTATCTCCTCATCACATATATCATCAGTCAGGTATTCAGGAATATACAGGCTGTCATCAGATACAGCATCATATATATCTTCGACCTCCTCTGCCGTAAAATCAGACAGGCCATAACCGTCGATATTTACCCGTTCGCTGCAGGCTTCT
>DCHJ01000054.1:2675-2933 GCA_002314805.1 Lachnospiraceae bacterium UBA1755 | reverse complement strand
ATATATGCGGCTTTTTTCCCCGGATTTAACATAAGACTTCCTTACCTTTACCTGAAAAAACACAAAAGCACCCCCTTGAATCGCCTCAAAAGGATGCTTATAACAGAAAAGTATTCCTGAAAAAGCTTTCGGGAATACTCTTAATATATGTTGCAACTGGCTGACTCTGTTATGAGCCCCTATAGCTTTGCGTCACCGCCTTGCGACGGTTTTGCCGGATATTTGATTGTTTTCCGATTGTAGCACCAAAGCATTGCC
>DCHJ01000054.1:0-2588 GCA_002314805.1 Lachnospiraceae bacterium UBA1755 | reverse complement strand
AGAACCGTCCCCTCCGCAGCCCCGGCATCCGCTGCATCTGCCGCGGCTTCTGACCGTCTTTACCAATGCCCATACAATAAGAGCTGCCACCGGAATGGCCGTCAGGATCGTTGCAAGGTTCATGTCATACCTCCCGTGATCACAAAAATCAGAAAGGCTACAAGCCATGCCAGTGCACACTGGAAGACTGCCAGCAATACCGCTTCCTTTCCCCCGAGTTCACGCTTTATTGACGATATCGCCGCCACACAGGGCGTGTAAAGCAGACAGAATACCAGAAATGCCGCTGCACCCGGCAGAGAGATCGAAGCCAGAAGGGCAGAAGCCGAACCGTAGGTAACCGTAAGTGATGAGACTACGCTCTCCTTTGCCATAAAGCCGGCGATAAGTGCTGTGACTATCCTCCAGTCGTTAAGCCCCATCGGTCCGAACACCGGAGCAATAACGCCCGCGATACCTGCCAGCATGCTCTGCTGCGCATCTGTCACCATGAGCAGCTGCCAGTTAAAGGTCCTGAGGAACCATATGATAACCGTAGCAATGAGTATCACCGTAAATGCCCTCTGCAGGAAGTCCTTTGCTTTATCCCAGAGCAGCATTCCTACATTTTTAAGTCCGGGCATACGGTAATTGGGAAGCTCCATCACAAAGGGTACCGGTTCGCCCCTGAATATGGTCGATTTCGAGACCAGCGCCACAAGTATACCGATTACTATACCAAGCATGTAGAGTCCGACCATGATGAGTCCTGCATATTTCGGAAAGAACACTAAAGTCAGAAAGCCGTATATCGGAAGCTTGGCCGTACAGCTCATAAAAGGCGTCAGTATGATGGTCATCTTCCTGTCTCGCTCCGATGGCATGGTCCTTGTCGCCATGACAGCAGGCACCGAGCAGCCAAAGCCAATAAGCAGCGGTACGATACTGCGTCCTGAAAGTCCCACCTTTCTGAGTATCTTATCCATGACAAAGGCTACCCTTGCCATGTAGCCGCTGTCCTCCAGCATACTCAGGAAAAAGAAAAGTAATATAATGACCGGGATAAAGCTGAGGACGCTTCCCACGCCCCTGAATATCCCCTGTATGATAAGTGAATGAAGACCCGCATTGACTCCGGCCGCAGCGAGCCATCCGTCCACTGCTGCAGTCAGCCCCTCAATTCCGGTCTCCAGCAGCTGCTGAAGCGCGGCTCCTATTACGTTGAAGGTAAGCCAGAATACCAGCGCCATGATCAGGATAAAGCACGGGATCGCAGTAAAGCGCCCCGTAAGGATCTGATCGATCCTGCGGCTGCGTATATGCTCTCTGCTTTCATGGAGTCTTGTCACGCATTCGCTGCACAGGTTCATGATAAAGGAATACCGCATGTCCGCAATTGCGGCGCTGCGGTCAAGTCCGCTTTCCTCCTCCATTGTGATCACCATATGGTCGATGGTCTCCTGCTCATTCTGAGAAAGCCTGAGCCGGTCCAGTATCAGCCGGTCATCCTCGATGAGCTTGGTCGCCGCAAATCTCGCCGGTATATATCCTGCTGCTGCATGATCCTCTATCAGATGTGTGATGCCGTGGATCGTCCTGTGGACAGCTCCGCCTCTGTAATCCGCTCCACAGAAATCATTGCGTCCCGGGCGCTCCTGATACTTTGCCACATGAATGGCATGGCGGATAAGCTCCTCTATACCCTCTCCCTTAGCCGCGGAGATCGGTACTACCGGAATGCCAAGTATATCCTCCATTGCATTGACATCTATACTCCCGCCGTTGCCGCGGACCTCATCCATCATGTTGAGGGCAAGTACCATAGGCACGTTGAGCTCCATCAGCTGGAGCGTCAGATACAGGTTTCTTTCAATATTGGTCGCATCCACGATATTGATGATGCCTCTGGGATGCTGATCCAGGATAAAGTCCCTGGAGACTCTTTCTTCCGTTGTATATGGAGACAGAGAATATATGCCCGGCAGATCCGTGATATCAGTGTCGGGATGTCCCTTGATCGCGCCTGATTTTGCATCCACCGTAACCCCCGGGAAATTGCCCACATGCTGATTTGCTCCGGTCAGCGCATTAAACAGTGTGGTCTTGCCGCAGTTCTGATTGCCCGCCAGAGCAAAGGTAAGCTTCTCGCCCTTTGGCAGCGGATCCTCGTCTGCCTTTACATGGTATTTGCCGCCCTCGCCCAGTCCCGGGTGCTCATGTGTATGATTGAGCTCATGGTCCTCGGGAGCCATGGCCTCATAGGGCTCACCCACTTCTATCTGTGCCGCATCATCAAGCCGCAGCGTAAGCTCATAGCCATGGATGCGCAGCTCCATGGGATCTCCCATTGGCGCGCATTTGATAAACGTGACCTCAGCTCCGGGGATCACTCCCATATCCAGAAAATGCTGCCTCAATGCTCCTTGTCCGCCAACGGTCCGGATGACCGCTGACTGTCCGTTTTCCAGGTCTTTCAGAGTCATGTCGTATCCTTCTTTCTTGTCTCGTCCTGCTGTTATTTACTGCCTTGTATCACTGTCATCTCTTTTGATGATTATTTCCTCGGAATATCCATCAGACTCACCGCTTCTCCTGCGTCTGCGGCTCCT
>DCHJ01000080.1:1096-4368 GCA_002314805.1 Lachnospiraceae bacterium UBA1755 | reverse complement strand
AGTGCCGGAAAGCGGATGATGCGCAGGCTCAGTAAGCTTGAGCACGAACGTGTCAGGGAGCACGATGACTTTCCGGAGCATCTTTTGATATTGATTGCAGATATCATAGATCCGCACAGGACCGATGAGGAAGTGCAGCGCCTGCTGCAGGATCACTGATTCAAGTCGGCTTGAAAATCCTGCAATAATCTGTATACTACGTAATATCAGTCAAATACAGAAAGAAGAGAACCTGAGCCGATCAGGGAGAATACAGATGAATACAGATAATCCAAACAAAAAGCGCGAGACGCTGACTTTTATCATAATACTGGCGGCGGGTGCGGCTCTGGCAATGTGCACCCACTTTTTCCCGTCATCAGAAGCGGCATATATCATATGCCCATGGCTTTATGTGCCCTGCTTTTTATACGTCAGCAGGAACATGACCCGTAAGATACACCTTGTACTCTGGTCGGTCTTCTGGTGCGGATCATTCATGGTCAGATACTGGGGCATCATGGCCCCCTTCAGTCCGACAGTGTCTCTGGTCCTCCAATTTGTTTCGGCGGCAGTCTTTTCGCTGCCGTACTGGCTGGACCGGCTATTGTGCAGGAAGGACTGCGGGGTCGCAGCTCTGCTGATATTCCCCTTTGCATGTGCATCGCTTGACTATCTCATGGAACTGCTGGGCCTTGGCAGTCTGTTCAGTCTGGCACAGACACAGTTTGACAACAAGCTGCTGCTGCAGATCGCTGCGGTCCTGGGATGCAGAGGGATCGTCCTGGTGCTGACGATGTGGGCATCCTTCATCGTACATTATCGTAAAAACCTGAAAGCAATACTGATCTGCCTGGCAGGACTGCTGGTGATCCTCCTGTGCGGACTTGCCAGGATCAATATTCATACTCCGGTGATCGAGGCAGCAGATAAGGTCACCATAGGATGGTCCGGAGAGCCTGTTGTTGACGATTCGTTTTTCTATGAAGGCGACGGCAGCGATATTGATACGGGTCTTGACTGTCTTGACAGAGCGCTGTCCGAGGCTGAGCAAAAGGGTGTGGAGCTGCTTTGCTTCCCGGAAGAAAGCTTCTATGTCGATAAAGAGCACCTTGAGGAATTTATAGCTTCCGCGCAGGAGCTGGCGGTGAAGTACGGTATCAGTATCCTGCTTCCGGTGGAATCAGACGATCCGGAGGATGAGGAAGCCATGGGACTCAATCAATGCCTGTTTATTGATTCACGGGGAGAGCTACAGGATGCTTATAATAAGACCATGCTCATCCCCATCGGCGAATCACCCTACTATGTGCAAGGTACAGGAGAGCTTCCCGATATAGAGACACGCATAGGAGCCCATGATCTGAAGCTCTCTTATGCGATATGCTTTGACGGTGATTTTGCGTCCTATATCCGTACCATACCGGACGATACAGATCTGTTTATTGATGTGTCATGGGACTGGGACGAGGTAGACGAGCTTCATTACAGGATCATCGGACTGAGAGCAGTGGAAAACGGACTTACTGTCGTAAAGCCTACCATCTCGGGGTATTCAACTGTCACTGACTATCTGGGAAATATCCGTTCAATTACCCACTCCGATGATACGGGCTATCCGGGAGTAAATTTAGTTGAACTGCCTCTTGCAAAATGTGGTACAATATACCACAAATTCGGAAATCTGATCGATGCGATATATCTTGTCGGTTTAGCGGTATTTATTCTGATTACAGTTATTGGGAGGAGAAAAGGAAAATATGGAACAGACAGTTAACAGTACGCCGGCAGGCGGCAGTACCCCGGCTGAGGGTAAGAAACCGCTGACACGGTTCGGTGAGTTTGAGTTTCTGAAGGCGCTTGCCATAATCGGACTTCCGCTGGTTCATGTCATGGAGGAGGCGATGGATGCCAATCTGGTCAGCCCCTCACTGGAAGCCTTCGGCACCAGTATCCTGGGGCTGTGCGTTTTTGGTCCGTCGATATTTATGATCTGTATGGGCTTCGGGATCGGAGGCGGTAAGACCTCTGAAGCGTCGATCAAAAAAACAGGTATACAGTTCCTGCTGATCGGAGCGATGCTCAATGTGCTGCGCTGGCTGATCCCGGGTATCATAAAGAGCATAGTACTTAAGACTCCTCTTATTGAGGACATTGACCTGTGCTTCCAGTCGGATATCTATTATTTCGTCGGGATCTTCTTTGTATTCTATTCTGTCCTGAAGAGATGCAGGATCAGCACAGCAGGACTCCTTCTGATTAGTCTGATAATGCTTACTGTCAATGGTATGCTGACACCTGTCATGCAGAAGATCGCCGGTGAGAATGATATTATCAGTTCACTTATCGGCAATATTCTCTATGTCAACGATACAAGCTGCTTCCCGCTGATGTCCTGGGCAATATTCCCCACTATCGGCATAATTTTCGGAGAGATACTCAAGCCCAATACCGACGAGTTCCGCGAGACCTTCATGCGCAGGGTCATGGACTGCTCAGTGGTATTCTTCATTGCTTTTGTGTTTTTCCTCTGGAGCTACAAGCTCGATGCGTTCAAGATCCTTGTATCACCCAATAATGACTATATTACCGATCTTCCCAACGTGCTCATGCTCATAGCATTGGCATGCTTCGTGATCGGAGCGGTATATTATTTGTGCAAGCTGATCGGTCATACAAAATTCATGGGCTTCATGCTTAAGATATCCACCTTCATCATCCCGTTCTATCTTTCACAGTGGGTACTGGTTTCATGGGAGATGTACGGAGCACAGATATTCAAAGTACCGAAGCACAGCTTTGGCATACCGGCTTTCATAATCTCGGTAGTATTGATCACAGGCATCTGTATCTTTGTGTCATCCCATTACGGCATGAAGATCATGAAAGTACTCCTGTCTGTCACAAGTTTTAAGTCTAAGAAAGGTAAAGGCAAAAGGAATGCGAAATAAGGATTATCCGTTATATGACACACCGGTCAACGTAAGTATTCCGGCGATGCTTGAGATCAATGCAGAGCAGAAACCTGACGGAGCGGCTGTATGCCAGCGCTCAGGCCGGAAGGACACAGAAACGATTACGTATTCACAGCTGTACGCAGATGTGAGACGTGTGGCAGCGCACATCAGCTCGACCTGGGGGACAGGCAGGCATATCGCCATCATTGGTGAAAATTCATATGAATGGCTGCTGGCATTTCTGGGCATCGTTGCTTCAGGCAACGTTGCGGTACCCACAGACAAGGAGCTTCCGGCAGACGAGATAAAGATCCTCCTTGGCATAGCTGAGGTCAC
>DCHJ01000080.1:0-941 GCA_002314805.1 Lachnospiraceae bacterium UBA1755 | reverse complement strand
GCGATCTTCTTCACTTCCGGCACGACCGGCAGGAGCAAGGGAGTCATGCTCACCCATGGCAATATCACGGAAGAGATCAACAGGACAAGCAGACTGTTTGATCCGGAAGGAAATATGACAGTTTCATTCCTGCCCTTCAATCATTCCTTCGGCCTGGTCGTTGCCGTACTGATGGCATTGAATTATCAGGTTACAGTATTTCTTACCAAGAGTCTCAAGACAGTACAGAATGATATCAAGGAAAACAAGCCGTCTATCGTAATGGCTGTTCCGCTCTTTGTAGAGACGTTTTATAAGGGCGTCATGGCTTCTGTCAAGGCACAGGGCAAGGACAAAAAGCTTAAATGGGGCATCAGGATCAGCCATGTCCTGCTGTTCTTTGGCATTGACCGCAGGAGAAAGCTGTTCAAGGATATTCATGAGGCCTTCGGCGGAAATCTGAAATGGATAATCTGCGGGGGCGCACCTCTGGATCCCTTCTATGTCAGGTCATTCAGAGACTTGGGCATTGAAATACTCAACGGATACGGCACCACGGAGTGTTCACCTTGCGTTGCAGTAAACAGGAACTACTTCTTCAAGGACGGCAGCGTGGGACAGCTGGTGCCGGGCGTGGAAGCACGTATTGCCGAAGACGGTGAAGTCGAGGTCAAGGGGCCTGTGGTTATGAAGGGTTACTACAACAATCCGGAGGCGACTGCAGAGGTATTTACAGAAGACGGATGGTACAGGACAGGCGATCTTGGCCGTATAGATGAAGACCGTTTCGTATTCCTCACCGGCAGAAAGAAGAATCTTATCATACTGAGCAACGGTGAGAATATTTCTCCGGAAGAAATTGAATCCGATTTTAATATTGACGAAGGTGTCAAAGAGGTTTTAGTATATGAGTGGGAAGGAAAGCTCGTTGCAGAGATATATCCGGAGGAAGGATATATGGG
>DCHJ01000051.1:1989-3254 GCA_002314805.1 Lachnospiraceae bacterium UBA1755 | reverse complement strand
GCCTATATCATTCCAACCGGTATTACCATATTTTCACTATCCAGCGGATACATCTCTGATGACAGACATATCACGGCACCTTTGCCCCTGATTTCTGAAAAGCTGTCTGTTACGGTAAAATTCTTTAATGCCTCTTTGCCCGGATCCGCACTTTTCTTTATCTCTACCGGGTAAACAGTGCCGTTTTCAATTATTAACAGGTCTATTTCTTTTCCGTTGTTATCGCGGTAATATGCCAGTCTGCTTCTTGTATCTATGCCCTGATTTGCATATTCCTTTATTATCTCGGAAATAACATAAGTTTCAAACATAGCACCTGACATTGCTGAGATCCCCAGTACTCCCGGGTCATTCCACAGACTCAGATAGCAGGCCAGTCCTGTATCCATAAAATATAGCTTCGGACGTTTTACTATCCTTTTGATAGTATTCCCTGAATACGGCTGCAGCAGATATACCAGACCTGAGGATACCAGCAAAGAGAGCCAGCTATCTGCTGTTTTAGCATCTATCCCGACATCCCTGGCAATATCGCTCAGGTTCAGTTCCTGTCCTGTGCGTACTGCTGTACAGGAAATAAATCTATGGAACTTTGATTCATTATGCACCGCTACCAGATCTCTTATATCTCTTTCCAGATAAGTCTGCAAATATGAGCCAAAATAACTCTCCACTGTAAGATCCTGATCGATTATCATCTGAGGCATCGAGCTTCTGAATATCTTTTCAAATACTGTGGTTATTGTTTCATCGCCTTTTTTGACAAGCTGCTTATCCGGTCTGAACGGCACCTCCCTTTTACCCGTGATCTCAGACCGGGTCAGACCATACATAGACAGGAGCCCTGCCCTTCCGGCAAGTGACTCGCATACGTTTTGCATCAGTCGGAACATCTGTGAACCGGTCAGAAAATACTGCCCCGGAGTCCTGTCTTCATCTACCTTGATTTTTATGTATGGGAGCAGCTGCGGCGCATATTGTATCTCATCAATAACAACCGGAGCCGGGTATTGCTGAAAGAAAAGCTCCGGGTCATTCTTTGCCAGTTCTCTTATCCTCGGATGATCCAAAGTAACATATGTCAGGTCTTTGCCCATGGTCATATGTTTTATCAATGTTGTCTTGCCTACCTGTCTGGCTCCGGAAACCACTACTACCGGATAATGCTCAGAAAGATATGCTAATTGATTTTCAATGGTTCTTTTTATGTACATATCTGCTCCTCCGGCACTGTTATTACAAGAATTTTACCAGTATTTGCTTTG
>DCHJ01000051.1:1200-1905 GCA_002314805.1 Lachnospiraceae bacterium UBA1755 | reverse complement strand
ATGAAGCTTTCCATTTCAAAAGACACGCAACAGTTACCTGCGTGTCTTTCTTCATTGCGGGTCATCCCGCGGATCATATCGCATCGGCCGCCACCGGCGGCTGCTGTCTGTAATCTACAGGATCAGTCAGCCTTTGTGAAACTGTCTTTATCCAATCCGCATACCGGGCAGACCCAGTCCTCAGGCAGATCTTCCCACTTTACGCCTTCAGATGCTTCATCATACACATAGCCGCATGGGCACTCATACTTCATATCCGGTCCTCCTTGTTTCCTTATTTTTTCCTTATCGTTTACTTTTTGTCTGCTTATTGTTTGCTCATTGTTAATTCACTATTTACTCATTATTTCTGAAATAGCATCAATGATCTTGTCATGGCATCCGCCGCAGCCTGTGGAGCAGTGCGTCTGCAGCTGGACTTCGTCAAATGCCTTCTCCACATCTGAAAAGGATGTGGAATTGTGAAGTACATTCTCTACGTCTGCATATGAGACATTTTTGCAATTGCAAATCTTATAATTCTCCATAGATATACCTCTTTGTCTTTATGGAAACGCGGTTTAATAAACACCCCCATTCTGCTGTCTTCACAAATGGGTGCGTGTCTGGGCTCGCCTGAAAGCACTGCAATGAATTGCCCTTTGATCAGCGGTTCCTTATATTTCCTGTATAAAGAGGTGAGACTATAGTCCCACCCCTCATATG
>DCHJ01000051.1:0-1094 GCA_002314805.1 Lachnospiraceae bacterium UBA1755 | reverse complement strand
TCGCGAGCCATCTCATGAACTGTGTCATGGATCGCATCGTATCCAAGCTCCTTAGCGAGCTTAGCGAGGTCTGTCTTGCCTGCTGTAGCGCCGTTCTCTGCTGCTACTCTTACCTTGAGGTTCTCTGCTGTTGACGGGCTTACGAGCTCACCGAGCATCTCGCAGAACTTAGCTGCGTGCTCAGCCTCTTCCCATGCTGCCTTCTCCCAGTAAAGACCGATCTCGGGATAGCCCTCTCTATGTGCTGCGCGAGCCATAGCAAGATACATACCAACCTCTGTGCACTCACCGTTGAAGTTAGCAATAAGACCTTCCTTAACTCTCTCATCAACATCTGCGCCAACGCCGATCACATGCTCTGCTGCCCAACCCATCTCTGCCTCTTCGATCTTAACGAACTTCTCTGCCGGAACATGGCACTGCGGGCACTCTGCCGGTGCTGTATCTCCCTCATGAATGTAACCGCAAACTCCGCATCTCCATTTTGCCATAGCTTTTCTCTCCTTTGAATTTACTGTTTTTTTGTTTTGTTGTAACACTCTTTGCACATCCCGTAATAAATCAGGGAATGTGATTCAATGCTTCCGATCTCGCTTGCCGCGCTTGACGGCCTGATATCCTGAGCTGTCTGTACAATGTCGATGACCCTGCCGCATCTTGTACATACAAAATGGTCATGCATACTGACGAAGCCATCATAATGCTCGATACCGTCTCCGCATGTGATCTTTTTGACTTCTCCCAGCTCACACAGTAACGCCAGATTACGATATACCGTCCCAAGGCTGATCCTCGGATACTCCTCGCGCAGCTTGTGGTACAGCACATCCGCTGTCGGATGGTCGTGCCTTGAACGCAATTCCTTAAGTAAGGCCTCACGCTGCCGACTATACTTTAACTCAGCCATTCGGTCTCCCTTTCACATCTGCAATCTTCAAACTAGTAATTATTACTGTTTTATTGTACTGTATCGCCCTGCCCGTGTCAAGCGGAACGCGACAGCAAAGTCTTTAAGCATTTTCATTCATCATACAGTTCTTTATTATCAATATACCGCCTTACTGATGACATGTTAACACATAGGGTGTCACTTT
>DCHJ01000106.1:4081-5063 GCA_002314805.1 Lachnospiraceae bacterium UBA1755 | reverse complement strand
TTCTGAACTACTTTGAAATCCATAGTGATTTCCTCCTGAATTTTATAGTTTTTGATATGAGGGTGTGCATACCCGGCATCCCCGAAAGTACAACAAAAAACGCACGGTATACCCCCACAGGTTATCTGATGATTATTATGCCTTGTTTGCCACGGTTTTTCAAGAAGTTTTTCGATGATAAATTAACTTGATTTTCGATTTTTGGGATTTTTCTATTGATTTTCTTTCCAAAAGAAAATATCATTAACTATCGGAGATATGTACCCGCATGCCTGACCCAGCTGCAGGGCAGACCGGCGCACACATCCGCCATGTTCCATAATACAGCTTTCACAATACAGATTTCACAATACAGGTTTCATATTCAGATTTCACAATACAGGTTTCATATTCAGATTTCGCAATACAGATTTCACAATACAGATTTCATAACACATATTCCAAGGAGATAAGAGCATGATTTCACAGGAGGCATTAAGACAGGCCCGCGAGGCCTATGACATTGAAGCACAGTGCATCACAGAGATGAAGGATCACTTTAACGAGGAAAGCTTTTCACAGGCCGTGGAGCTCCTGAAAAATGCAGAGCGCATCGGTACCTGCGGCTGCGGACACAGCGGCATCATGGGTCAGCACTTCTCTCACCTTCTCTGCTGCATCGAGAGACCTTCAAGATTCATCTCTCCCGCAGAAGCAGTACACGGAGCAACCGGCTTCCTGCAGCCCGGCGATGTCATGGTATTCCTTTCCCGCGGCGGCAAGACAGGCGAGCTTATCCCCATCGTTGACATATGTAAGAGAAAGAATGTAAAGATAATCACAATAACCGAAAACCTTGAGTCACCGCTTGCGCTCGCAGCCGACGTGGTGCTTAAACAGCATGTCAACCGTGAGACCGATAAGTGGAACGCCCAGGGCACTACCTCGACCACTGCCCTTGCAGTCATCTTCCATACACTTCAGGCAGCTCTCATCGAGGAGA
>DCHJ01000106.1:0-4074 GCA_002314805.1 Lachnospiraceae bacterium UBA1755 | reverse complement strand
AGACCGGCTATCAGGCAGAGCAGTTCGGCATCATCCACCCGGGCGGCGCCGTAGGTGAACGTCTCAATCACAAGGCACTCGGCAGATAAGCATCCGGCAATTTCCGCCATTTATCTTAGGAACCGCTGATTAAAGAGTAATCTATTACTGCGCCTGCATTTTAAGCCTTGATTATTGGACATTTGTGAATACTGCAGAAGAGAATTATATAGTGAATTACTCGGATACAAGTAACCGAGAATTCCCGCCTTTTATCTTAAATCAGTGTTTCCCTTAAATGCACCGCACTGACAGTCAGTGCGTAACCTCGGCAGCAATGCCCGAGTATCCGCTTCGGTCTTTATGAGAGGATAACAGCAGATGAGCAAACTCAAAATAGATATAAGAAGAGACCGCATCCTTGAGCTTCTGCGTGAAAACGGAGAGGTTTCTGTCAGCGCTCTCGCTGTCCGGCTGGGGGCTACTCCGGTAACCATACGCAACGATCTGGATTCCCTTGAACAGGACGGCTATCTCATCCGGCGTCAGGGAGGAGCCATTGCCGCAGGCAATAAGCCACAGGCCTATAGCGGCTATGCACGCACCGCAGTCAACCATATCGAGGAAAAGACCTCCATCGCTGCAAAGCTTGTAGAGATGATCCATGACGGTGATACCATCTTTCTTAATTCCGGTACCACCACCCACATCATCGCCTCCGCACTGAAGGAACGCAGCAATCTGCGCATCGTCACCAATTCTCTGGCCATCGCCATGGAGCTAAGCAGCGTGTCATCCTTCTCAGTGATCCTGCTGGGCGGGGAAGTCAACGTGCAGTACGGCTTCGTCTCAGGCGTGGATGCCCAGCAGCAGCTTTCCAAATATCAGGCGGAGTGGGGTATCCTCTCCGTGGACGGGATCAGCCATCAGAGCGGAGTGACCACCTACCACGCAGAAGAGGCCATCATCAATCAGATGATGCTCGATCATGCAAGGACCAAAATCATCGCAGCAGACTATTCCAAGCTGGGCCGCGCAGGCTTTTCCACCATATGCGCACTGGGACCGGATATACATCTCGTAACCGATAAACGCTGCGAAAAAGACACAATAAATATTCTGGAGGCACACGGACTTGAGATCACTATCGCATGAGAGACTTTCCCCGAAGAAAGAAAAGCTCTTCGTCATCCTTATCAGTATATACCTGTTTTTCTTAGGTGTTCACCGCGGAGGTACGCAGTTCGTCATCGCAGACATCTCAGACCTGTATGCTCTCGGTGCAGAAGGTATAGGTCTTTTTGCATCCGTCCAGCATATCCCTCCGCTCTTTGCGCCGCTTACGGCAGGCATCATTGCCGACCGCATAGGCAAAAAGCCGCTTGTCACGGCTTTTATTTTCGTGTTTGCCCTTGGCTGCGTGATCTGCGGCTTCTCATCAAGCCTTACAGTATTCATCATCGGTATGTTCATCTTTGCGCTTGGCAGCACAGTCTCCGAGATGATGTCCACGGCGACCTTAAGCGATGCAAATGTAGAAAAAAGCTTCCAGTACATCAATATCTCACAGTTCATGTTTTCAATGGGCGCGGTAGTCGGACCGCTTCTTGCGGAATTCTTCATCAAGAACGCAGGTGCCGACTGGAGATTCCCCTTCTCACTGGGCTTTCTGCTCTTCGTGATCATGGGCGCTGTGCTCCTGTTTACAAGCTTCCCGGGAGTTCCCGCCCGTGCTGTATCCTCAGAAGCTGCGGGTGCGCATGATAAGAAGGTCTCCGGGATCAGGAATATCTTCTCCTTTGTCACTCCGTTTATCCTCTGCCTTGCCATCGCAATGATGATCTACATCGGAATGGAGACCGGCTACGGTAACTTCATCGACTCGGTAATGCGCGCAAAAAATGCCACATCGACGATCAGCGCCTTCACTCTGTCGGCATTCTGGGGCGGTATGGCAATATCAAGACTTGTATTCAGTATAATCAGCTACAGACCCGGCAGGATGCTCCGCCTGTGCTTTGCTGGATGTGCCATCCTTCTCGCTGCCATCATCATAATACCCGGCGGCATCCTCTCTATCATCATCAGTGCCGGCATCGGTTTTGCATACGGTCCCATCTGGTGCACTATCGAGGCAGTAGCTGCTGCTTCCAGTGAAGGAAGGTCAGGCTCTGCCATCGGCTTTATGTCAATTGCCAGCGGACTGGGCGGTATAATAATCCCGTCCCTTATCGGTTTTGCAGCCAAAAACAATGTGCAGACATCTCTTATCGTGCTTGCGATCGCCTCAGCAGTCGGCTTCATCCTCTGCCTGCGGATAAAAAGCAAATAAAAGCCGATATATGAGATCTTATCAACAGGACAGTTAAGGGCAATGCCATCTTAAATGACATTGCCCTTAACTGTCCTGTTTTCCAGGTTAAACATTTAACACTTGTACATTTCCTTCAGGAGCATTACCTCCGGAAGAGACTTCATCCCTTCAATGGCACCCACCTCGCTGAGCGATGCCGCTGCCGCACATGCGCCTGCATCCAAAGCTTCTTCAAGGCTCATGCCCTTCTCTGCCGCAAGAAGTACACCTGCACAGTATGCATCACCGGCGCCATTGGTTCCCTTTATATATCCGTCCGGAAGCTTCAGACTCTTTGCTTCGCAATACTGTCCGTTCTCATCTATGCCCGCACCGGTCTCAGGACAATGGATCACAGCCCATGTTGAAACTCCAAGCTCCCTGAGCTTAAGAAGCGCCGCCCTGAAGTTTTCCGGATGAAGTGTATCGTCATCATCACGCAGTCTGACTCCTGTAACATGCTGAGCCTCAAGCTCATTGACTATACAGTAATCGGTATACTTAAGTGACGGAGTGACTATCCTTCTGAACCTTGCTGCCGCCTCTTCGCCTGCCTCCGAGATCACATCAATGGAAGTCTTTATTCCCATCTGCTGCACCCTGTGCAGCAGCCTTGCCATCTTAGTGCCATACTCTGCATCCTCTGAATCAAGATGCGGCATGAGAAGAAGATACCCGATATGGAAGATATCCGCATCAAGCTTTTCGAAATCGATATCCTCCTCGGCAAAATCACGGTACGGACCTTCGCACTCAAAGAATGTCCTTGTCTTATCACTTAAGTCATTCATTACGATACTGAACGCACTTGAAGCCTTTACTTTGACCATAGATGTATCTACGTTAGGATACTTCTTAAGTGTCTCCACCATGAGGTCGCCATAGCTGTCCGCACCCACAACTCCGCATGCCTGCAGCTTCATATCAGGATCCAGTATTGCAATATCAAGTCCTGTATTGCATACAACTCCGCCGGTGGAGTTCTCAAACGGAGGTACCACATGAGCAAGTTCGCTCTTCTTTGGCATCTCCTCTACAAAATAGTGTGAATCCACGCACATATAACCTGCGCAGCAAATACCTTTCTTCATCTGACCATCCTCCGTGATTTCTCCCCGGGATCAACTATTCCGGAATGTTCCGGAGCATACCGGTTCCCTGAGCCAATATATTATGCATGATGTCCTGCCCGCCGCCTGATGGCATGAGCGGTTCTGACCATTTCCGGTTCCTTACGAATGCTGTATTATGCGGTGATGATGAGCGCCATGAGACGTGCTGTCACGTCAGATCTGTTGGTAACCGCATGCCCGTGTCCATCCTCACAGATCATTACGTCGCCTGCATACATCTCAATTTCCCTGCCGTCATCGTTGTATACTACCGTACCTTCGATAAGATAGAAGATCTCTGTCTCGTCCTGATGCTCGTGATAGCCTACTCCGCAGCCCGGCTCAAGAATCATCTCTGCGAAAAGTCTGCCGTGGTTAAGGAGCTCTTCTTTACTTACAAGACCGGTTACCTTTACTGTGCCCGGACCGCCGCGCATCGCTTCCCTGAGGTCTGTATTACATTCTTCTTTTCTACGTATCATAAGCTTTCACACCCTCAATTCATTAATGAAAATGCGGCAGACAAAAACGCCTGCCGCGCCATTAGTTTCACTTGATATCTCAGCACATGCGGCATGACGGTACAGGTGCCGAGCCTTCAGGTCTGTCTACCAGCTCCAGCGGATAATC
>DCHJ01000050.1:17021-17988 GCA_002314805.1 Lachnospiraceae bacterium UBA1755 | reverse complement strand
TCGTCTCCTTCTCGATCAGGTATTCAGATATCTGATCAAGCACGGACCTGTTTTCAGAAAGGAGTCTGACTGCCTGAGCATAGAAGCCCTTGAGCAGCTGCCTTACCTCCTCATCAATTGCGGTCGCAGTTGCATCTCCGCAGTCAAGGGTCATCCTGTTGCTGAGGTACTCGCTCTCTCTGTGTGCCAGTCCCATAAGTCCGAACTTATCGCTCATACCGTATACGGTGATCATGGACTTTACAATGGCTGTAGCCTTCTCAATATCGTTGGAAGCGCCTGTCGTGACTGTGTCAAACACAACTTCCTCTGCCGCACGTCCGCCCAGCAGGCAGACGATCATCTCTTCGAGCTCCTTCCTGGACTTAAGATAAGTCTCCTCCTCCGGAACCGTCATCGTGTAGCCCAGAGCACCCATCGTCCTGGGCACAATAGTGATCTTCTGTACCGGATCTGTATTTTTAAGAAGTGCAGAGATAAGGGCATGACCTACCTCGTGGTATGCAACTATCCTCTTTTCCTTGTCATTGAGCACACGGTCCTTCTTTTCCTTACCTACCAGCACTATCTCAACAGCCTCGAGGAGATCTTCCTGACTCATTGCCTTACGTCCCTTTTTGACTGCAAGAATGGCACCCTCATTGATCATATTGGCCAGATCGGCACCCACTGCCCCGCTGGTTGCAAGTGCCACTGCCTCAAGGTCAACTGTCTTATCCATATGTACATCCTTGGAATGGACCTTGAGGATATTAACACGTCCCTTCAGATCAGGTCTCTCAACGATGACACGGCGGTCAAAGCGTCCCGGTCTCAGAAGAGCCGGGTCCAGGATCTCCGGTCTGTTGGTTGCTCCGATGACAAGAAGTCCCTTGGAGGAATCAAAGCCGTCCATCTCCGAAAGCAGCTGATTGAGTGTCTGCTCTCTCTCGTCATTGCCGCCGCTGAACCTTGAATCACGGTTCTT
>DCHJ01000050.1:13911-16967 GCA_002314805.1 Lachnospiraceae bacterium UBA1755 | reverse complement strand
AGGTCCCTCACACGGGAAGCACCTACGCCCACGAACATTTCAACAAAGTCCGAGCCTGTCAGTGAGAAGAAAGGCACTCCGGCCTCACCGGCCACTGCCTTTGCAAGGAGGGTCTTACCTGTTCCGGGAGGTCCCACAAGAAGGGCTCCCTTGGGCAGCTTGGCACCGATCTCCGTATATTTTGCCGGATTATGCAAAAAGTCCACCAGCTCCACAAGGCTCTCCCTGGCTTCATCCACACCTGCCACATCGGCAAATGTGACACCGGTCTTTTTCTGCATGTATACCTTGGCATTGGATTTTCCGACACCCATGATGCCGCCTCCGCCGCCTGCCTTACCTGCCAAAAGTCTGAAAATAAAGAAGAGCATCAGAAGCGGTATTATGATATTTGCGATCACAAGGAGTACGTTGGCAGTATTGTTCCTTGTACGCTTTACCTCGACCCCGGCCTCGCAGAGTCTGTCCACAAGCTCCGGATCCTCATCCATACGGACCGTGTAGTATCCCGTAAACTGTGAATAATCCTTTGCGTCACTCTTTGTCTTGATGCTTATCTGGTCATCGCTGATCTCAACGGACTCGACTGCACCGTCCTCCACCATCTTCACGAACTCATTATACGGCAGTTCTCTGGTAGTACTGTCAATAAGCCTGTCCTTCATAAGGCTGACTACAAGAAATGTAATAAGTGCGGCTATCAGGATCGTCCTGATAACCTTGCCGCTTTGATTGTTCATGTTGTTCATATTGTTTCTGTTGAATTTTTTCCTGTTGTCGTTTTCCATAATGGATATTATATGTTTTCCTCACAGTATTGGCAAGGATACCAATAATGAAATATTTGTAAACTGCAGACCGCAGCAGTCACCGGTATCGTACCCGCATTTCAAAAGCTTCACTTTCCGGCAGACTCAAGCTCCATCCAGAATTCCACTCCGTCCGCACGGTTTATGACTCCGTATGGCATGCCATGGGCGTCCATTACTGCCCTTACTATTGAAAGCCCGATACCCGAACCGCCGTAGGTCCTGGTATGAGACTTGTCCACCTTGTAGAATTTATCCCAGATATGTCTGATTTCTTCCTTTGGGATGGTACAGCCGGTATTGAATACTCTGAGTTTTATCCTCTCACCGCTGTTATTCAGGACGATGCGTACCAGACCGTCATCTTCTACATGGTTCATCGCATTGCTCAGATAATTTGTAACTACACTCTCGATCTTGAACTCATCGCCCAGGGCCATCATGCCTGCCGGTACATCGGTCTCGACTCTGGCATTCCTCCTTTCGGCAAGTATCTGCAGCTGTTCTGCGGTATTCATCACAAGCTCGGAAAAATCAAACACCTCTCTTTTGAGGGAGTCGGTACCTGATTCGATACGGCTGAGCATGAGCAGCTGCTTTACTATCATATTCATGCGTACTGCCTCGTCCATTATGACATCTGAGTAATATTTTCTGCTTTCCGCATCCTCGCACAGTCCCTCGGAAAGTCCCTCCGCATAGCCCTGCACCAGTGCGATCGGCGTCTTCAATTCATGGGAGACATTGGCTATGAATTCTCTCTGGATCTCGTTCTGCCTTTCCTTTTCTTCGAGATCGTGCTGGAGCTTCTCATTCTCCAGCTCCAGCTGAGCGACTTTTGATACCCTCGCCGTCATAATGATTACTGCGACAAAGCCTATGAAAAGAGCGGCTGCCGCAACCACGATAAGGAATCTTGTGGACTGCTGTGCCAGATTTTTCATGCCTACCACCGGCGAAGACATAAGCACCATGGTCCTGTCATCATGGCAGTATCCCACAAATTCCAGAGCCTGGGCTGTTGCTGTGATATTATAATCCTCGTTCGCGGCAATAACTCTGTCCTTCTGTCCTTGTCCCGCCGTCATGCCGCCTTCAGCATCCGGACTGCCGTCACCTGCGCCCTGCGCACCCGCAGCTCCATCAGTATTGCCCCCGAAAAGCCGGTCTCTCAGGCGCTGCAGCAAAAACTCGTTGTCTCGTTCGGAAGAAAAGACCGCAACACTGGTATATGTATCGTAAAGGGCGATGGATATGTTTTCCGTTTCAGAATAATTATCCAGGATCTTTGATACGGCCTTATGATTCTTATCTGCTACTGCAGCATCGATCTCACCGTATGCCTGCTCCATGCTCTTGACTCTCTGGTGCTCGTAGTAGTATCTGAGGCCGAAGGTATTGACCACCAGCACGATGATGACGATGAGAACTATTGACAGTTCAAACACCGCCAGATATTTTGCAGTAAATGATTTTTTACGACTCGTTTTCATCTGATAAGGGCCTCCAGTATCTCCAGAGAATTCATTCTGCGGTCCACGTATTTTCTGATACTTCTGTCTACTGATTCCTCAAACTCCCTGAAGACTTCCTCTGTAAGCGCAAAGGTGAAAAGCTTCTCAACGGGTGATGTAAGCACGTAATGCCAGGTGAACTCTGCGGTCTCGCCATGGGGCGCCGGCGGTGTCTGGTCATACTGTCCGTCGATCTTCATGAGCCGCAGCTCATACACACGTCTTGTCAGGGGATGCGGGAGCGCAGGTCTGGTGAGTGCAAGAAGTGCCAGGTACAAAAGCTTAAGCATCTGAGGCTCACTCATTGATTCCCGTGAATAGTACTCCGCAAGCTCCAGAAAGTAGGTACCATAGCAGGTGGTCTCTACATCCTTCTTAAGCTCCCCGAAATAATTGTCCACCCGGGCGGAAAGCAGGCTGTAGGAATCCTTGCCTTCGCGGAGGCGGAAACGTCCGCACACAAAGACCTGCGTCACACCCATAAGTCCGCTGCCCTGGCGTCTGGCGCTCCTGGCAAAAGCACTTATCCTGCCACGCTCCCTGGTCAGCAAAAGTACTCTCTTGTCATACTCCCCGACCGGCTGGATCCCTATGATAATGCCGTAAACATCAATTGTATCTAACATCGGATAAATTATATCATATTCAATAATTCGGGTGTATAATTATCACACAATATACACAATACCGGTCCGGGCATGTGCTCTGAGCGCGTGCTTTCGGTGGGGGTGGT
>DCHJ01000050.1:7642-13894 GCA_002314805.1 Lachnospiraceae bacterium UBA1755 | reverse complement strand
GGTATTGCTGCATAATGAATGAAGTCAGAAAGAAAAGAGAGAACAACAATGAAGACCTTCAATGACATCCAGAAACTCATCAGAGAAAATGACATCCGCATGGTAGATTTCAAGATCGTGGATATCGACGGACATTTCCGTCATGTCACCATTCCGGCTCCGAGCTTTACGGAGGAGATCGTACGTGACGGTATCGGTTTTGATGCATCCAACTACGGCTATGCCATCGTTGAGAAAAGCGACATGGCATTCATACCCGATCTTGATACCGCAGTGATCGATCCGTTCTGCGAGATCCCGACTCTGTCCATGGGCGGCAGCGCAATGATCATCGACCATCCGTACAACAGACCTCTGCCCCAGTATCCGCGCAATGTGGCAAAAGCTGCAGAGGCATATATGCAGTCTGCCGGTATTGCGGATGAGATGCTTATCCTCCCGGAATTTGAGTTTCATCTTTTCGACGATGTCAGATGGACTGTGGGTGCGCAGGCCACAGGCTACAGCATTGATGCAGAACAGGCACACTGGAACAGTGACGAACAGGGACAGGGCTATGTGATCGGAAAGCAGAAGGCGTATCATGCTGCTCTCCCGCTGGACCGTACCTATGACTGCCGCAGCCAGATGTGCAATTATATGACAGAAGCAGGCATTCCTCTCCACTACCATCATCCTGAGGTAGGCAGCGCAGGTCAGTTCGAGATCGAGCCTGAGCTTGGCAGGATGAGCTTTATGGCTGATGCGACTATGATGATCAAATACATCATAAAGAATACAGCTGAGGAGTACGGACTTACGGCAACCTTTATGCCCAAGCCTGTCTACAAAGAAGCAGGAAGCGGTATGCATGTGCATATGCTCCTCAAAAAGGACGGCAAGCCGGTATTCTCCGATGATAACGGCTATTCACATCTGTCACAGACAGCGCTTTACTTCATCGGCGGTCTTCTGAAGCATATCGGTTCTCTCTGTGCCATCACAAACCCGAGCACCAACTCCTATAAGCGGCTGGTCCCCGGCTTTGAGGCACCAGTGACTGCAGTATTTGCAACCAGCAACAGAAGCGCCGTGATCCGTATCCCGGCTTATGCCAAGAGCCCTGAGCTGCGCCGTTTCGAGCTCCGCAACCCGGATGCTACCTGCAATCCATACTATGCATACTCTGCAATACTTATGGCCGGAATTGACGGCGTACTTAGTAAGACAGATCCCGTCGCAGCAGGCTTCGGTCCCTACGATGTCAATCTCTTCGAGCTTTCTGAAGCTGAAAAAGCAAAGCTCAAAAAGCTCCCGGCAAGCCTTGACGAAGCTCTTGACGAACTGGAGAAGGATAATGATTACCTGCTCAGGGGCGGAGTATTCACTATGGATATGATTGAAAACCATATCAAAACAAAAAGAGCCGAGGCCCTCGAGATATCTCTGATCCCCAGCCCGGCTGAATTTGACAAGTATTATAATTGCTGACACCGGAATGTACTGGCTGTAGCACAGGTTTTGATATCACCGGTTTTTGATGTATCCGATATGTGATATTCCGGTTTATGATATCTCCGATTTTCGGTCTCCGATTTTCGGCCTCCGATTTTCGGTCTCCGGTTTTTCGGTCTCCGGTATAGCAGTTAATCAGGTAATACCAGGCCCTCTTCACCACAGTGAGGAGGGTCTTTGATTGCCCGCGCGTACTGCTGCGGAATGTTGCGGAATGTTACAGACTGCTGCTGACTGCTTCATACTGCTGCAGACAGCTGTGAACCATGCTGCTCAGCCCCTCTTTCCGGTCTCCACGAGCCTCTTTTCACCGCACTGCGGACAGGTCACCTCCACTCTTCCGTGCCTGCGGGGCACCCTGATGATGCGTCCGCATTTCCTGCACCTGAATACCACATATTCCCTGCTCTGTGTAAATACAGCTTTGATATATTTGATAAAACCGAGGAATTTCTCATTCTCCTTCCATCTGGCAGTGGTATTTCTGGAAAAAGCCCTGAATATCCAGAAAACCAGCAGCACCCAGTACAGGATGTTGATCCATGGCTGCTTTATGATGATACCGAGCAGACAGACCGCAAGCGCCGCGATCAGCAGGACCTTATTAAGCGTATCTATTCCGTATCTTCCATACATAAAACGCTGCAGACCCGACTTGATCTTTTCCCACATCACTTATTTCCTCCTTGCAGCTCTATCATGGCCTTCTCGATCTCATTCTCACTCATCCTGTCATTGGCCGTGATAGTAATGCTCTGTTCCTTCAGCGTATCCATATCCCTGGCTGAAACCCTTAGGATGCCATTGGTATCAAGATCAAAGGTGACCTCTATCTTGGGCACTCCCGCCGGTGCTCTCCTTATGCCTTTGAGGGTAAACTTGCCGATCGTCTTATTCTGACTGGCCATCCTCATCTCCCCCTGAAGGACATGTATATCGACCGCGCTCTGGAAAGGAGCAGCCGTGGTAAATACCTGTGAATATCTGACCGGAAGTGTGGAATTCCTCTCTATGAGTCTGGTTGCCACGCCTCCCACCGTCTCAATGGAAAGACTCATCGGAGTGACATCCAGCAGCAGTATATTCCCACCTCCGTTAGATGTGACCAGTGCCTGTCCCGACAAGGTATTTCCCAGTATCGCCGCCCCCTGGGCCACGCACTCATCCGGATTGATATTCTTGGAGGGCTCTTTGCCCGTCAGCTGTCTGACCTTCTCCTGCACCAGCGGCACCCTCGTGGATCCGCCCACAAGGAGCACACGGTCCAGCTGTGCAGCGCTTACCCCCGCATCTGATATAGCCTGACGCAGCGGACCCGCGGTCTTCTCTACAAGATCCCTGATGAGAGAATTAAAGGTATCCCTGTCAAGATGAAGCTCCACATTGATAGGGACATTGCCCTTCTGAGTCAGATATGGAAGCACAATATTGGTAGTAACCGATGTAGACAGCTCCTTTTTGGCTGCCTCTGCCGCCTCCCTTATCCGCTGGAGCGCCGCAAAATCCCTGGATACATCCACCCCGTTGAGCTTCTTTATCTGCTTGACTATCCACTCCGACAGGCGCCTGTCAAAATCATCACCGCCCAGATGATTGTCTCCGCAGGTGGCCATCACCTCTATAACATCCTCTCCGATCTCGATCACCGATACGTCAAAGGTACCGCCCCCAAGATCGTAAACCAATACCTTCTGAGGCTCTCCGTGGTTAAGTCCGTAGGAAAGCGCCGCCGAGGTCGGCTCATTGATGATCCTCTTCACGTTAAGCCCTGCGATCCTGCCTGCATCCTTGGTCGCCTGCCTCTGCACATCATTGAAATATGCCGGCACCGTAATGACCGCATCCGTCACCGGCTCGCCCAGATAGCTCTCGGCATCCTTCTTAAGCTGCATCAGTATTATGGAGCTTATGATCTGCGGGTTTAAAACGCTGCCGTCTATCTTTTTTGACCAGCTGGTGCCCATTTCCCTCTTTATCGAGCTGATGGTCCTGTCGGCATTGGTCACTGCCTGACGCTTTGCAGGCTCCCCTACCAGTCTTTCTCCGTTTTTAGCAAAAGCAACTATGCTCGGTGTCGTTCTTGACCCCGTTGAATTAGGTATTATAGTAATTGTATTTCCCTCTGCAACAGCCACACAGCTGTTGGTAGTACCAAGATCGATTCCTACTGTTTTTCCCATATATCCACCTGTTTATCTGCTATGAATTCCTGTCTTGATAACTATTATCTGTACACTCTGACCCGGTTTTATGGACCGTCCGGACACACGCGCTCCTCATTAACTGCATCGAGGCTTTTGCGGTGTTTTTCTGTCCCACCCGCGGTACACACGCTCTTCACTAACTGCATCGAGGCTTTTGCGGTGTTTTTCTGTTCCACCCGCGGTACACGCGCTCTTCACTAACTACATCGAGGCTTTTTCGATGCTTTGCGATCCACCTGCCGCACAGACAGTGATTAATCCCGTGCCTTCTCAGAAATTATTTACTGCTGCCGCCCTGAATATCCGGACCGAAGAGCTGCTGCCAGCCGCTGCTCTGAAAGCCGGGGGAATAGCCGCCCTGAGCATTTCCTTCCTGAGAGTTTGCGCCCCGGACATTCTCTCCCCAGGTACTCTCTCCCGTGGTATTTCCGCCCTGAACATTCCCCCCCTGATAGTATCCGTTCTGATATCCCGGCGTGGTACCCGACGGATTCATATATCCCGGCATCGAGCCTCCCATCGTGGATGCACAGGACTTAAGCAGCAGATTAAGTATCATAATGATCAGGAAGAATCTGAACACCTTGACTATTATCATCGCTCCGGAGGCCTGCCTCTTGTATTCCGCCCTTGCTTCATCCCGTGCCTTCTGCTGTTCATAGGTCCAGGTATGCTCTCCGTCGGTGCGGTTACCATATCCGAAAAGATCATCAAACATCACCCAGATATCCTGATAGTCATAACCGTAACCACCCTGACCGTAACCGCCGTTCTGAGTGCCGCCCTGACCGTAGCTGCCGCCCTGACTGTAACCATCATTCCGGGCGCCGCCCTGACCATAACTGCTGCCCTGGCCGTAACCATTGCCCTGACCATAGCCTCCGCCCTGACCGTATCCTCCGTCCTGACCGTAGCCTCCGCCCTGACCGCCGTACCCGTAACCCCGGTTATAGGACTGCTGCGCCCTGCGGTACTTCTCAGGATTATTGATCATATCATAGGCCTGATTGATATCATTCATTTTGGCAGCCGCCGTGGCATCATTGGGATGCAGATCCGGATGATACTGCTTTGCGAGCTTTCTGTATGCTTTTTTTATCTCTTCTTTGCCTGCATCTCTGGAAACACCCAGCTCTGCATACGGATCTGTTACCATAACAATCCTTTCAAACCAAATATGTACGAATTATAGCACAAAAAACGCGTGCAGCCGCACGCGTTTCTCATATTTAACACATATTTTATATTTACCACGGGATCATCCTGAGAATATCCGTCACACCCTTTGCAATATCAATACCTTCCTCGATGTAATTGAATATCTCTGTGGTTGTAGGCTTTTCATCAATTGCTGCAATGTCATCTGTTGATGTAAATTCAACTCTGATCTCCGGAACCATAGTCTCGGAATCAACATCTGCAAAAAGATTGCTTCCAAACACTCCCGATCCCTCCTTATAGCTGGTGATGGTATTCACTCCGTTGAACTCACCATAGACTGTAAGGGTGCTCTTTTCCGTAAACTCAGGTTCCTTCACGCTCCTGCCGTCAATGAGTGAGATCACGTTATCGTCCCTTCCTCCGGCAGGCTTTGCCACTATCGAACCTGACTTGAGGAATTTTGCAGCTTCCACACTGACGATATCTACCTTTATCGCAATATCCTTGCCCTCATATGTCTCAGGATTGCTGATAAGCTGTGCATATGTCACCACCTGACAGGAATTCATATATTTCTCCCTGTCCTGCAGCCTTTCCTCATGCTCTTTCTTTATCTTCAGGGCATCGGTTTTCTGCACGTAATCGTCATATGCCTTCTCAGCCGTTTCGAGATTTGAATAATTCTTTACCAGCTTTTTATGCGACGGGCTGAGTGCCTCGTAAGCTGTCCTCGCCGCATCGATGGCAATCGGAAGCTGTACATCAGGTGACTCCGCTGCATACTGTATCCTGTCTATGAGCTCCTCACATTCCTTTACATCAAGGACCTCGAAATCCGCCTCTGCCTGTTCAAGCACAGCCAGCTTTTCAACATACTGCTTCTGTCTGCCGGTCAGCGCATCATAGGCCTTTCTTGCATCCGTGATGCTGCGCTCGCTGCTCCTGTCAACCTCTCCGATAAGGTCAATAAGCAGATCGACCTGATATGCCGCATCCTTATCACAGAGCTCGGTATAAAGATCACGTGCTTCCTTAAGCTCCTCAGTATTCTCTACCTGTCGCTTTTCCTTATCATTAAGCTCAGCATACATCTGCTCGGCTTCCGTTATAGCCGCTTCACTGTCAAGCGTAACTTCTCCGATAGAAGTGATCGCAGCCTCAGTGGCTCTCACCTTCTTATTCTTGTAGAAGAAGAGGAAGAATACTACGAGAATGACCGCAATCACTCCGAGTATTATTCCGAGCACCTTAAAGATCTTCTTGTCGATCTTCTGCGTATCCTTACCGGCAGCACCTGCCTGCGGCTTATTCTCATTCCTGACCACCGGTTTATCCTCTGTCTTTATCTCCTGATGTACCTCCGGTGCACTCTCTGCCTTGATCTCCGGCTTTG
>DCHJ01000050.1:0-7607 GCA_002314805.1 Lachnospiraceae bacterium UBA1755 | reverse complement strand
TTGTCTCCGGTGTGCTCTCTGCCTGTGCTTCCGGCTTTGTCTCCGGTGTGCTCTCTGCCTGCGCTTCCGGCTTTGTCTCAGTCATTTCTTCCGTCCTGATTTCTTCTTTGTTATCAGACATATTTTCCTTCTTTGTTCCTTCCCTGCCCTCAGGCATTTTTCCTATCTCGATCTCCTCTATGATCATTTCCTGTGTATCTTCTCTGCCAGGGTTCCTGTTCTCTGCCATAAGTTCCTCCTTCATGCTGAAGTACTGTCTGATCCTTAATACTCACATCCTGCCTCAACATTTCAGTATTAACAAAAACTTAAGTATTGAGTATTCCAAGAATCCGGATACGGCTTATGGAATGCGGGTGTTAATATCCGAGAATATCGGCATCCACACACATATACTGATGGCTGCTGCGCGTCTTGAGCGCATCGTATACATCCCTGAGATAGACTCTTTCACGGTTGAATAATCCGCTGGAATCCGTAACAAATACCGTATCATCATACGGATCATATTCCCACAGTGTCACATAATGACCATTGGTATAGAACCACAGTCCGGGGTCATCATCCTTACATACCAGCACAACTGTGGCATCCGCAGTATATACATCCTGCTGAAACTGAGCATAGTCCTGCGGCTTCTTTCTGATCTGAGCGGTCATGCCCAGCTTTTCGCACAGCTGCTTCATCTGGGACCAGTCTATAGCCCCGGCCTTACTATTGGGCTTATATGAGGAGTATGTCTTTGCGACCGTCATCATCTGTCCCGGATCTACAGGTCTCTGCACGAATGTACTGTAGATATTGGAAATGCAGCAGATACCGCAGCCGAAATTGGCAAATATCTGACCGCCTTCCTCTATGGCATACCAGTCTCCGGACCACCTTGTCCTGCCTGTATCATGGGGCGGCAGCTGGTTATAGGAATAGATCTTCTTTTCCCGCTCGCTTTCCTCATACGGACGGTCATTGATACGCCGGTAATCTACTCTCCACTTGTCCCAGTCATCCTCCGTATATTCTCTGGCAGGGATCTCAGACTCTGTCGCAGTTTCATCAAGTACAGTATCGTCTGTATCCTCCTGCACAGTCTCCGATACCTCTCCGGTCCCGTCTGCGTTCTCTGCCCCGCCTGCTTCCTCCGATATCATACCGGGGCCTCCTGCGGATATGGTCTCCGCCGCTGCGGCTCCCCCCTCTGATTCCTGTGCATATACAGGAGCACACCGAGCCGCCAGGATAATAAAGGACAGCAATACCGCCGAATATATCATCTTATGTCTGTCATGAATCAAATTAATTCTGCCTTCTGTTTTCTTTATACGTCAATTCCCCCGCCTGATCAGATGTTTTCGATCTTTATCAGGTTGGTGTTGCCTGATCTTCCGTTGGTCTTTCCTCCGGTCATTATCACTGTATCTCCTTTTTCAAGATGCAGTACCTTCTGTGCCAGATTGAGCGCATTGTAGAACAGCACATCTGTTGAATCATACTCCTCGCTCATGACAGGAGTAACTCCCCAGGAAAGAGCCAGACGATACCATACCTTTTCGTTCACGGCGATGCCGACGATATCCACCGGTGCTCTGAATCTTGAGATCATCCTGACTGTAGCACCTGAAAGAGAGCTGACTGCAATAGCCTTTGCGCCGATATCCATGGCCATGCCGCATACCGAATGAGAGATCGCATCAAGCTGATTGCTGATCTTGAAATCCGTATACATGTATTGGACAAGATAATCTACATGCTTCTCAGCCTCTTCGGCGACATTCCCCATTGTCCTGACGGCCTCAACAGGATACTTTCCTGCTGCGGTCTCTCCTGAGAGCATGATCGCCGACGTACCGTCATATACGGCATTGGCAACATCGGATATCTCGGCCCTTGTGGGTCTTGGCTGGCTGATCATTGATTCAAGCATCTCCGTTGCTGTGATGACTCTCTTTCCGAGGAGTCTGCAGTCATTGATCAGCTTCTTCTGGATCGCAGGAAGCTTTGCATAATCCACTTCAACTCCCAGATCGCCTCTTGCTACCATGATGCCCTCGCAGTAATCGCAAATCTCAATAATGTTGTCGATGCCTGACTGATTCTCGATCTTGGCAATTATCTCAATATCTTCTCCGCCGTTTTCATTGAGGAATTCTCTCAGATCCTTTACATCCTGTGCGCAGGAAACAAAGGAAGCTGCTACAAAATCAATACTATTCCTGATGCCGAACAGGAGGTCCTTTTTATCCTGCTCACTCAGGTATATCTGCTTGAGATGCTTTCCGGGGCATGCCATACTCTTGCGGTTGCTCAGCTTTCCGCCGATCAATGTCCTGCAGTGGATCTCCGTACCCTCGACACTCCTGACCTCAAGCTTTACCAGACCGTTGCAGATGAGGACGATATCTCCCGGAGACAGTTCTTCATGAAGATTTTTGTAGCTGACACTGACGATTGTATTGTCGCCCTCGATCTCTCTTGTTGTCAGAGTAAAATCATCCCCGTCGTTAAGGAATACCTCTCCATCCTTAAATGTCCTTATCCTGTATTCCGGACCCTTGGTATCCAGAAGAATAGCGATTGGGAGTCCCAGCTCACTGCGGACCTTCTTGATCATGTCAACGCGTACCTGCTGCTCCTCGTGTGTACCGTGAGAGAAATTAAGGCGTGCAACGTTGAGACCTGCCTCGCACATCGCAGAAAATACCTGCGGATCATCACTGGCCGGTCCGATAGTACCGATTATTTTTGTCTTTCTCATAGTCACTCCTCCGATTTATATTATGTCTTTGTGCTTTGCTGTAACGCTGCCCTGCGCACCCGCAGCTGAACATCCTGTGAAATAACAGTATGATAAACACCTCGCGATGTCCTGTGCGTCCACAGCTACACATTTTGTTTTGCTGTGTGCAGTATAGCACATAAGCAGTCCGGTTAACACCCAAACCTTATTTTAGGATAAAAAGCGGGAATCCTAGGTAATTCAATTGCCGAGTAGTTCACTTCTCAAGGGTTCTCAAGAAAACCGAATCATATCAGCATGTCTGCAACGCCGCAGGTACGATCCCTTAATTGTATGACTGCTGTGATACCGGTACGACCGGAAAGGGATGGATGCTGTGCTTTCAGGATACAAAAAGGACCCGGTCAATCACGGGATGATTGCTTACGGGTCCTGAGTATGACCGTTTTCCCTAATATCCGAAGTATGTATTGATCCCTGCCAGCAGTCCGCCGGCAAGCTGCCTGAGCTTTGCATCGCTGTGGTCTGAGCTCTGATTACCCAGTTCGACGTCTACTGATGGGATCGTGCTGAAGCTTGTCTGTGTGAGATCAATATCCATGCTTCCGGTCCCTCTTATCTTATTGCCCTTGTCCGCAAGTCCCTTGATAAGACAGTCACCGAGCTTTTCACTCTTCTCCCAGACAGCACCGACTGTCTCAAGGTATTTGATACCGTCCGGCACTGAGGAGTAGAAGCAGCCCTTATCATAATCCAGCCCGTCACCGTCCCAGTGCAGAGCGATATGACAGTCTGCAAGATTATTGCAGATCACTGTCCTTGCAACATTGTCAAGCTGGACATCGTCACTTTCCCTGAGCATAAGTACATCATATCCGGCTGCCAGAAGCATGTCCTTTAGGATGACAGCCTCCCTGAGTGTGACCTTGGATTCTGCCGTACCGTCACTAAAGCTCATCCCGCCGGATACCGCTGTTGATTTTGTTGACCCCGCGGCGGTTGTACCGCCTGTAACCTTGGGAGTCTTGTCCGGATGGCACCAGGTCTTGACAGAACCTCCGCCCGAGGTACCGTGTCCTGCATTAACGCCGATCACCTTGCCCTTGCGGTTAGCAGTCGCCTTATAAAGAGTCGCCGTGCCTGAATTGATCGCTGAAAAATCCGCATATTTCCAGGATGGGTCCCATGATACCGTCTTACCTGCGGAGACCGATGCTGCAGACTTTGATTTGTCCTCAGCTGCCGTTTTTGTCCCGGCTTCCGTTTTTGACTCTGCCGATGCACTCGTCTCTGCGACAGTTTTTGTCTCTGCCGATGTTTTCGTCCCGTCTGATGTTTTAGCCTCTGATGCAGTCTTCTTCTCTGCTGCGCTTTCACTGACCACAGTCTTTGTAGCAGAAAGATACTCGGCCTTCACATAGCAGGTCTGTCCCTTGTAGGATATCTTAGCCCAGCCGTCATCAGTGTTTCCTATTACATCTATTTTGGTATTGACCGGCACAACATCCACTATCTCTCCGCTTGTAGACGGAGTCTTTCTGATACGCAGCCTGTCGTTGGTATATAATGTACCGGCCAGACACACGGTCGCCGCCGAAGCAGCCAGTATCAGAGACAATAAAGCAATCAGTATTTTTTTCATTTCTTTTCCTCTATGATCCTTATTTAGAATTCTCTGTTCCCCTGACCACGCAGACGTCGGTCTACGACGTAGGAACGCCCAATGCAGATATCAGCACAGCAGCGGTCCATGACCAGGTTGCCTTTGTTCATACACCCGCTTGCTGATGAACAGTTCAGAGCCTTGTATGAGCTACTTTTGCCTAACGCCTCATTACCGTAACATATTTAAAATAATGATACAATGCAAATAGCATTACATATTTTTTACGATTCCCATTGCCTGCGGGATACAGGTGGAAAGCTTCCGCATGATCCATGATAACAATTTGACAACGACCATGTTTATCGGAAACCTCAGAAGCGGGGTATTCAGTATCAATCAGTATGTCAATACCCGTGAAACACAGGACAGAATCTATGAGAATCTGTCCTGCCCGGCTGTATATTTACACTGCTTTGATCCCTGTGATATTACAGAAATCCCTGAGAGCGTCTATCCAGTCTCCGGGTACTATCGCATAGTGCTGGCTCATGATTTCATTCTTGAACTCATCTGCTGTCTTGTTTTCAAATCTTATCACTGAACCTGCGTAGGTCGGACAGTCTATCTCATGGAAGCCCTTCAGCTCTTCTGTATGCCCCTTGATCAGATGCATCTTAAAGCCGTCCTTGTAGTTGGCCACCCTGATTACCGTAACAGGCTGCGGCTTGAATGATGTCGTGATGAGCATTCCGCTGTAAAGTGCAGTGTGCTTATCAATATCAGGCTTCTCAGCATTAAGGAAACTCTTTGGTGCAAACCCGCATGCCGCACAGATCATACCGTCATTTCCGCCTCTCAGGATCGAAAGCATGTCTCCGTATGTACTTGGCCTTCCTGCGATATATGCAAGTATCATCTGCGACAGCATAAGGTAGATATCACCTTCACATGACATCGGCATTTCCTCTCCCAATAGAGATAATGCTACACATGGTGTGAACCCAAAATCAATGCTCATCTCATACTGACACTTTGCAGTGAATGCATCCAGCTCCTGTTCTTTGATGATTTTTTTCATCAACACATAGTAAGCCGCGGTCTTGTCAAGAAGCTCGTCCTCAACTCCCGGGGCGATTGACCACTCGTTCTTTAGTCTTGCTACTACCTCTGCCTTCTCTTCTGCTGTCGGCTCATCAAGATGGGCCAGAACGGTATAATTGTCTACATGCACTATCTCCGTACCAAGCTGCTTCTTTACCTTGATATGGTCTCCAAGTCCTGTATACATACCCATTGAAACATATCCAAGCATTCCAAGTCTTGACTTCTTAAGATGAGCCAGAGTAAGGGCTGCTGTATCAAAGTCCTTGATCTCTTTTGTGAGCTGACCTTCACCCGGATTGCCGATAACAAACTTGAACCTGTATCCGAATTCCTCAAACGCTTCCCTCATGACTCCTGCTGATGCAAGACATCCGAATGAGATGGTTGCCTTCTCCTTCTCATCCCAGATATTATCATGTGACCAGAGCAGCATAGGCTTATTTTCAATTCCGGCTGCGCTCAGCACCTTCATGACATTCGGTGCCTCGATCCATGTTGAGATGAGCACGATGACATAATCGTAATTATCCCTGCTCGCAATGTCTATTGCCCGGGCACAGTCAGGAAGGTTGATGATGGGATCTGCTGATACTGCATTGATCCCTATTCCTGCAAGGTACTCTTCAGATGCCTTGATATGCTCTGTAACTGCCTGCTGTGGATATCCGGGATATCCGAATGGTAATAATAATGCTGCCATAATTTTCTCCTCGTATTATAGAGTCATAGCCATTCTTTACCTTTTCTACAGGTTCGGCTATGCTGTTTGAGATGCTGTGGATTGGTTATTTTTCCTTTCCATATAGTGGTATTTCATATATTATATACTTTTGGCAGGAAATAAAAAAATGATTTTATTGTAAACAGGCCATTTTGCTAATTTTACTTACATATTTTTACGATTCCTGCTGCCTGCCGAGGCATAGTCCGGGCCTGATATTCCGGTCTGCTCAGAGCTGACTTTTCCTCACAATGATCCCTTCCCTGCACTTCCGGTTCTGCCGTCTCACAGATCATCTCACACCTTCTGTCGGTGCCCGGCCGACTGTATGCAAGCTCTGCAAATATCTTTTATTATGGTCTCAATACTGGTATTATAGGGTGTAGGTCTATATGCTCCTGACATCATACAGGATCATAATCTGCGGGTTTGAAAAAAACAGTCTGAGGATCATTATGGAAACGAAGAAAATACAAATATCAGAGTCTCTCCCATTCGGAATAATGCTTGCTCTGTCAGGCGGCTGCATGGATGCATATTCATACATGTATCGCGGCCATGTCTTTGCCAACGCCCAGACCGGAAATATGCTCCTTTTCGGTGTAAATCTGGCCAATGCTGATTTTGCCGCTGCATTGATATACCTGCTGCCTGTTGTCTGCTTTGCCGCAGGTCTCGTCATATCTCAGATAATATGCTCTAAAAAGCAATTCTTAAGTATACATTGGAAGCAGATCTCTTTATCAGCCGAGGCAACAATGCTGGTCATCGTGGCGATCCTGCCACATACAGCTGACCGAGCTGCCAATGTGCTGACTTCCTTTGCCTGCGGAATACAGGTGGAAAGCTTCCGCATGATCCATGATAACAATGTGGCAACGACCATGTGCATCGGAAACCTCAGAAGCGGAGTGTTCAATATCAGTCAGTATATCAATACCCGTGAAAGAACTTATCTGAAAAGGGCTTATCTTTACTTCATACTAATCGTTGCCTTCATCATCGGAGCCATTATTGAAAGTGCACTGATCAACGCTATAGGAGAGCTTGCCATCCTGCTCTCCCCTATATTGCTGATAATAGCTTTGGTATATATGTTTCAGGCGCCGCTGACATTTGACGGCGACAAATATATTTAATGTACTTCTGATCAAAGGGTGATGTAATGCTGCGTTTTCAGGCAAAGCCATAATCTTAAAATTTGTGAAAATTGCAGAACGGAATTGTGTATTAAGTCTGCGTTTCCCTGAATACATCATGAACTACGCACAACCGCTATATACAGTATAATGTTCACGAGCATTGTCTCCTTGGTTTTTTGTGAGTTTGGTCGCTGACATTATACCAAAAAGGGAGGTCAATGCTCTTTTTATTACGAACTCCCGATAAATAAAGGATTTACAGATAAAAAAGGAGTGTCGATTAGACACTACCACCAGATA
>DCHJ01000041.1:3198-25139 GCA_002314805.1 Lachnospiraceae bacterium UBA1755 | reverse complement strand
GGCAATGCATTTCCTTGTCCGGGCAATCCTGCATCTATGCAAACAACAGCAGCAACAACACATACTGCTGCAACTGCGAGAATTGCTCTCTGCCATCCCTTCATACACTCCATCCCCCCACAGGATAAGCTGTTTTCTAAACAATTTTAATTATTTTTTAACTGCTTATCCTTTAGAAGGGTAGCACATATGAGTGTTTTTGTCCATCTATGTTCTTAAGAAATGCCACAAACGGAAACTGCAGAAACCAGACTACAGCCACAATGACTACCTTAACAGATGGCTATTAATACAGCTGTCAGCAGACTCTTTTCTTCCTAAGTCGGATTTTTTGTCGGCATTTCTCTTTTCACGGTTAATCATCCACATGAACAATATGGCCATCAAACATATAGATACAGCCCCGACGGTTATCGCTATTGCAATATATATTATTCTAAACATTCAGGAGCATCCCCCTTTTTGATCATTTTAATATCCATTTTCAAAAGGTTTTTTTATCATAACAACACTGTTTAACTATTCGTTACTCTGTGCACCTTACCAATAGCCTCAGCATATGATTTTCGCACCCCGGCCTGATCCGCATATTGATACCAATCGGATACGATTTCTTTTACTCTTGCTACGTTACTTATACATTTCTGTCTTGACAGATTCATACGAAGACCTGCATTGATCAGATCTTCATCTCTTATTTCTTCCAGTTTACCGTTTATTCTCATCTGATGGCGGGCAAGCCAGAAATTGCTCTTATCATATGCAAAAGTAATATCATATGCAGGTGCCAAAGACCATACCCCTTTTCTATCCATGAGGAAAGAAGTATTTTTCACATGATCGTCGAAATTACGGGCAATATCATTAAAAACCATCCGTCTGAATAACTGTTCAACGGTATCACTCCCCATATTCAGTCTATAAAGTATATCCGCTGTCTGTTCGTAACTATTAACACCCGGAGTATTGAAATCGAAATGAGCCATTCCTTCAAGAGAGATCATATGTTTCTTTCGACCCTCTTCGTCTCTGTCAAATCTCTTTGTCATGAAATGGTATCTTCCGTTTTCTTCATGGAGCCTGCAGCTGTTAATTTCAACCCCGCAATTCTTGGCCATAAGATAATATGCATATTCTATGCGGGTGTACTGAGGTCCGTCGGCTGCCTCGCCTTTATCCTTATTATTTTCGACACCATCGAATTTGATGATCCAGTATTCGTATCCTGTTCCCGCGTCTATCTGTCCGGAACGTATATCGCCCGTGACCGGATCATATGCAATGACGGCCTTTGCTCTGGCTCCGCCTGCAGAAGTTCCTATAGAGATCATCTGCTCCATGGAACTCATATGTATGCTTTCTCTCTGCATCAGTACATCTGAAGCAAGCCTTACAAGGGCATCAATATCCACCGCTTCATTACGATTATCAAAGAATACTTTTTCGGGGACATACTCCAATGCTCCCATTGCGCGTTTTCCCATATAGCACAGTCTTTCAACCGCACTGATATCGGATATATCTCTTCCCTGATCGGTCAGATACCTTTCAAATACCCTGGTACCGTATTTATCCGGAAGTGAATCCGCAAAAGCTCCAGGAAGTCCGAAAAAGGTAGTTGGATTAAGCGCCGGAAATGCAAAATGTCTTGCAGACAGAGGCATTGTTAATGGTGCTATCTCTATACCGCTCATAAGAAATCTCTCATCATATGCAAAAGTCGGTACAGATCCCCTGTCCTCCTGTATGATTGCTCCTATGGCCGTGCCCCAGAGATAAACCTTTGCACTTATCACTTCTCATCACCCCATTTCCAGGTGACGCCTTTAGGTGTCTTTGCTGCAGATGCCCGCTGCCTTTTCTTCTTTCCATTTGCAATATCTACCGGAGAAGGCTTATATTCCGCCAATAACAGGTCGATGTTGGAAAGTGATCCAAGCGCCCTTATGATGTTGATCATCTGATCGAAGCCTACATTGGAACCATTTTCAACGCGCACTACAGTGCTCAGCGATGCTCCGGATTTAAGTGCCAGTTCTTCTCTTGTCATAGAAGAGGCTATCCTCGTATCCTTTATGCGCTGACCTAGTTCCTTCATAATTAATGGAGTATTCTCATGTCCTGTGATCTTCATATATTAACACCTCATATTTGATATATAATATACAATATTTATTTGTAATATGTCAAATATAATATGTTATTTTATAATTGTTGTTGTCCTGACTACAGAGGGACGGTTCGCGCTGACCTTACAGCAGAACCGTCCCTCTATAAACTTACCTGTTCTTTACGGAATCCTTCAGGATCACATCGTGTGCACCGCCCTCGACGATAGAAGTTGCGGATACGAGCGTGAGCTTTGCCTTTTCCTGAAGCTCCTTGATGGTGAGTGCGCCGCAGTTGCACATGGTGGATCTCACCTTTGCAAGGCTCTGCCTTACACCGTCTGACAGTGGTCCTGCATATGGCACATATGAATCGACACCCTCCTCAAATTTGAGCTTGTTTCCTTCATCGCCGAGATCATATCTCTGCCAGTTGCGTGCCCTGTTGGAGCCCTCACCCCAGTACTCCTTTACATAACTGCCGTTGACAAAAAGCTTGGCTGTCGGTGACTCGTCAAATCTTGAGAAATATCTGCCCAGCATGATGAAGTCTGCTCCCATAGCAAGCGCGAGCGTCATGTGATGGTCGTATACTATACCACCGTCTGAGCAGATCGGGATATAGATACCGGTCTCCTCATAATACTTATCTCTTTCTCTTGCCACATCGATAACCGCTGTTGCCTGTCCGCGTCCGATGCCCTTGGTCTCACGGGTAATACATATGGAGCCGCCGCCGATACCGATCTTTACGAAATCGGCACCTGCCTCTGCAAGATATCTGAAGCCTTCTGCATCCACTACATTTCCTGCGCCTATCTTTACTGAATCGCCGTATTTTTCGCGTACCCATGTCAGTACATTTTTCTGCCACTCGGAGTAGCCTTCAGATGAGTCGATACAGAGTACATCTGCACCTGCTTCGAGAAGCGCGGGTATACGTTCCTCATAATCGCGGGTATTGACACCGGCACCTACCATGAACCTCTTTTCATTATCCAGAAGCTCGCAGGGATTTTCCTTATGGGAATCATAGTCCTTGCGGAATACGAAATACCTGAGATTTCCGTTCCTGTCCACTATGGGAAGCGAATTGATCTTCTTCTCCCAGAGAAGATCATTGGCTGCCTTAAGTGTGATCCCTTCCTCTGCTAATACGAGTTTTTCCAGCGGTACCATAAACTCTGATACCTTAGTATTAAGATCCATACGGCTGACCCTGTAATCACGGCTTGAGATAAGTCCCAGCAGCCTGCCTGAGCCTGTCCCGTCATCGGTGACTGCTGTGGTTGAATGCCCTGTAGTCTCCTTCACTCTGATAAGGTCAGCCAGTGTATTGTCAGGTCTTACGTTGGCATCAGATGTCACGAAACCTGCCTTGTATGATTTTACTTTGGCGACCATTGCTGCCTGACTCTCAATTGACTGTGAAACGAAGATAAATGAGATGCCGCCTTCCTTTGCAAGTGCTATGGCAAGCCTGTCACCTGATACGGCCTGCATGACTGCAGATACCATGGGGACATTGATAGAAAGTGATGGTTCCTCTCCCTTTCTGAATCTGGCAATCGGTGTCTTAAGACTTACTGCTGACGGTACATGCTCATGTCCGGAATAACCCGGCACAAGAAGATACTCATTGAATGTGTGTGACTCCTCTGGATAAAAATATGCCATAGCTCCCTCCTGATATAATATGCTGACCCCTGAATATTGCTGTAATTATATAGCTTTTCACCATTCTTGTAAATGAATGATATATCGTAAAATATCACAAAAAAGCCGGGGATTTTCCCGGCTTTTCGCACATTTATGTCTATCCTGTTCCTGATATATCCGACTGGCAGCGCAATCATGTCCTGAGTGCGCAGACAGCTCACCCGCGGGCGCAGTACCCGTCATGCAGTCTGACCCAATCTGCTGCGGATCAGATATGCTTAGTCAGATCACTGCGGTTCCCAAGTCCCTGTACGTTGCGGAACCGGCTTCTTGTCAACACCATTTGCGCGCCGGGCAGTACAGGCTCCTGTACTGCATGGGACTGACTCTCCTTCCGGCATGGTACCCGGTACCGATCCGTCACGGGATCAGTTTATTTCGTGATCTCCAGCATGATCTCACTGGTCCTCTTAATGAACTCAGGGATACGGTCCGGTGCCAGCTGATTGTTGGCTACAAGTGCAAGATCGTAGAGCTGGCATGCCACCTTTTCACTCATTGCGCTCTTCCTGTGATCAAGCAGGTACTGTACCAGCGGATGCTTTGAGTTGAGGATGAGAGTCTGCTCTGTCATGCCCATATCACCCATATTCATGCCCATCATGCCGTACTGCTTCATCATCTCCTGCATACGCAGCGACTCCTCTGATACGGTTATCATTGAAGCGGTCCCGGCATCCTTAAGCTCCTTAACTTCAACCTTGAGCTTATCATTGCCGACCATCTTCCTGACCTTTTCGCCCAGCTTTTCAAATTTCTTCCTGTCGTCCTCGCTGATATCTGCGCTCTCGACCTCTGTATCGATACGTACGAAGCTGATATTCTCCTGCTTCATCTCGACTCTCTGGACAAATGGCATATCGATATTGTGTGTAAGCAGCACTGCCTTCCTGCCTGCTTCCCTGAAGCGGTTTACGAACTGTGACTGCTCACGCTCGTCGCTTACATAGTAGATCTTGGCCTTTTCTGGCTCTGCGGCTGCTTCCTCCGGGGCATCAGTATCGCCGCCGTTCACACCCGCATCTGCATCACCAACTATCTCGGCTTCGACCTTTTCTCCGTTTTCATCTACTGCATGCCCTGCTGTGTCAGCCTCTGCCGCCTTACCGGCCTCCTTGTCAGACTCTTCCTTCTCCGGAAGCAGATCCTTGAAGACCTCATACTTTCCGTCCAGATCCTTATAGAGGATGTAGTCAAAGATCTTGTCACCGAACTTCTCGTCCTTGAGGTACCCGTACTTGATAAAGGGTGCGATATCGTCCCAGCACTTCTCATAGCTCTCGCGGTCTGTCTTGCACATGCCGACAAGCTTGTCCGCAACCTTCTTGTTGATATAATCCTGGATCTTCTTTACGAAGCCGTCATTCTGAAGTGCGCTTCTTGATACATTGAGCGGCAGATCCGGACAGTCGATGACACCCTTAAGCAGCATCAGGAACTCCGGGATGACTTCCTTGATATTGTCTGCAATAAACACCTGGTTGTTGTACAGCTTGATCTTGCCTTCCAGGGACTCGTACTCCATATTGATCTTTGGGAAATAGAGGATGCCCTTTAAGTTAAACGGATAATCCATGTTGAGGTGGATCCAGAAAAGCGGCTCGCGGTAGTCATGGAATACCCTGCGGTAAAACTCCTTGTATTCCTCATCCTTACATTCATTTGGTGTTCTGGTCCAGAGCGGATGGATGTCGTTGACAGGCTTTGGTGCCTCGGGCTCCTTTTCCTTTCCGTCGGCATCCTTCTCAGTCTCCTTCTTTGGTGCCTCCGGATTCTCAAGATAGATCTCCTCCGGCATGAATGAGCAGTATTTCTCAAGCACTTCCTTCACACGGTACTCATTGCAGTACTCATAGCAGTTCTCATTAAGGTGAAGCGTGATCGTAGTGCCGTGCTCAGTGCGGTCTGAATCGCTCATCTCAAATTCGCCGCTGCCGTCTGACTCCCAGTGTACAGCCGCAGAGCCTTCCCTGTAGCTGCGGGTGTCAATGGTGACCTTGTCGGCTACCATAAATGCAGAATAAAAGCCCAGACCGAAATGTCCGATGATCTGGTCATCATTGGCCTTATCCTTGTACTTCTCTATGAAATCCGCTGCTCCCGAGAAAGCGACCTGATTGATATACTCCTCAACCTCTCCTTCGGTCATGCCGAGTCCGGTATCAGTAAAGCTCAGGGTCTTCTCTGTCGGACGCACTGTCACGGTGATCGTGTGCTTCTCATCAGCCGGAGCTTCGTACTCACCGATCAGCGACAGCTTTCTGAGCTTGGTTATCGCGTCAGTGGCATTGGATATCATCTCACGGACAAATATATCCTGATCGCTGTACAGCCATTTCTTTATGATAGGGAATAGATTCTCACTGTTTATTGACAAACTACCTTTTTTTGACATATTTTACTGCCTCCTGTATCTTATTGGCCGGGCACTGGCTTCCCTGACCTTGGGTTCCTGGTACAGTATACTCTCTATTGTTAGCACTTTCAAGTATTGAGTGCTAATTTCTGATATAATATTCACCCTACGATTCCGTAATTCACCATGCACATAAATAGAGTGAACGAATGCAAAGAGCCGTTTTTTCACATCTTACCTGACACTGCCTCGCGATACATCATGTATTTGTCATGGAATTGCGGGCGCGCATGTCAGAGGACAGACTATGCGCAGAAAGGAATTCTCCACTAAGCACATACCGGCTGCCTTCTCGCCTGTAAAGGAACTGACTAACCTACTTCTTCCAGAATTCTGTGAGCATATCTTCCAGTGTGCGGATGTTCACTGTCCTGCAGTCCTCCCATTCCCTGGGGAAAAGGCATCTGTACTCGCTGTGGCCGAATCGTTCATCCAGCAGCAGTATCACTCCCCTGTCGGTTTCTTTCCTGATCACTCTTCCGGCGGCCTGCATGACCTTATTCATGCCCGGATATCTGTATGCATAGGCAAAGCCGTCCTTTCCCTCATCGTCAAAGTATTGCTTTGCTATCTCGGATTCGGCATTGATCATCGGCAGTCCTGTACCCACGATTATTGCCCCGATGAGTCTGTCATCAGTAAGGTCAATTCCTTCCGAGAAGATTCCTCCCATCACGCAGAGCCCCAGGAGCGACTCTTCCCGGCTTTCGGAAAATGCTTTCAGGAATTCTTCTCTCTCATCCTCACTCATGCGGGATGTCTGTACGATCTTTTCCAGATCGTCTGATATATATGCGCTCACATTTTCCATAAATTCATAGGACGGGAAGAATGCGATATAATTTCCCTTTTTCGAGTTAACTGCAGTCTCGATATACCCTGCAATCTTCTGATACTCCCCGGCAGTCCTTCTTGTATACCTGCTGCTTACGTCATATGCCGCTGCAAGAAGCCTCTGCTCTGATACAAACGAGGTCTCTGCATAGATCGCATAGTCATCCATTTTGCCGGTGATAAGCTCCTTGTAATAGCTGACCGGCAGCAGTGTCGCGCTGAAAAATACCGAGCTCCTTGCAGCAGTCATACATTCGTTAAGGCTCTCCGACGGGTCCACGCAGAGGAGCTTTACGCAGAAGCTCCCGTCGTATTGCAGTTTTCCGTATATCCTGTAGCCCTTAAGTACCATTGGATACACATCTGTAAAGCGCTTGACGGAGAAGAAGAACTCAAGCACATCATCCCTTGTATCAAAATACCTGTGCTTTTCAAGAAGCTTTGACAGTTCAAGCCTCACCCTCTCAAGGGCACTGCAGAGCCTGTCTGTTTCAGGATACAGTTCATAATCATGTCCGCATTCCCGCTTTAATTCAAGCATCCGTTTATTTGCGGCATTAAGCGCAGATGTGAGTGGTTTGCTCATCCCTTTGGTCATGCGATTGCACTCAAGGATATCCTCCTTGATCATCGCGGCAGAATACATCTCGCATGCTCTCGATACGAGATTGTGAGCTTCATCCACAAGGAGAATATACTCGTCCTGCGCACCCGCATTAAAAAATCTCTGCAGGCGTACTCTCGGGTCGAATGCATAGTTATAGTCTCCGATTATGGCGTCACACCAGCTGCTCACATCAAGCGAGAATTCATAGGGGCATACCTTATGCTTCTCGCTGTACCTGAAAATGATGTCTCTGGTGATCACGTTTTCATGTGTGATGCAGTCATAAACCGCATCGTTGACCCTGTCAAAATGTCCCTGCGCGTACGGGCAGGCATCGGGATTGCAGATGAATTCTCCGTTGGCACATGCCTTCTCTTTTGCTGTGATATGGACGCACTTAAGCTGCAGCCCGCGGTCCGTAAGGAGCTTTAAGGTATCCACCGCCACAGAAGCGGTTACGGTCTTGCCGGTGAGATAAAATATCCGGGATGCCAGCCCCTCTCCCATCGCCCTGACCGACGGATAAAGCACACTGAGAGTCTTGCCCGCACCCGTAGGTGCCTGGATGAAAAGATCCCGGCTCCTTCTGATCGCGCGGTAGACATCCACGGCTACCGCCTTCTGCCCCGGCCGGTATGCATACGGGAATTCCAGTCCTGCTATGGAAGCATCCCTTGCGGCATTATGCTCCTGCGCCATATGTGCCCATACCAGATACTTCTTTACCACATCCTCAAACCATGGCCTCAGCTCTGCGGTTTTGTAATTGTATCTGAATCTTTTGATGTCTTCGGTATCCGGATCGCAGTATGTTATCTGCACTCCGATCTTATCAGGTGCGTCGTCCTTTGCGTACATAGCTGCGTAGCACCTGGCCTGGGCAAGATGTATATCTCTGGGTTTTTCGATATAGGTAAGGTTGGCATATATGGCTTTGATCTCATCTATGATGATGACCGGTCTGCCCTCCTCTTCCTTCTCCCAGACTCCGTCTGCCCTTCCCTCCACACGCAAAAGCAGGCCGTCATCCTCAAAGTCTTCCTTAAGGGAGACCTCAGCATGATAGCCTGCCGGCATGCTTTTCTGTATTTTTTTATGTATGCGAACGCCCTCCTGCATGGCATCAGGGTCACCGCTTACTTCTTTTCTGTTATCTATATCTCCGCTGCGCAGTATGAACTCGATCAGGCTGCGCACGGAGATACTGACTGCATTGTTCACTGATCAGACGGGATATGCACCGTTTGATGCCTTGGTCGGATCGATCCCTGTCTTCTGGGTATTTCTGTACTCAAAGAATTCCTTTGCAACTGCCGGGAAGAGAGCATAGGAAAGTGTATCCTCATCCTGCTCCTTCCACTGCTTTACTTCCTCTTCAAACTGAGGAAGCTGCGGTGCGAGAAGATCTGCGGGTCTGCAGGTGATAGGCTCTTCTCCTGCGAGGATCTTGGCCTGAACCTCCTTGTTCATCGGCTTAACGCACTGACCGAACTCACCCTTTGCAAGCTTCTTTGACTCCTTCGGAACCATCTTATAGCGCTCGCCCATGAGCACGTTCATAACTGCCTGTGTACCTACGATCTGTGATGAAGGTGTAACCAGCGGCGGCTCACCGAAATCGGTACGTACTCTCGGGATCTCCTCAAGTACCTCCTGAAGCTTGTCATCCTTGCCTGCATCATGAAGCTGCTTTACAAGATTTGACAGCATGCCTCCCGGTACCTGATACTTAAGTGTATTAACATTTACTCCCATTACCTTAGGTGAAAGGAGTCCGCTCTTTAAGCACTCATCCTTGTACGGCTGGAAGTAGTCGCAGATCTCAACGAGCTTGTCTACGTCAAGTCCTGTATCATACTGTGTGCCCTGGAATGCCTTGACCATTACCTCTGTCGAAGGCTGTGATGTACCAAGTGCGAAAGGTGTGCATGCAGTGTCGATGATATCGCAGCCTGCCTCCACTGCCTTCATAAGATCCATTGAAGCCATACCTGATGTGTAATGTGTATGAAGCTCGATCGGGATCTTAACTGATTCCTTGAGAGCCTTTACCAGCTCGCTGGTTGCGTATGGAAGGAGAAGTCCTGCCATATCCTTGATACAGATGGAATCTGCACCCATCTCCTCAACGGTCTTTGCAAGCTGTGTCCAGTACTCAAGTGTGTATGCATCGCCCAGTGTGTATGAGAAAGCGATCTGTACATGCCCGCCCTCTCTCTTTGTTGCGTCAACAGCTGTCTTGAGGTTTCTTACATCGTTGAGGCAGTCAAAGATACGGATGATATCGATTCCGTTGGAAAGTGACTTCTGTACAAAGTACTCTACAACATCGTCTGCGTAGTGATTGTAGCCGAGGATGTTCTGGCCTCTGAAGAGCATCTGAAGCTTGGTATTCTTGAATCCGTCACGAAGCAGCCTGAGCCTCTGCCACGGGTCCTCCTTGAGGAAACGGAGGCAGGAATCGAATGTAGCACCGCCCCAGCACTCTACTGCATGATAGCCGACCTTATCCATCTTATCGATGATAGGAAGCATCTCTTCAGTAGGCATACGGGTTGCTATTAAAGACTGATGAGCGTCACGAAGGACGGTCTCTGTAATTTTTACTCCCATTTTTTATCTCCTGTATATTAATACTTATGATTACTGCCGCGCTCAGACCAAATCAAAGAACTGATCCGTCAGCTCTTATCAGGTCCGGGCTGCTTAGATCCGGCTGCATAAAGCAGCAGGTCTCATTGCTTACTTGACTCCATATACAGCCATGAAGGTTCCGGCTGCAACCGCTGTACCGATAACTCCTGCTACGTTGGGTCCCATCGCATGCATAAGAAGGAAGTTTGTGGGGTCGTATTCCGAGCCGACCTTCTGTGATACACGTGCTGCCATAGGAACTGCGGAAACTCCTGCCGAACCGATAAGCGGATTGATCTTCCCGTGTGTGAGTTTGCACATGAGCTTGCCGAGAAGTACTCCTGCTGCCGTGCCGAATGCGAAAGCAACAAGTCCGAGTCCTACGATCTTCAGTGTACTTACGTTAAGGAATGCCTCTGCCGATGTCGTGGCGCCTACCGATACACCCAGGAGGATAACTACGATGAACATAAGAGCATTGGCTGCAGTCTCCTGAAGCTGCTTAACAACTCCCGACTCCTTGAAAAGATTGCCGAGCATGAGCATACCTACCAGCGGTGCTGTTGAAGGAAGGATAAGGCAGACTACTGTGGTAACTACGATCGGGAATAAGATCTTCTCAAGCTTGGATACAGGACGGAGCGTCTGCATCTTGATCTTACGCTCTCTGTCTGTGGTAAGAGCCTTCATGATAGGCGGCTGGATAACAGGTACCAGTGCCATGTAGGAATAAGCCGCAACCGCGATAGGACCGAGAAGTCCTGTCTGTCCCAGCTTATTGGCAAGGAAGATGGATGTAGGACCATCAGCTCCGCCGATGATTGAGATCGCTGCCGCTGCCTGTCCGTTGAATCCAAGGAAGATAGCTACAAAGTATGCAGCATAGATACCGAACTGAGCTGCCGCTCCGAGAAGGAATGATATCGGATTGGCGATCAGAGGTGAAAAGTCTGTCTGTGCTCCAACGCCCATGAAGATAAGGCAGGGCAGGATGGTCCATTCATCAAGTCTGAAGAAGTACCATAATACTCCGCCTACACCGCTGGGTGTGTCTTCTGCCGAATACATAATATCAGGGTAGATATTGACGAGGAGCATACCGAATGCGATCGGTACTAAAAGTAATGGCTCAAAGCCTTTCTTGATAGCCAGGAACAGAAACAGGAAGGCTACCAGGATCATGACATAATTACCCCAGGTCAATCCAAAGAAAGCGGACTGATGCACAAGGTTATTTAATGTCTCGCCTAAACTCATCATTATTGTGGATCCTCCGATTTCTGTGAATTAATTAAGAGTTGCAAGTACGTCTCCTGACTCAACTGCCTGACCGGCTGATACGGCGATCGAAGCGACCGTACCTGCTTCCGGAGCAACGATATCATTCTCCATCTTCATAGCCTCAAGAACCATGAGGACATCGCCCTTGGCTACTGCCTGTCCTGCTGCCGCCTTGACTGCAAGGATCTTGCCTGACATAGGAGCCTCGACCTTGATGCCGCCTGCTGCTGCGGGTGCTGCCACAGGTGCCGCTGCAGGTGCCGGAGCTGCTGCCGGTGCTGCCACAGGTGCTGCTGCAGGAGCTGCTGCTGTGCCTTCCTGAACTGTTACATTGTATGTATTTCCGTTAACTGTAATTGTATATGTCTTCATATCATCAACCTCTCTTAATCGATTTAACTACTATGCCGTTATTGAGTGACGGCTGCTTCTCGATACTGCATCCCGCATCCTCTTCATATGCCGCAACCGCTGCCGCTATGACTGCCTTAAGCTCATCATCTGCCGGTGCCGGTGTAATAGTCATACCCGGTACCTGAACCGGTGCTGCCGGTGTCGTTGGAACTGCTGCCGGTGCTGCTGCCTTCTTCTCAGCTGCCTTTGCAGCCTCCTTTTCAGCCTTCTTCTCAGCGGCCTTCTCTTCTGCTCTATGGACATACTTGAACAGGCTGATTATCCATGCCAGGAAAATAAGTACTGCAAATACAGTGCCCATTCCGATCACAAGGTTGGTTCCTGCCTGACCGAGCTTCTCACCCATTGAGTATTCAGGGTTGAAGGTCAGCTCAGTGATCTCCTGTCCCATCCTGTCCCAGCCGATAATGAACTCGCAGTTGCGGTTCTCGAACTCGAGCATGATCCTTACAGTCGCTGCACCATCCTTATCATAAGTGACTGTACCGTCATCTACATAGTCAACGACTCTGCCAAGCTCTTTCTTGGCTGATTTCCATGAATTAAATCCGTTAGTCAGCGGAACATTCTGCTCATACTCACATTTTTCAATGTATGCATCCAAGGTTGCATCATCCAGTACGATTATCTGTGACAGCGTGGTATATGCATTGTACAGATATTCTTCATCATTATCTGAATAGTCTGCCTTTTTTGCGCCACAGGCCGTAAGTGCGAATACTGCAAGAGCCAGAATGCATGCCATCAGAATATTTTTAAATCTCTTCATGCATCTCTCCCCTTCTCTGTCATACTGTTCCGTGCTTCTTTGGAAGTGCGTCAACTTCCTTTGAATAGAGCATCTCAAATGCTGCGATTACCCTCTGTCTTGTCTCTGCGGGATCAATGATATCATCGACATAACCCTGACGTGCGTTATATTCAACTGCATTGATATCTCTGTCCACTGCGTCGGTGATGTTCTTAAGGAGTGACATATCCATAAGTCCCATCTTTGCGCCTGCCCATGCGTATACGATATCGGCGCCGACTGCCTTGGAGTTCATGATCACACCTGCAGTACCGTATGCATGTCCTGCGATCACGGTTACCTTCGGAACTGTTGCGGAGATCATCTCATATGTGAGATTTGCAAGTGCCTGAGGAAGAAGCTTCTCATTCATCTCATTGCGCTTAAAGCCGTCGATATCTGCGAGTGTGAGTACCGGAATGCTGTAAGCATCACAGAACCTGATATGCTTTATTGCCTTCCTGCATCCACCGAGGCAGATTGCCTTCTCTGCTGAGTTGTTGGCGATCACGCCTACTGTATTGCCGTTGAGTTTGATGAAACCAACTGTCATACACTTTGCAAAATCCGCATCAACTTCTACATACTTGCCGTCATCAGCAATCTGCTCTATCATCTCACACTTGCACTTAAGCGCATCGATACCTGATACTGCTCTGTTGAGATCATCTGAACACTGACCAAATGAGAAGTCATCTACGTTACTGTGCGGGAGCATGCATACGAGGTCTCTGAGCTTTGCATTGATCTCATCTGCGGTTCCTGTAAAATCACAAATGCCTGTATTCTTTGACTGGAAATCTGCTGACGCCGTATCACATTTTCCTTCAAAGTTGCCCTCTACCGCATTGGGGCTGTTGAGGAAGAGCTTGGCATCCTTCTCCATAAATACAAAATCACTCATCGCTGCAGCAACTGCCATACCTCCGCCGCAGGTTCCGTAGATCACTGTGAACTGCGGCACGATACCGCTTGCCTTTGCCTGATGCTTAAACATGCAGCCAAAGCTGAAGAGTGAGTCATTGCCCTCGTTGAGTCTGACACCTGCACAATCCACAAGTGCGATAACGGGAGCCTTCATCTGAATTGCCATTTCGTAGATCCTGCTGATCTTTCTTGCATGCATCTGTCCTATGGATCCGCCTAAATATGATGGATCCTGTGCATAGACATAAACCAGTGCGCCATCGATAGTGCCGTAGCCTGTTACCACGCCATCACCGTTGACTTCACCAGCAGCACAGTATCCGGCTGCTACGTGCGCACCGATTTCGACAAAGCTGCCGGCATCAAGAAGAGCATTGATCCTGCCGTAAGCAGTCGTCAAAGAACTAGTCATTTCTGTTTCCTCCATTCCTTCATGTCAAAAAGCATAAAATTATGCCAATTTGGTTTAATTTTAACACAGAAATGTTAAAAAAGATATAGATAATGCTCATACCGGGGAGTTTTCATGAAATCAGTTGATGTCGCAATATCCTCTTACTGCCCATTCATAATCCTCTGCAGCCTGTCTCAGATTATTGCGTGCGGTCTCAAGTGCAGCCTCCTTACGGAGCAGCTGTATCTGGGAGCCAATATACTGTGCATCACTGAGCATGCCGGAATCATGCTGCTTCTTCATGGCTTCCCTGCTGATACCGGCTCCCTCGCAGCCGGCCCTGGCTCCTTCGTATTCATACTGCGCGCCTATTACTGCGGCATACAATGTGTCAAGCCTGATTCTGAGACTGTCTTCCATAAATGTGTAGTAATCGTCCTGGGCCTTCAGTGCGCCTTCGTGCTTATTGCGTCCCTGCTGTCTGAGAGAAATAAGAGTTGTATTATTACCTGCCGCCCTGGCAAAATCCGCTGCCGGATCCATGGCTGCGATCTGAGCCTCATCTGCCTCAGGGATATCTCCGATCACGACAGCATCGTCCGCCTTCCAGCCGCACATGGTGATAAGCTGTGCATACAGCTGTTTTGCTGCCGCCTCAAGGCCTGCCAGACTGGATCTGGCAGAGATAAGCTCTGCCTGTGCCTTAAGAACCTCTGTTTCCGTGGCCATCCCCTTATCCTGCATATCCCTGTATGCCTTAAGACTTGCTTCATTGAGCTCCACAAGCTTTTTGAGGATCCTGACATTAGATTCCATGGTCTTATAGCCGATCATCATCTTCTGCACAGCTCTGACATACTGATCCTCTCCCATGGCTATCTGCCTTGCGGCACTGCTCTTTTTAAGACTCCTGTATGTATCATTGTACTGTGTGAGCGCTGATGATGTCATTGCAACCAGCATCATCAGATTTGCCCTGTCCTCAGCACTGAGATAAGGATTGCTCTTATACAGGTCAAAGGTATCCTCAGCGCTTTTCTTTGCCTCCTTCATGACATCAATGGAGTATTCCACGCTCCGCATACCATCATCAAAGGACTCCCAGTATCCGGACATAGTCGGATTGAAGCTGTGCACCAGCTCCTTTATCTCCCCATACTCGAGCCGGTTATCCTTAAGCATACTCCACTGTTCCTCGGAATAGCCGTTAAGCTCTGCCTCTGACATTGCAGCCTCTGACGGATTCCGGGGCTTTGTCTGCTGTGCATATACCGGTATTGCCGCCAGCAGACTGAATATGCACATTGCAATTGTAATAACACGTGTTTTCTTCATCTGTCCACCCTTATGCAGCTGCAAGTCCTGCAGCAGCGCAGTCGTAATTCATCTTGGCTTCCAGCAGACTGTTCCCTGCCTGCTCTGCTGCGATGGCTGCATTTCTGGCAGCCACCTGCTGAGCCTTAAGCTCAAGCTGACTTATCTCACCCACTTCAAACTTCCTCTCTGCTATGGTGAGAAGCTGCTGCTGCACATCACTTGCCATCACGGAATACTCATAGACAAGTTTTGCGGAATTAAGCGTGTCGTAAAAGCTTTCCATGCTTATCTTTATGTTGCTCTTATTTGTATCTATTGCGATCTTTGTCGAATCCTTGGAAGAGGCCGATTCTGCATTGGCGAGCTTCTGTTCATTGATCTTAAGCGTATAATTACTGTCAATAGCCTTCTGAGTGTCTGCAGCCAGATCAACTGCGGCGATGGCTGCCATATCAGGCTCAGGGAGCGTTCCTATCACAGGTTCGTCATCATATCGCCATCCGCACATGATCTGAAGCTTCTTGGCTGCAGCACGGGCCGTCGCCTCTGAAACTGTCAGCTCCTTCTGCGCATTCATGAGGTCCTCCGTCGCCGTATATACATCGATCTGAGTCAATGTGCCGGTACCGGCCTGTACCTTAGCTGCCTCCAGCTGAGCCTTCATAAGTTCAGTATTGAGTTTATTCTTCTCAGCAGTCAGTATGCTGTTGCGATATGCGATCATATTGGATCTTGCGGTCTGGGCAAGAGTCTTTTCTGCCATCTCGTATCCGAGCTTTGTAGTCTCGTAATCATCAAGCGACGAATCCGCCAGCTGCTCGAGCCTGTCTGCCGAGGATTCATTGATCAATGCAGAAGTAGCACTGTATGCGTACTGCATATCAGACGGATCTCCGTAGTCAATGGAAGCCCTCAGTTCATCGGCCATATCTGAATACTTCTGCCTCAGCTGTTCATTGGTAGTGCCGTAATCCTGCTTATAGTTCTTAAGCTCTATCTCATTGTTTCTGACCGTGGGATTATACTCACCTACCAGATCATCAAGCTCATCATATTCGATCGTATTATCTCTGAGTCTGTCCCACTCCTCCTGAGTCCTGCCGAATTCAGGAGTACCTGCATAAGCCGTCAGGACACAGCCAATGCACAGGACAGATATGATAGCTGCCGCAGCATATTTTCTGATCATCCTTCAACCTCCGTCCTTATCTTCTTCCTCCTGTCAAACATCGCATAGATCGTCGGCAGAAGCAGCAATGTGAGCAATGTGGATGCAACGAGTCCTCCGATATTTACCATGGCAAGTCCCTGCATGAGCTGACCGGCCTGCCCGATGCCCAGAGCCAGCGGGATCATCGCAAGCACTGTTGTAAGTGTTGTCATGAGCATAGGTCTGATACGGGTTGCCCCTGCCTCTACCAGAGCCTCTGAAAGCTCCATCTCATGTCTGTACTGGTTTACTGTATCAACATAAAGAATTCCGTTATTAACTACCGTTCCGACCATCATCAGCATACCCATCATAGATACCATGCTGAGCTTGATATTAAACAGGAACAGGAGTCCGAAAGCTCCTATAAGTGAGAAGGGTACTGTAAACATAACCATAAGTGACAGTCTGGGTGACTCAAACTGCATTGCCATTACGATGAATACCAGGAATACAGCTGTGATGATCGCACCAAGAAGACCTGTAAGCTCCTCATTCATCATCTCCATCATGGCACTTGTCCTTACCTCCACACCTTCGGGAAGTCCATAATTCTCTACGAATTCTTCAGTAAGGCTCTGTGCCGTATCCTCATAGGATTCCGGAATCTGACCGGTTATGGAAACTGTATAAAGCTTGTTCTCTCTGCTTACAGTCCTTGCACTGTCCTGGAAATAAACCTCCGCTATGTCCTCAAGGGGCACAACGGTGCCTGCCGCAGTGGTAATGAGCATGCTCTTTACACCTTCAATACTGTCATAAAGCCCTTCTTTATTCTCGAGCATGACTGACACTTCATTTCCGTCTGAAGTGTAATTCATAACTTCCTTACCGGAAAGATTAAGATATACAGTACCTGCGATCGCTGCCGGAGTCAGTCCGCAGGCCTCTGCCTTCACCGGATCGATCTCAACCTTCACTACCGGAGCTGTATTCTCGGCACTTGAATGAGGCTTTTCTATAAAGTTCTCATCATGCAGAGCCTCGACTACCTCATCAGCAGTCTTCTTGAGAAGTTCATAATCGGTGCTCTGGAGATTGACCGAGACACCGGAAGAGCTCATCATGTTAAGGCCCATGCTTGAGGATTTCTCAACGGAAGCTGTAATATCAGGCATTGCGTTGACATCCTTCTGCCAGAGCTTTACAAGCTCATCCGTACTGTGCTTTCTGCTCTTTTTAAGATATGCCGTAACAGTGATGGTATCCGATGAGCCAGTGCCCATCACATTGAGCGCACCGCTACCGTATGATACCTGGTACTCCTTCACATCCTCCTGAGCTGCTATATAGTCCTCCAGCTTTTCAGATATCTCCGTGACTGACTCGATCTTCATACCGGGCTGTACCTTCGCAGAGACAGCTATCTGTCCCTCATCGACTGACGGGATGAGCTCTGTACCCACCAGCACTATCATGGACACGGAAAGTACAAGCAGCAGTACCGTCACACCTATGACCCTTTTAGTCTGCGGGATCACCCAGCGCACGAAGCTCCTGTACCCTTCCTGTATTCCTGCCATGAATCTGCCGGAGAGAGACTTCGTCTTTTCTACCGGCTTTGCCCGGTAATACAGAAGCGGGACTATCATGATCGCCGCAAAGAATGAGGATATCATACAGAACACGATAGTAAAGCCCAGCTGCCTGAATATCTGTCCTGTGAGTCCCTTGAGGATCGCAAGAGGAATAAAAACCACGCAGGTAGTTGCCGTACCTCCGAAGATAGAACCCATGACTATCCTCGTGCCCTCAACAGCAGCCTCTCTGAAATCCAGACTGTCCTTAGCTCTGAAGCAGCTCTCCAATACAACAATGGAGTTATCTACTATCATGCCGACACCCAGTGCCAGAGCCCCTACAGATATGATATTCATACTGAAGCCTGCAGCCGACATAAGTGTGAGCGTTACGAGTACGGACACAGGGATCGAGCTGCCGACGATGACTGATGCTTTCCAGTCTCCGAAGAACACAAACAGTACTATCATCGCAAGCGCGATCGCTATGAGCAGGGTCTCAAACACGGAAGTGAGTGCTGACTTTATCAGCTCTGCCGAGTCATAAATGACTCTGTAATCAAAGGTACTGTTGCCGGCTTTAATCTCCTCAAGTGTACTGATAACCTTTTTAGAAAGTGTCACAGCACTTGCCGACTGCTGCTTGGTAATAAGGAGTGTCACGACATCCTGTCCGCCGTACCTTGCTATGGATTCCTGCTCCTTAAGAGTATTGGTGACTTTTGCAACATCTGAAAGATGTATCACATCACCGGTCATGAGCGGAAGCGGTATGTTTCTGATCCTCTCAATGTCCTTATAATCTGCGCCGACAGTCAGGTTCAGCTCCTGACGTCCGTAATCAACACTTCCGGCAGGAAGTGAAAAATCTGCTGCACTGACAAGACCGACTACCGTGGACATGCTGAGTCCGTACTGGCTCATTTTTTCCGGGATCAGTTCGATCCTGATATAGCTCTCCTGACCTCCCAGAAGACTGACCTCACCTACGGAGGCGATCTTCTCGATCTCCGGGACCACCTTGTCGTTGACGTAATTGTAAAGATTCTTATCTGAACCGCCCATTATGGCAATAGCCATAGACTCCTCGGCATTGATATCGATCTGATAGATGGTTGGCTCCTGGACATCCTCGGGAAGAGTATTCTTGACAATATCAAGGCTCTTGCGCAGATCAAGATATGCCGTATCCATATCTGTGCCGTAATCATACTGAAGTATTACCATGGACATGTTCTCCATGGAATAAGCTCCGACAGTATCGATCCCGGCCAGAGTCGATACTGCGCCCTCAAGCGGTTTTGTTACAAGCTCATTAATATCCTCAGGTGAAGCACCCGCATATACTGTCGCTACGACCTGCATCGGCATGTTCATATCCGGGGTCAGCTCCATCGGTGAGGAAAACACAGCCGACAGTCCAAAATACAGTACCGCCACGATTATCAGTATCAATGTGACAGGTCTCTTAAGTGAAAACTTGGTTAGTCTGATCATCTTTGCTCCTTTTGCTATCCCTGCCTTTAATCACTGACAATAACTTCTGCGCCGTTGAATAACTCCTTGCTCCACGTATAGATGACTTTATCCGTCTCCGCAAGACCTTCAGCTATCTCCATATATTCATCGTCATAGATACCGGTTTCAACCTCTGTCTTTTTTGCGGTATTATCCTCATCAAGCACGTATACAAATGCTGTATCTCCTGCATGATAAACTGCCGTGATCGGTACTGACAGTGCACCGTCTGCGTGCTTCTTGAGCACTGTCACTACCACTCTGGAATTATTGGAAATATCACCCTCAAGATCAAGATCCGCCTTGACGCTGTATAGCCCGTTTTGCCCGATCATCCTGTTGATCTCGGTGATCGTACCTGTGCTCTCATAGCCCTGCTTCTGAACCAGCACCCTGTCTCCCGGCGCGATCGCATTGACAGAGTCTTCAGTCACTCCAAACTCAACCAGATTTTTTCCTTCCCCGGAAATAACCGCCAGCGGGCTGCCCTGCTGCGCAAACTTATGTACCTCTGCGTTCTTGTACTCAACAGTACCGTCGATAGGTGCCGTAATATGTGAATATTTCTTCTGAATATCGTAATTTTCCTTTGCTGCATCATAGGAAAGCTGTGCGCCCTCTGCTGCAGCCTGAACCTGTTCGAAGCTGGACTGTGATATGGCACCGGTCTTATAGAGCTCTGTCATCCTTTCCAGATTGTCCTTTGCCGCATCCAGCTGGATCCTGGCTGCATCAACCTGGATCTCAACCGCCTTAAGACCGTCTGAATTGATGACGGCAAGCTTGTCGCCCTTCTTTACCTTATCACCGGCATTGAAGCTGACCTCCAGGATCTCTCCCGACATCATTGCCAGTACATTTACTGTCTCTGAAGGGTGTACCGTACCGATCTGCTCTGTGAATACCGAAATATCTCTCCTCTGAGGCATCTCCACACGTACTACCGGTCTTTCGTCCTTGGCCGGGTGTCTGCTGTTAATAATAAGTCTGATACCGATGATTATTGCCACAGCAGCCACCAGTATGATAAGTATCCATTTTACGATCCTGCCGTAATTCTTCTTTGCTCCATCACTCATTTTAAAGCTCCTCCTCTGATTCCTCTCTCTATGATGTCATACTGCTTATACAGGATTTCGACTGAATAATCCTTATTACTGCCGCTTGCCGTAGTCAGAGCTTTTATGCTTATCGTCATCAGCATATCCACGACAGGAGTGAAATTATCTCTGGAAATGCAATCCTTCATATCGTCCAGATTGTCATACATCTCCTGAACCATCTCATTAAGTACAGGATCCCCGTGACCGTCCCCTACGCCCACATAGGAGATATGCTCCAGTATATCCTTTTTGGACAGCAGGCGGCAGAACAGCTGAGTCATCCGGTCTGCGTGGGCCGGTCTGAGGGAGAGTCCCCGCTGCATGAGGCATCTGCAGGCTTCAAAAAGGTTTCCGTCACACTTTTTCAGGTATCTTATTATCTCTTTTTTTGCCAGCAGCTTCATCTTATTGAAAATATGTGCGAACAGCTCCGACTTGTCCGTGAAATATGTATAGAAGCTGCCTCTTGATATTTCGGCCTCCTTAATTATCTGATTGATCGACGCATCTGTATAACCGGATCTGAGGAATTCATCAATAGACGCATCCATGATCCTCTGCTGCTTATCATCATCCAATTTGAAAAATCTCTCGCTGGGCATAATACTCTCCCCTTATTCACACAAAGCTCCGGGAACTGTCCCCGAAGCAGCCGGCAGCAACAAAATGACAGGCTGTCACCGTGCTATACTAACACCGGAGTGACAACCTGTCAATATGTGTGGTGACAATCTGTCAGTTTTGTACCTTCTGACAGAATATTCGTATTTATTATCAGTCTTTTTGTCTATTAATACTGCTTCCTGAATTCCTGCACCAGACCCGGATATGAATGCTGCGGCGTATTAATTCCCGGTCATTTTGTTCCCGGATATTCAGCCCGCGGTCCTCCTGTCCCCTGCTCCGTATCCTACGGTTCATGTACCCTTAATCTCTGAATCTGTAACCTACTCCCCAGATGGTCTCGATATATTTGGAATTGGAGGTGGTATCCTCAAGCTTTTCCCTGATCTTCTTGATATGTACCGTAACAGTGGCCACATCGTCGCCCACCGATTCCATCTCCCATATCTCATTAAAGAGCTCTGCCTTGGTATATACATGGTTTGGATTGGATGCAAGGAATGCAAGGAGGTCAAATTCTTTGGC
>DCHJ01000041.1:0-3010 GCA_002314805.1 Lachnospiraceae bacterium UBA1755 | reverse complement strand
GGTTTTGTCATATAATCATCTGCACCCAGTCCCAGTCCTCTTACCTTATCAATATCATCCTTTCTTGCACTTACCATAATGACAGGGATGTCCTTCTCTTCCCTTACTCTCCTGCAGATCTCAAAGCCATCCGTCCCCGGGAGCATGATATCCAGTATCAGCATATCATAATCTCCGCGCAGTGCCTTGTACAGTCCCTCATCTCCGTCACTGCAGATGTCCGCTTCATAGCCGGAAAGGTTAAGATAGTCTCTCTCAAGCTCGGCAATGCTGGTCTCATCCTCCACTATCAATATCCTGCTCATTATCCTCCGCCTCCTGATATTTGCGTAATATGAACGTAAATGTACTGCCCGCTCCCTCCTTGCTTGAGGCCCATATCCTGCCGCCGTGGTCCTCTATGATCTTTCTGGAAATTGCGAGCCCTATGCCGCTGCCGCCGGTCATGGAATTGCGGGATGCATCTGTCCTGTAGAATCTGTCAAATACATTCGGAATATCTGCCGGGGCAATACCCTTACCGTTATCCTCGATCTCAAACTTCACAAAATCACCGTCATCAAGCAGTCTTATCTCTATCCTGCCCGGAGTCTTGTCAATATATTTCACCGCATTATTAATAATGTTATAGACTACTTTTTTGAGCTGCTCCACATCTGCAATGACTATGTCCCTGCTTTCGACACGGCATTTGTCTGTAAACACGATGCCCTGTGATTCCATATCCAGACCCACCTCTTCCACACAGTCATAAAAGAATTCCACCGGCGAGACCTTTGCAAAGGAATAGGGGATCCTGTTGGTATCGATCCTTGTATAATACGCCAGTTCGTCTATGAGTCTTGCCATATCATCAGCTTTATTGTAGATGGTCTGCACATACTTGCGCTGCTGCTGAGGCGTCGTTACCACCCCGTCCAGGATCCCTTCCGCGTACCCCTTGATGGCCGTTATCGGTGTCTTGAGATCATGTGAGATATTGCCTATGAGTTCAAGATTCTCTCTTGTGACCTGCTCTCTTCTTTCCTTTTCGGAATTGAGCTTTATCCTCAGCTTATCAAATTCCTGACTTATCTCACCCAGTTCGTCATCACTGTCTGCATCCAGGATATAATCCGGATCGCCGTTTTCCATATGCTCGATAGCCTCTTTGATCCTTGCTGCCGGTGTCAGCACACTCGTCTCTATCCACGAGGCTATGGCAAAAGCCATGATGATAAGCACCAGCACGCACACAAGATATACAAAGAACACCTGCCCCTCTGATTCCGTCATCACCCTGGCAGTGATGACTATCAGAAGTGCAAGTGCTGCAAAAAACAGTATCAACAACAGTCTGAGTCTTTTTTTCATCCGACTTTCATGACAAACTTACGGGCTTCTCTTTCTGATCTCACGATCTCGATCTCGGCACCTATGCCCTTAAGCTTTTTTTCGAAATGCTCATAGCCTCTCTGTATAAATTCTATATCACTTACGGTCGTGATCCCGCCGGCCGCAAGTCCTGCAAGAACCAGAGCTGCCCCTGCCCGCAGGTCCGGTGCGAAAATTCGTGCCGGAGAGAACTCCTTTACACCGCTCACAACTGCCACGTTCCCCTCGACCCTGATATTTGCTCCCATTCTCGTGAGCTCCCCGACATACTTGAACCTGTTGTCAAATATACTCTCAACTACCATGCTCGTCCCGCCTGACAGTGCAAGGAGCGTGGTGATCTGCGGCTGCATATCGGTCGGAAATCCCGGATAGGGAAGCGTCATGATATTGGTCGGTCTGATATCCTTATTTCCGATCACACGAATGGCATCATCATATTCCTCAATGGTACATCCCACTTCCTCAAGCTTTGCGGAAATGGACTCCATATGCTTTGGTATGACATTCCTTACTGTGACATCGCCGCCGGTGATCGCCGCAGCGCACATGAAGGTCCCTGCTTCTATCTGATCCGGAATTATTGAATATTCTGTGCCATGAAGCCTTGTAACCCCCGTGATCCTTATCACATCAGTACCTGCACCGCGGATATTTGCTCCCATGCTGTTAAGGAAGTTGGCCATATCCACGATATGCGGCTCCTTGGCTGCATTTCCGATAACGGTCCTGCCCTCTGCAAGTACGGCTGCCATCATGATGTTAATGGTCGCACCCACTGACACCTTATCGAGATATATCTCATCACCTGTCAGAGCAGATGCTTTTGCCACAACACTGCCGTTTTCTATCTCAACCTCTGCACCCAGAGCCTTAAAGCCCTTAATATGCTGATCGATAGGTCTTGAACCGATAACACATCCCCCCGGAAGAGGTACCTGAGCCTCATGGCATCTGCCGATAAGGGCACCGATAAAGTAATAGGATGCCCTTATCCTGCGCAGGTAATCATCGTCTATTGCGGCATGTCCGATAGACCTGGCATTGATGCGGACAGTATTGCTGTCGATACGGCATACACTTGCTCCCAGCTCCCTGAGGGCCTCAAGCATGATATTGGTATCACTTACATCAGGCATATTCTCAATGAGAACGTCCTCATCAGTAAGGATGGTTCCTGCTATTATGCCCAGTGCTGCATTCTTTGCCCCGCTTATATTTACTTCTCCGACGAGCGGTTTCCCGCCCTTCATAATAAAATCCGACATATTCACCTATATGTGGCGGCTGATATAGAGGCTGCCCCACAAACCGTAAAATTATAACATAAACCTATTCAAAGGTAAAGAGACAGGAAAAGTCTCCTCCGGAAGCCGCAAACATCGAGCCTGCCTCTTCCTGATTCCAGTACTCGCGTTCCTTTGTATTGAGATCAAACATTGATACCGTGGTCTTGTCGTATGCATACAGCGCCACAGGTCTGCCGTCACTTGTATATGCCAGTACCGGCTTCTTTATACTCACATAATACAGAGCCTGACGCAGTGTGATGCCGTACAGATCCTGGAGCTCACCGTCCTCCCTCTGCCTGAGCAGGTCCTCTGTTACTGCCGCCACATTGTCTATGATACGTGAA
>DCHJ01000026.1:30527-31946 GCA_002314805.1 Lachnospiraceae bacterium UBA1755 | reverse complement strand
GCCGCATAGATACTCTTCTTTGTGACCTGAGCCATGTTGTTCATGGCAAGCCTTGACTGCTCAATGGCAAGCGGCGGATATGCCAGAAATCTCGGCTCAAGCCTGTTCATCTCCTTAAACTCGGCGATCTCCTCCGGGCTGCGCTTAAACAGCAGCTTTGTGAGCTTCTCCACAGCTCCGGAAAACGGTGCAAGGATAATGATCGTTGATACTCTGAATACCGTATTGAGAGCGGCGATCTTTGCCATATCCATGGTATCTGATGTAAAGCCGAAACAGAATAATGCGTCGGCAGTATAAAACACCAGCGAAAAGATAACGACTCTGCATATCTCGATTACAGGATATGAGAAGGCCGTACGTTTACCGTTGGTCGTAGATCCCACAGCCGAGATCATCACCGGAACCGATGCTCCGATGGCAATACCCATGATCATCGGAAGCGCTATATCAAACGTGATCACGCCTGTGACCGAGAGTGCCTGCAGAATACCTACCGTAGCAGATGCACTCTGGAGGATCGCGGTAAATACAAGTCCCACAAGGATACCTATGAGCGGATTCTTAAAGGTCACGATAAGGCTGATGAAAAGAGGACTCTCCTTAAGCCCTGAAACCGAGGAGCTCATCGTCTTCATTCCAAACATGAGCACTGCAAAGCCCATAAGGATATCTCCCACATTTCTGGCAGTCTTGTTTTTAGCTGCCATCCTGAGCAGGATACCTATTATCGCCGCTGCGGCGCTGATCGACGATGTGGAAAGAAGACTTACCACTCCGCTCGCGCCGCTTCCCAGCTCTGACAGACAGATGACCCAGCCCGTGATACTGGTTCCTATGATGGCACCCATGATCACCGGAATGGCCTGCCTGACCTTCATCATCTCTGAATTAACAAAGCCTACCACCATGACGCTGGTTGCAGATGATGACTGAATTATTGCAGTTACTCCCGCGCCCAATAAAATACCCTTAGGCGTGGTATTTGACAGCCTGTAAAGAATCAGTTCCAGCTTACTTCCTGCAACCTTCTTAAGACCATCTCCCATGAGTGCCATTCCGAAAAGGAACATAGCCACTCCGCCTAAGAGTATGACAAAATCCGAAATATTCATTTTAACTCCTCCTGCAGCATCTCCCCATAAGCACTGTCATCAGCGCTTATGCTGCCTGAAAATCCCCAACTTCTCACTGATACCATGCTACTGCAAAAAAGCTCTGTTGGCAAGCGTTTTTTCGTCGGCATGATTACTGTCAGAAGCCGGTGGCCGATGCACATACGGGGTCACTTCCCTCACGGGATCCGGCAGAGCACGCGGAGCACGGTGTATGTACCCGCATATCTTCATTCTATGAGATCCGGCGGAGCACTGTGACCGGTACGTATACAGGATAGCTCAGGCAGTCCGAACACCCGGC
>DCHJ01000026.1:29800-30443 GCA_002314805.1 Lachnospiraceae bacterium UBA1755 | reverse complement strand
GGTCTGCCCGACTGTGACCGATATGTATACGGGATAGCTGCGAGACGGACATAGACTGCGGGTGTGCATCAGCACAGCGGTGACAGCAGCCTGAGTATGGAACCTCCGATTCTGTGTCTGACTCCGGGACCTCCGTCATCAAGAGTTCTCTCTGTACATTTTGCAAAGGTGTCTTCAAAATCAGCCTTAATATCCTTTACAATACCTGACTCGTAAAACAGTGAATTGTTCTCAAAGTGCAGGAACAGACTGCGGAAATCAAGATTGACTGTACCGACCGCAGCCAGCTTGTCATCGCATACCACGCTCTTTGCATGGATAAAACCGGGAGTATACTCGTATATCCTTACGCCCAGCTCAAGCAGCGGTCTGAAATTACTCCTTGTCATGGCATATGCCATCTTTTTGTCGGGTATGCCGGGTACCACTATCCTTACATCAATGCCTACCGCAGCTGCTCTTCTCAAGGCAGACTGCAGCTCATCGCCAAGCATGAGATACGGCGTAAATATCCAGAAATATTTTTCAGCCCTGTTAAGAAGGTCAATATACAGATGGTTTGAAACATGAAGGACGCTCATCGGATTCTCGTAATAAGAGAAAATATATCCGTCCTCTCCGCTGTCTTTACAGGAGGATACCA
>DCHJ01000026.1:22706-29695 GCA_002314805.1 Lachnospiraceae bacterium UBA1755 | reverse complement strand
GTATCCTTCCAATGTCCGTACTTCTCCTTCACATTGATATACTCATCCGCGATATTGATACCGCCGCTGTAGGCTATCTCGCCGTCGATGACCGTCATCTTCCTGTGATCCCTGTTGTTGATCTTAAGTGTGATATATTGTATCGGATTAAATATGACGACCTTGATCCCATGCTCGTTCAGCCACTTAACATTATTCTTTGAGAAGGTCGCGATGCTCCCGAGATCGTCATACATAAGCCTCACATCAACTCCCTGGGCGGCTTTCTCCGCCATTGCTTCTGTCAGGGCACCTTCAAACTGACCTCTTTCAAAAATGAAATACTCCATGAAGACATATTTCTTTGCATTCTTTATGTCCTCTATCATATCCGGGAAAGCATTTTCTCCAAGCGGATAATACCGGGTTCCCTCGTTTTTATATGCATGCATTCCCGTGATCGCAGTAATACACTCAAGACTCCCTGCAAGCCTGTGCTCCTTAAGTCTGAGACCTTCAATTGCGGCAGATTCCGGGAAATGATAGTCAAGCTCTTTCTTTGACTCCTCGATGGCCTTATTCACCTGCTTTCCTGTCCGCTTATTGCCAAAGAGCATATACATAATGACACCAAAAAGAGGGAACATCAGCAGCAGGATGATCCATGCCTCCTTGTAAACCGTCTCGTCTACTCTTCTTATGATCACCAGCACAAAGATCACCGCAAATATACTGCCGGCGATCCGTATATAGTATGCATACGGTTCAAGTACAGTAAACAGCAATATCCATTCCGCCAGCTGTATAAGTATAGCCGGTATCAGCTGGATCACTCTTCCTCTTAATTTATTCATTCTTCTCTCCCTGGTTATGTCAGATCAGTTTTCCTGTGCCCGGCTCTTTTGAAATCAAGCTGCACCGCCTCTGGATCATTTCAATACCTTAAACAGTTCCCTGCATGCCGGATAGATCTCGCGGAACCTTTTATACTTCTCATCATAAAGCTGTACAAGCTCCGGATCCGGCTCGATGCTTCCCTTGATCTTTATCAGAGACTTTGCAGCACTCTTAACATCAGGATAGAGTCCGCAGGTCACCATGGCAAGCATTGCTCCGCCATATCCCGGCCCCTGCTCTGTCTCAGGCAGGTCAAGACCTATGCCAAGCACGTTGGCCATGATCTTAAGCCACAGCTTTGACTTGCTGCCGCCTCCGCAGATCATGGAACGCTTCACATCTATTCCGAGGCTCCAGATGACTTCAAAGCTGTCACGGATCGCAAAGGCAACGCCCTCAAGCACAGCCTGATCCATATCTGCTCTGGTCGTGTCCATGCTCATTCCGATAAATGCAGCCCTCGCATCAACATCGTTTATCGGGCTGCGCTCACCCATTAGATACGGCAGGAAGTAAACATTATTCTTACCGAGCTCCTCCTCACGGATAAGTCCCTGCTCACCGCCGTAATCCTTTGTCCCCAGGATCTCCTCGTAGAACCATTTATTGCAGGACGCTGCCGAAAGCATGCAGCCCATCAGATGATATCCGCCGTCAGCATGTGCAAATGCATGAAGCGCATTATTCTTATCAACTCCGAATTTCTCCGAACTTGTAAACACAGTGCCTGAAGTACCAAGTGAGATATTGCAGCCTCCCTCTCCAACTACGCCTGTGCCGACTGCTGCGGCTGCATTGTCTCCGGCTCCGGCGCATACCTTCACATCTGCCGGTATACCGAGCTTTTCAGCGATCTCCGGAAGTACACAGCCCACTGTCTCATAGCTCTCAAAAAGCTTCGGCATCTGGCTCTCAGTTATGCCGCAGATATCCAGCATCTCCCCGGACCAGCATCTGTTCTTTACGTCAAGCAGGAGCATACCCGATGCATCGGAATAATCGCAGCAGTGCACACCTGTCAGCCTGTAATTGATATAGTCCTTGGGGAGCATGACCTTAGCGATCTGTGCATACTTCTCCGGTTCGTTTTCCTTCATCCACAGGATCTTCGGAGCCGTGAAGCCGGCAAATGCAATATTGGCAGTAAGCTCAGAAAGTCTTCCCTTTCCGATCTCGTTATTGAGATAATCAACTTCCTTCTGTGTGCGCCCGTCATTCCACAGGATCGCGGGACGGATGATATTGTCATCCTTATCAAGGACCACAAGGCCATGCATCTGGCCTCCGGCACCTATACCCTTTACCAGAGAGGCATCGATTCCTTCAAGAAGCTCCGGCATGGTATCCTCGACTGCCTGCCACCAGAGTGCAGGATCCTGCTCTGACCATCCCGGGTTCGGAAACATCAGCGGATACTCTCTTGAAGCCTCTTTAATTACTGAGCCCTTATCGTCAACAAGTAAAAGCTTAAGTGAAGAAGTTCCTAAATCTACTCCGATAAAATACATAGTCTGCCATCCTTTCCTGTAATATGATTATTAATTGCTAAAAAACTTTATTATAAGCACAAGAGCTGGCATATGTCTGCTGGCATCCGGCCCCTCATTTACCTGTGACCCATTATGGCTTCCGCATAGCAATACGGGAGTCCCCGATTACGTCATCACCCGGTACAGCATTTTCGTGTAAGCTGCTGTGGTGCAGGTGACAGCGGCGAGAGCCTTACCCGGATAGCTGCAAGGCAGCCTTAGTGTACTTATTTTATCTGGTCAGCCAGATCTGTGTTATAGAGATAATTCCTGATATAGTCACGTGTGCGCTCGTATACCTTCTTCTGAGCATACTCTATATCACCGGGCTTCTCCTCAAGCGCAAACTCATAGGTCTGGCGGATCTCCGTACCCACATTTATCTTGGAAATGCCTGCCTTAATAGCCTCAAGCACACATTCATGCTTTACACCGCTGCCGCCGTGAAGTACCAGCGGGATACCTGCAGCCTTATAGAGGTCTGCGATATGCTCCACATCAAGCCTTGCCTCAGGCTTCTTCTGATTGCGGACTGCCTCAGCAACTCTGCCGTGGATATTTCCGCAAGCCACTGAAAGCCAGTCACAGCCTGCCTCCTTAGCAAACCTTGCAGCCTCGTCAAGCTTTGTAAAGCCCATCTTCTTGGCAAATATCTCATCATAAGGAGGCATCTCGCCGGCTTCATGACCCATAACCGCACCCAGCTCTGCCTCGATGGGGACACCGCCCTCATGAGCTGCTGCAGCTGCCTCTGATGTAACTGCGATATTCTCATCCAGCGGCAGCCTGGAACCGTCGATCATAACTGACTGGAATCCCGCCTTAAGTGCTCTTCCGATAAGATCCATGTAGTCAACCTTCTTGAAATCCTCATCCACTGCCGGGATATGGTCAAGGTGAAGGAGTGTATGCCCCTCTGACTTATATTTGCCATATTCTTCTGCGATCCTCTCAAGCGACTGTGAACTCATCTTCTCCCACTCGACTCTTGCAACCTGGATCATAGCTACCGAATTCTCGTCACGGATAGCTTCGCAGATAGGCTTTACCATCGGCACATGCGGGCAGTTGAATGCAGGTATGCACTTTCCGAGTTCTCTTGCTTTAAGTACTACTTCTTTTGTCTTCAGCATTTCTTATTTCCTCTCAATTCATTATTATGTATTGCGGGTGTGAAACCCGACTGTTGCGACTGTGCGCAGGTACGATACACGATACTCTCTGCCTTCCGGCTCCTGCAGTGCACCTGGCCTGCTTTCTGTATTGTATACTGATTGCTCCGCTTTCCGGCTTTCAACATGTATGATCCGTAATTAATAAAACATCACCGTACCGCTTGATTATACCACAAGTTCCATCCTCTTGATCACCTGATTCTGATAACACTCATCAAGCTCGACAAAATAGCCGCTCCATCCCCATACTCTGACAATGAGATTCTTATGAGCCTCCGGATGCTTCTGAGCATCAAGGAGCGTCTCGCGGTTGACTGCATTGATCTGCATCTGATGTCCGCCGAGATCAATAAAGGTCTTTACAAAGCCTGCCGTCTTTTCCACAGCCTCTTCATTTCTGAACATCGTGTCTGAAAGCTCTATCGTAAGAGGTCCTCCGTTGCATACCCTCTCAAGATGCGGCTTTGCAAACGATTTGATGATCGAGAAGGGTCCTTCAAGCCTTGTGAATATACTTGGGCTGTAGTTGGCTGCAAACTGCTCTCCTTTTCTCCTGCCGTCAGGTGTCGCCTGAAGATGCTCGGACTGCCAGATATAATACATTGCCGAACCGGTACCTGCTCTGAATATGCCTCCCATATCGTTCCTGTGGCCCTCAAGCGCATCGGCAAACCAGTCAAGAAGTTTTACTGCCAGCTCGTCAACATCATCCTGATCATTGCCGAATTTCGGACCTTCATATCTGAGCTCATTAAGCAGCTCTTCATGTCCCTCAAAATCGGCATCGAGGATACTGAGAATCTCATCCTTGCCAAGTCTCCCGTCCTCATATACATATCTGCGGATCGAGGCAAGCGAATCAACTGCCGTTGCTATGCCTGTACCGTGGAAGCCGTAGTTATTGTACTTTCCTCCCTTTGTGATATCATAACCTCTTTCCACAGGTCCGTTCATGATAAGTGACATAAGCGGTGCCGGCTCCATATATACATTGGAAGCTGTTGCCATAAGTCTTTCCGACTCTGCATAGATCTCTTTTCTTACATCCTCAAGGAGCTCTTCAAAGGTCGCAAACTCATTGATCCTTTTCATTGACTCCACCACACACTTGGTAAAGCTCATTCCGTTGACATTTACGATGTCTGTGCCATAGCCCGGAATGATGAACTCCCAGCAGGCTGCAACCGTATAGTTATAAATATCCTTTTCATCATAACCCCAGCGGCGAAGTGCTGCCAGCACCACATCGTCATTGCTGTACTGCGGGAAACCGATGCCTACTTTAGTAAGCTCTGTGCCGCGGATATACTCCGACAGCGGAGTATTCTTATTCACTCTCAGATTGATCTTGGGATCAATGAGCTTAAGTTCAAGGGAAGCCTGCAGACAGAGATCGCTGAGTTCATTGAAGCTCTCGCTCCCGTCCGGGTTCAGTCCTCCAAGCATCATGCTCTGACCGTTGTCGCCCTGCTGCATGCCTGTATAAAGCTCACTGTCCTTATTAAGTGAAAGGAAGAATTCTTCCAGCAGCTCCAGCGCAGCAGCCTTATCGAGCCTTCCTTCCTTAATATCCTTCTCATAGTACGGATACATGTACTGGTCGAAACGTCCCCAGCCGTTATGATAGTTAAATGAACACCAGAGTCCGTACTGTACTATCCTCAAAAACTGCAGTGCTTCTGCAAAGGTCTCCGGGGCATCTGTCTCCAGCTTTGTCAGCATCTGCGCTGCGTAATTATTGCCTACACCCGCAGCTTCATCCGCATAGCGGTGAATATAGTCCTGCATGGTCTTTACCGTCTCAAGAAGTGCTCTTTCATAATCAGCCTTCTCACTGTCTCCGGATGCCTCAAATCCGGCGATCCTTTTCTCTATCTCCTCGCGCTTTGCCTTAAAGCCGCAGAAAAGGAGTGTGTAATCAGGGCATACATTGCAGAGCTTGCCCTGCTCATGGATATAATGCTCCTTCTTTATCTCATCGAACTCATCCCCGGTAAATATCTCAGGAAGAGTTGAGACCGTACGCATGAACACGATCTTTTCACCGGGCAGTACTACAGGAGTCTCCTCATCGAGCACATCCTTAAGTCTTCTTACCGATCTCTCAAGATCGCTTAAGCCTTCTTCACTGTACTTTACAGCATAACGGTATTTGTCACATTCCGGCTGGCGGTACTTATGATGTTCCTTTCTAACTACATAGTAATCAAGCATCTCCTGTATTCTGTCTGTCATATATTTCTCCTTCCTGCCGCATACACCGGTCTGCTGTCTCCGGAGTATTCTCTGTGCAGCCACCTGATATATTTTCGCCGTGATGTTTTCCCGGATGTCTGACGGAGTGTGTTTCCGTGTTTTTCATCCGGTACATTAAACCGGTTATTTATCAGTATTGTTCAGTCCCTTGATTTGCTTTGACCGGGGTCTTTCCTGTATGTATTCCGCGGCATGTCTCATTATGCTTTCATCCGGTACATTCACCGGCTATTTCTCAATATTGTTTTCACCATGCTTCCCGTGAGACTCTGCCGCATCATCATGCCTCAGTATGCCCCTGCATCATTCACAGTACCCTGACAGGTATATTATATTGTGCAAATGCATCCGTATCCTTATCAACAGGTCTCTCTGTATCAAAACCCGGGGCATATTCCAAGCCAACCATATGATATTTTGCACCTGCTGCTGTATGATACGGCAGCAGCTCCACTCTCTCAAGATGCTCCGCATCTGTCAGAAGCCTTGCTGTCGCATCCTTGTTTTCAAAAGTATCGTTTACTCCCGGGATGAGAGGTATCCTTATTACGAAAGGCTTGCCACTTTTCTTTACCTGCTCAAGATTTTCCAGGATCACCTTATTGCTCTGACCGGTCCAGTACCGGTGCTTTTCGTCATCGATGAGCTTTAGATCCATCATTACAAGCTCCACATTTCCGATGATATCTCTGAATATTTCCGGCCTGCAGAAGCCGCAGGTCTCAATTGCTCTGTGCACCCCTTTCAATTCCCTGAGGAGTGCAAATGTAAATTCCGGCTGTGACGTGGGCTCTCCGCCTGACAGTGTCACCCCGCCGCCGTTCATGTCAAAAATGATCTTGTCCCTCAGCAGCTTCTCTGCAAGGGCAGCAGGTGTATACTGCACACCCGCAATTCTCCTTAAATGCATCGGGCAGGTCCGCACACATTGACCACAGCTGACGCAGCCGTCCGGATGTATGCATTTTTTCCTGCACGCATCGCAATGGAGGCAGCCGTTATCACTCACCATGAGCTGCGGATGCGGATCCAGTCCCTCCGGATTATGGCACCACTTACACCTCAAAGGGCAGCCTTTGATGAACACCGTGGTTCTTATGCCCGGTCCGTCAAAGACTGCCATCTGCTTGATGTCAAAAATTGTTCCCTTTAT
>DCHJ01000026.1:13128-22516 GCA_002314805.1 Lachnospiraceae bacterium UBA1755 | reverse complement strand
CATACTCCGATGTACTTGAATACCTCAAAGAGCTCCTTGCCATAGTGACCGAATGCAACTGCGCCGTGATGCGGGAATCCGCCCTGGATCAGCACATGCCTGTAGAAGCGGTCCATCTCCGGGATAGCGAATACGCCGATACCGCCGAAGGATCTTGTTGCAACAGGAAGCACCTCGCCCTGTGCGATATAAGCCCTGAGGATATTGTCACTTGTTGACTGCAGTCTGTAGAAGGTGATCTCTCCCGGCTGGATATCTCCTTCAAGAGTGCCGTTGGTAACCTCAACAGGAAGGCTTCTTGCCATGATCATCTGATACTTCATTGCACATGAGACAAGCTTGCCTGATGTTGTATTGCCGCAATGGAAGCCCATGAAGGTCTCATTCTGGGTATAATCAAACTTGCCTGCAATATCTTCCTTGTACTGTGCCTTCGGTACGGTATTGTTGATATCAAGGAGTGTAACAGCGTCGCCTGATACGCAGGTACCGATAAACTCTGACAGACATCCGTAGATATCAACCTCGCAGGATACGGGGATGCCCCTGCCTGTAAGTCTTGAGTTTACGTAGCAGGGTACAAAGCCGAACTGTGTCTGGAATGCAGGCCAGCACTTGCCTGCGATAGCAACATACTGTCTGCTGCCCTTGTGTGCCTCTACCCAGTCAAGGAGTGTAAGCTCATACTGAGCCAGCTTTGCAAGTACCTCAGGCTTCTTGTTGCCTGCACCGAGCTCCTTCTCCATGTCAGCAACCACTTCCGGGATACGGGCATCACCTGCATGCTTGTTGAAACTCTCAAAAAGGTCAAGCTCTGAGTTCTCTTCGATCTCAACGTTAATGTTATAGAGCTGCTTGATAGGAGCGTTGCATGCAAAGAAGTTCATCGGTCTCGGACCGAAGGTGATGATCTTGAGATTTGAAAGGCCGATGACTGCTCTTGCGATCGGAACGAAGCCGTGGATCATATCTGCACAGTCCTCTGCATCTCCTACGGGATACTCGGGGATATATGCCTTTACATTGCGGAGCTGGAGATTGTAGCTTGCATTGAGCATACCGCAGAATGCATCACCGCGGCCCTGTACAAGGTCATCCTCCTCTGCTGCTGCACAGAACATCTTCGGTCCGTCAAAATACTGTGCAAGCATCGTCTCAGAGATCTCCGGCCCGAAATTGCCCAGATATACGCAGAGCGCGTTACAGCCTGCTGCCTTGATATCGGCCAGAGCCTGCTGCATATGGATCTCACTCTCAACGATGCATACAGGGCACTCATAGATATCATCCATGCCATACTTGTCTGCATAAGCCTTTACCAGCGCTTTGCGGCGGTTAACTGAAAGTGACTCAGGGAAGCAGTCACGGCTTACTGCAACGATACCGATTTTTACCTTTGGAATATTGTTCATTTTTGCCTCCGAATACAGATTTCTTCTGAATTACAGCAGATCCTGCTGTTTTGTAAATGGTCATATAAAGGAGCCTCCATGACGAAGGCTCCCGAATATGTAAATTAATTATCTCTTGTTGATGTACTTACGGACATCTATTGCTACAGCTACGATGATGATCGCACCACGGATAACATACTGTAAGTATGCATTGACACCGAGGAAATAGAGACCGTAGTTGATAGCCTGAAGGATGATCGAACCGATCACAACACCCTGTACTGTACCGATACCTCCGTTAAATGATACACCGCCGATTACGCAGCTTGCGATAGCATCCTGCTCATAGTTGAAGCCGGTATTGGTACCAACTGACTGGATACGCGCACCCTCAAGGAATGAACCGATACCATACATGATGCCTGCATAGATGAATACGCTCATTATTGTCTTTGTAACAGAGATACCTGAAACCTCAGCTGCCTCCGTGTTGCCGCCGACCGCAAACATGTTCTTTCCGAATGTGGTCTTGTTCCACATTACCCATGTGAAGGCTGCAAGAAGAAGGAAGATAATAACAAGCCACGGGATCTTGACGGATCCGATCTTGATAGAATCAGTGGCAAGCTTTAAGTACTTCTGGTCGAATGAAGAAAGAGCCTGGGTTGAACCTGAAGGCTGATTCTCAATATAGATACAGCAGAGTCCGTATGCTATAAGTGAAGTGCCCAGAGATACGATGAACGGGTGCATGTGCAGCTTGGCCATACCAAAACCGTTGAAGGCCGAGAAAGCAACTGCAACAGCCACGCAGATCAGAAGACCGATAAGGATGGTCCCGTATGTAACCTCCTGAAGCTGCGGATAATACCGCATCGGGAACGTTACAGACTGGAGCAATGAAGCTGCGATAGCTGCTGTAAGTCCGAGGATACGTCCCACTGAAAGGTCGGTACCTGCAAGTACGATGATGCCTGCAACACCGAGTGCCAGGATCCCCTTTGTCGAAGCCTGCTTTAAGATACTGATAAGGTTCGTAATAGACAGGAACTTCGGATTGATTGCAACGATTACAATCAGAATAGCGAGTAAGATGAAATATAATGCATATTTCAGCAGGAACTCACCGAGTTTAAATTCTTTTTTCTTTTCCATAACCAATCTCCTTATACGTACTTAGCCTGAAGAGCCATAATTGTCTCCTGCTCGCCCGGGATCCCGCCGAAATCCTTTCCTCTCTCAACGATACCTGCCAGCTGACCGTTGCTCATTACGAGGATACGGTCACAGATACCGATAAGCTCGGGCATCTCTGATGAAATGAAGCAAACACCTCTGCCCTGCTTTGCAAGATCCAGCATCAATTCGTAGATCTCATATTTCGCGCCTACATCGATACCTCTTGTAGGCTCATCCAGAAGCAGGATGTGCGGATCTGTCAGCAGCCACCGGCTGAAAATAACCTTCTGCTGATTGCCGCCCGAAAGATTCTTTATAAGAGTCTTCTGTGAAGGAGTTTTAGTTTTTAGTTTGTCAATATATGCTGCCGTATCCGATGCCATTGCCTTGTCGGAAAGAAGCGGACCCTTTTTATATGACCTGAGGTTGGCAATTACAGTATTAAAAAGAATATTGCCGTACGGGAAGCAGCCCGTTGCACGTCTTTCCTCTGTAACCATTGCAAATCCGTTTCTGATCGATTCCTTAGGCGTCCTGTTTCTGACTTCTCTGCCGTCAACAAGGATAGTGCCGCTGCCTCTCTCCATTGACCCGAAGATCGTTGAAAGCAGCTCCGTCCTCCTTGAACCCACAAGCCCCGCAATACCGAGCACCTCACCCTTGTGAAGCTCAAAGGATACATTGTGACACGTAGGCTCGTATTTTCCTGTCAGACCTTCTACCTTCATTATAACTTCGTCACCCGGCTGATTGGTCTTTTCAGGGAAACGATGGCTCATATCTCTGTTAACCATTCGCTTGATGATAATATCTGTATCCAGTGATGAAGTCGGATCTGTCGATACCCACTTGCCATCTCTCATGATCGTGACATCATCGGCTATCCTCATGATCTCATCCATCTTGTGTGAGATATAGATGATACCGACTCCGTCTGCCGTAAGCTTCTTCATGATATGGAAAAGGTGTTCCACCTCATCCTGTGTAAGAGATGACGTAGGCTCGTCAAGAACCAGTATCCTTGCGTTGTAGGAAACTGCCTTTGCGATCTCAAGCATCTGTCTCTGCGATACGGTATAAGAGCCGATGTTCTTTGTAACATCAACATTTATTTCAAGTTCGCGCATTACGGTCTCGGTAGCCTCTTTCATCTTCCTGTGGTCTACCAGAGGTCCGTTCTTAGGGAAACGTCCCATCCAGATGTTTTCCATAACACTGCGGTAAAGCACCTGGTTAAGCTCCTGATGCACCATTGCAACGCCATGGTCAAGTGCATTTCTGGGATTGATGAAATCAACTTCCTTTCCATCCATCCTGATACTGCCTGAATCTTTCTTATAAATACCAAATAAGCACTTCATAAGCGTAGACTTACCGGCACCGTTCTCTCCCATGAGAGCATGTACAGTTCCGGGTCTTAACTTAAGCTGTGCATGATCGAGTGCCTTAACACCCGGGAACTGCTTTTCGATGTCAATCATCTCAAGCAAATATTTGTTGTCTTCCAAATTTTCCACCCGATCCTTTTCTTTTAATGAGCGGGTGCCCTATATTTCAAGGGCACCCTGATTGTCTTATTTCATTAAAACTAAAATCACTCTTTTGTGATCTTTGCGTATGGGATACGAACTGAGAATCCGTCGTCAGCCATCTTATAATCTGTACCATCAAGCCACTCTTTTCCAAGAGCTCCGTTGATTGCCATGTAGATGTTGCACTTGCCCATTGCATCGCCGTCCTGCTTTACTGTTCCGTAAAGTTTGCCTGCGCTGATGTACTCCATAGCTGTATCTGTAGCGTCTACACCGATAACTACGATCTCGTCGCCGCCGTCGCCAAGGTTGTATCCTACATCGTTAAGAGCTGCGATAACACCGATAGCCATATCATCGTTGTTGCAGAAGATAACTTCAATGTTCTCCGGACCGATAGCTGCGATCTGAGCAACCATCATCTCCTGTGCCTTACCTGTATCCCAGTTAGCAACCTGGTTCTCAGCAAGTCTCTCAAGCGGAACGCCCTGCTCGATTGCTGTAGACTCTGAGTACTCTGTACGTGCAATAGCCTCTGCGTTGTTAACCTCGCCTTCGAACTCAAGGAATGCAACCTTGCCGTCGCCGTTCTTGTCAACCTTAGCAGGATCTGCCTTGTAAAGGTCAGCAAGGATCTCGCCCTGCATGATACCAGCCTCCTCAGGCTTTGTACCGATGAAGATCGAGTCATTGTCTGTTACGAGTGTAGAATCGTTAGGCTCCTTGTTGTAGAAGAAGATCGGAACATTGTTCTCCTTTGCAAGATCTGCAAGATACTGTCCTGCTGATGTATCGCAAAGGTTGATGATGATAAGATCCTTGCCTGATGCAAACATAACGTCTGCCTGGTTATTCTGGGTTGCCTGATCGTCATTGCCGTCCTGCATCTCAAGGTTAACCTTAACGCCCTTCTCAGCACCGAGCTCCTCAGCATACTTCTCCATAGCTACACGAACTGATGATCCGTATGTATCTGAATACTTCCAAACAAGAACACCGATGTTGACCTCGTCCTTGCCCTCTGCTGCTGCCTCTTCAACTGCCTCTGCAACTGCTTCTGCTGCCTCTGCAACTGCTTCTGCTGCCTCTGTTGCCTCTGCTGCAGGAGCTGCCTCCTCCTTAGCTGCCGGAGCTGCTTCCTCTGCTGCCGGAGCTGCACCGCCGCAGGCTGCAAGAGAAAGAACCATCATAGCTGCCATAAGAATAGCTACTAATTTCTTCATTCTTTTTTCCTCCATTTATAAATAAAAACTTTTTGCCGGGATCATATTGACCCGACTATATAAGTTTACACTCATTGCGGGAATTGAAATAGTCTTTTATGTCTATAAAATAGCAATTCTGTCTATCGGCGTCTGGTCTGCAAAAATACGGCTTAATTGTGCTTGACTAGGCATTACCATAAAGAGTATAACTAGTGATAATAGAAAAGATGTTTATTTGATGGGGGTTTTTTGCCATTTCATAGACAGAAAGGATGATTATGGAAATCAGCAGATTTAAGAATTCTCATGCCTCCCTTTTTACACTCAGTAATTCGAAGGGCATGAAGGCAGTCCTTACGGATATCGGTGCAGATATCGTAAAAATCATTGTTCCCGACAGGAACGGAACTCCGGTCGATGTTGCTCTTGGATATGATGATCCCGAGCTGTATGTAAGCAACAGGACCACCTTCGGCGCTATAGTCGGCCGCTTTGCCAACCGTATCGGCAATGCAGCATTTACGCTCAACGGTGTTGAGTATCAGCTTGATATCAACGACAATGATAACTGTCTCCACGGAGGCTTTGACAAATGGTATTCACGTATGTGGTATCCGCAGCCCTTTGAGCAGGACAATGCCGTGACCTTCCGGCTCTTCTCTCCCGACGGAGACCAGGGTATGCCCGGCAGCGCATCCATTGCAGTGACCTATACTCTTACTGAGGATAATGAACTGAAGATCCATTACCACGCAGTATCAGACAAGGATACCTATTTCAATCTGACCAACCACTGCTACTTCAACCTTTCGGGAGAAGGAGCTCCCACCATGACAGACCATACCCTCCGGATCGATGCCGATAAGGCAACCGTCATTTCCGACCAGCTGATCCCGACCGGAGAGATAATGGATATCAGGGGTACAGCTCTTGATTTCACATCCGCAAAGGTGATAGGAAAGGACATTGATGCCGACGAGGAGGCTATCAGACTCGGCGGTGGTTTCGATCACAATTTCATCCTCAATAATCCGGGGCTTGAGACTGCATTTGCAGAGGCAGAATCACCTGATACCGGGATCGTGATGGAGGTATTCACAGACCTGCCTGCAGTACAGTTCTACAGCGGCAATTTTATGGGTTCAGACCCGGACGGCAAGGGAGGTACTCCCTACAAGAGGAGGAGCGGCTTCTGTCTTGAGACCCAGTACTATCCCGATACACCGAACCATCCGGACTTCCCCAGCGATCTTTTCAAGGCCGGCGAGGCACTTGACTCAACTACGATATACAAATTTTCAGTCAGATAATAATACAAGGAGGAGTTAACAAATGGCAGCTAAGATGACATTTGCGATTTTTGTAACCAACAGGGGCTTCATGCCCGGCGAGCTCATCCACGATGCACGTGAGGATATGAAGAAGGCCATAAAGAAAGCCGGATACAGCTACATCATCATGGACGAAAAGTTCACACGGTTCGGGGGTATCGAGACCCGCGATGAGGGTGCTCTCTATGCCGAGTGGCTCAGGAAGAATGAAGGCAAGTATGACGGTGTCATCCTCTGTATGCCTATCTTCGCAGATGAGAACGGCGCAGCGTGGGCACTTAAGGACTGCAAAAAGCCTATTCTCCTTCAGGCATATCCGGATGAGATCGGCAAGATGGATTTCAAGTTCAGGCGTGATGCCTACTGCGGCAAATTCTCTGTGACAGATGTATTCGATCAGTACGGGATCGCATACTCACTTACAAAGTCCTGGGTGGTTGATCCGCTCAGCAGCGAGTTCGCACAGGATCTCCACGATTTTGCTGCGACCTGCCGCGTAGTCAACAAGATGCGTGACTGCAACATCGGTGCGATCGGTGCAAGGACAACCGCCTTCAAGACCGTCCGCTTCGACGAGGTCGCATGTCAGAAATACGGTATCAACATCGAAAGCTTCGACCTTTCAGAACTCGTATTCGAGGTAGGCAGGCTTGCCGACACAGATCAGGCTGTTAAGGCAAAGCTTGATGTACTTGAAAAGTATACCAATTTCAAGGCAGTTCCGAAAACCAACAAGCTCACCCTCGCCAAGATCGGTGTTGTCATCGACAGATATATCGAGACCTATCACCTTGATGCGATCAGCCTGCGCTGCTGGAACGAGATGGAGACGATCCTCCGCGTATGTCCGTGCGTGCTTCTTTCAGAGCTTAATGACAGAGGCATCGTAGCTTCCTGCGAAATGGATGTTGAATCCTGCCTTGCAATGTTTGCCATGAGACTGGCTTCAGACGGTCCGGCGGCATGTCTTGACTGGAACAACAATTACGGCGATGATCCCGACAAGGTAGTCCTCTTCCACTGCGGTCCTGTTGCAAAGTCACTTATGTCAGGCGAGGGCACGGTACTTGAGCATAAGATGTTTGCCAAGGGCGATCCCGGTTCAGGCTGGGGCACCAACGAAGGACGCATCGCGGCATTCCCGTGCACGATCTCTAACTGCAAGATCAGAGACGGTAAGATCAATCTCTACGTTTCCGAAGCCGAGATGACAGATGACGTCATTGAAGACGGCTACTTCGGTGTTGCCGGTGTCTGTGAGATCCCCGGTCTCCAGTGCAAGCTCGAGAAGCTCGCCCGCGGAGGCTTCAAGCATCATACTGCGATCGCAAAGGGACATATGAAGAAGGTCCTCACTGATGCATTCAGGTATTACCTCGGCTACAACGTAATTGATATTGACTGATATTGACTGATATCGGAGCAACATAAGACCCGTCCCGATTTTTCCGCCAGGATATCAATGAGACAGAATAAATGCAAAGCATTTACTGCATCCTTGAATATCTCACAGCGAAACCCGGGACGGGTTTTCTACTGCTGTTTTTTCCGCACCTCTGCAGGTTTCGGATGTACTGCGTCTTCTGTGTACTTTTTCAGGTGCTGCCGCGGCTTCGTCTGATAACACTTTTACCCTTCATCCGGATCCCTTAGCGTAAAGCCGTACAAATCACTGTACCGTTTTTCTTTCCTGGAGCTTCAGATCCAGCCAGTCGATCTCATCCTGTGTCATGCTGATATTGAGCGATCCGCAATTCTCCTTAAACCTGTCAAAGCTGCCCGAGGACACCAGCGGGAATACATTCATCTTCTGGTTCAGAAGCCATGCGAGAGCGATCTGTGATACAGTGGCATTCTTTTCCACGGCCATCTGCTCTGCCCTCCTGAGTCTCTCAAAATTCTCGGGATGGCAGTAGCCCTTTACAGCAAATTCATCCAGCACTTTTGCTGCCTTTTCCGGTGCATCTGACCTTACCCGTCCGGTGAAGAAGCCTCTCCCGAGGCTTGAATACGCAAACACCGGCATCTGACTTATCTCATAAAATTCTCTTTCCTTTTCCATGCCGGGGCCCGAGATATTGACACATCCGTCGCTCCCGCCGTACGGGTCCTCCGCCTGCACTCCTATTCCGAAATGCGGGCTTGAAAGGGTAAACGGCTGCAGTCCGTGTTCATCTGCATATCTGTTGGCCTCGAGTATCCTCTTCACAGTCCAGTTAGATCCCCCGAACCTTCCGATCTTACCGGCCTTATGGTACTCGTTGAGCACCTCGACGAGCGGTCCCACCGGTACCTTTGAATCGTCACGATGGAGCATATATATATCGATGTAATCGGTATGCAGTCTTCTGAAAGACTTCTCGATATCCTCGCGCAGGTCTTCGGGTGTGACCCTGTCTCTGTCATACGGATGGCAGCCCTTGGTTATAATGAATATCCTGCTGCGGACATTTCTTTCCGCTATCCATCTGCCCAGAGACTCCTCGCTGTGCCGGTAATTCTCAGCGGTGTCGAAACAGTTGACACCCATCTCAAGCACCTTATCCAGAAGGTCACATACATCCTCGCCTTCCAGCATGGCTCTGCCTGCGCAGCCATATACTATACGGCTCATCTTCATATTGGTCTCCATTCCGCAGGCTTGCCGCCCCACGGGCAATGATACAAGCTGCCGTTCTTAATACTTTTCTCATTTCGCAGACTGACTGCTGTGATTACAGTGATGCAGGATCATCGTGTCCGCCTTC
>DCHJ01000026.1:0-12999 GCA_002314805.1 Lachnospiraceae bacterium UBA1755 | reverse complement strand
GTCCGCCTTCTGTCACCTCAGTCCGTTGACTGCTGCGCCTGCAATGATACAGGAATACTGCTCCCTCACACTATTTTACTTCCAGATTCTTGCGATACTGACTGGGAGTCATGCCTGTCTCTCTCTTGAAGACTTTTGTAAAGTAGTTGTAATCGTGGATACCTACCTTTGCTGCCACGTCACTTATGGGATCATTGGAATCAAGCAGCATGTACTGGGCCCTCTTTACCCTGAGGCTCCTTATATATTCTGTGATACCCATACCGAAATTGGCCATGCTTATCTGATAAAGCTTTGCTCTGCTCATATCAAACTGTGTGCAGAGCTTTTCACTGTCAAGATTGGAATCAAGATTATTGTTGATATACGTATCGATCTGGAGCGGCATATCGTCCTTCCTGAGTGTCGCCAGGTGTGTCACGCACACATAGGAGGCGACCGCCACAAGAAGATTGGCGGCAGACTCAAGGTAGTCGTCCTCCAGGTATTCTCTGGGTCTGAATGCCAGTTCCATCTTATTCATATCCAGCGGAAGATCCTTGATCTTTTCCTTAACCGTCTTCCACGCCTCATCGGTATTCCTGGTCGGTGAAATATGCCCGAAGCAGAGATATCCCACATTGATCTTGCCGAGCTTCATGGCTGTGATGACCTCTGTAAGTCCCGCGTGGCACCGGTAGATATGCACTCCGTTCTGCATATCGGAGATCTCACAGCCTTTGCTGTCACACTCAAGGCATCGTCTGGTTCCTTCTTCGCAGGTCCTTATCAGCCTGCAGAACTCGGGCAGAGGCTCGGGATATGAGATCAGTTCCTCGTAGTTATTGTCAAATACAGTGATCCTGAGTCCCGTAACGTTGTAGAGATCCTTGATCATCACTCTCAGTTTGACGAGATCAAAATTAGAAATCATTAATTGCTTCCTTCTCTGCCTTCAGGGCTGATTCATATGACTTAAGATACTTCGCATACCCCTTCACATCCTCGTCGGATGCCATAACCGTAGTTGATTCTACGTTGCTGAACACCTTGTCTGCCAGGTATTCCTCAATGGTCTCACCGTCTTCATGATCGATCTGATATGCTGCGAGGAGAGCCATACCGTAGGGTCCGCCTTCTCCTGCATTTATATTGACTGTCACCGGCACATTGAGAGCTGCCGACAGAAAACGCTGTGAAGCATTAGTCGTCTTAAACAGTCCGCCGTGGCCGGTCAGAGATTTTCTCTCAACATGCTCTGCATCAAAGATCCTGTTTTTACTTGCTATGGAAGCAAAAACTCCGTAGATATTGGATCTCATGAAATTGGCAAGCGAAAGTTTCGATTCAGGCCTTCTCACAATAAGCGGCCTGCCCTCGGGACAGTCCATAACAGCTTCGCCTGCAAGATAATTGTATACAAGGACATTGTCCGCATCAGCTTCTCCCTCAAGTGCTGCTGAAAAAGCGACCTCATAGAGCTTACCCATATCTATCGGCTGCCCTGCTCTCTCGCTTACTTCTCTGAACATATTTACCCACGCGTCGATCTCTGATGCTCCGTTGCCCAGATGGATCATTGCCACCGGTTTTCCGCCGGGGGTGTTGACGATGTCTATCTCCTTGTATGGTCTGCTCATCTCCCTGTCAAGCACAAACATAAGGAAGGTCGATGTGCCTGCCGAGAGATTGCCTGTGCCTGCGCCTACCGCATTGGTGCATACCATGCCTGTTGCTGCATCTCCCTCCGGAGGAGCCATCACGCATCCCGCCTTAAGCTTACCGCTGGGATCGATAAGTCTGGCTCCTGCCTCGGTGAGTACACCTGCATCTCCGCCTGCCGGGACCGGGGTCGGAAGGATATTGATGAGACCGCCCCACGGATAATTCTTATCTGCTATCAGTTCGTCGAATTTTGCCATCCGCTTTGCATCATATCCCATTGCGACAGAATCAAACGGGAACATACCTGATGCCTCGTCGATACCTACCACAGCCCTGCCTGTCAGCAGATAGTGTATATAGCTTGCCAGTGTCAGCAGATGGCCGATCTCGGCAACATGCTCCGCATCCTCAAGTATCTGCTGATACAGGTGTGAGACACTCCAGCGCATGGGCATGTTGAAATCAAGAAGCTCCGAGAGCTTATCTGCTGCCCTGCCCGTATTGGTATTCCTCCATGTAAGGAATGGGAATATCTGCCTGCATTCCTTATCAAGGACGAGATAGCCATGCATCATCCCGGAGATGCCGAGAGCCTCGACCTCCGTAAGCTCCTGCCCATACTTCTCTCTGACTTCCCCTGCCAGATCTGCATAGCTTGCCCGGAGTCCCGTTATAGCCTCGTCCAGCCCATAGGTCCATAGATTATTCTCCAGAGAATTTTCCCAAGTGTAAGAACCTCCCGCCAGTACCTTATGATCCATGTCGATAAGTACTGATTTGATCCTGGTGGAACCGAACTCGATTCCCAGTGCAACCTTCTTATTTCCTATCATAGCATCCCTCTCCTTTGTTTTCTAAATTTGCTTCAGTCTGTATTTTGTGTGTATTTCCGTATGGATCCGTATGGATTTTTCTATCTTCAATCCACTCAATCAGTATCTCGCAATACCTTCTTTGTTTCGATACTCTTATCATAAAGTGCCTCTGTGGCAAAGTGGATCTTCGTGAGATGCTTCCCCTTATTCACCGGAAATACAAAATAGGTGTTCTCTTTATCGGTCAGATCTATCGCCGGTCCTCTCTGATACGTTCCGCGTTTCCTGAAATCATATTCGATGTGACAGGATTCCATGCTCTGAGCTGTTCTGTGCAGCAGAAAATCCTCTCCGCTGTCAAGCCTGCTCTGCACTGTGATCCCGGATCCATCCTGAACCATCTTTCCCATGCCGATTTTTTCAAAGCCTTTACTAAAGTTCACCAGCTTGTCGATCCGTACATCATCCTCAAATCTGTACTCACCGTCATTAACTTCCTTTATTACATTTTCTCTTTCCCAGCGGTACCAGTCCGGGACATTGTCAAAGACACCATTGCCGCTGTTGCTGTGAAGTACACCGTATTCATCCATAGTCCAGCGGGCTCCGCATTCCTCACACCAGATATCTGTGTCTTTGCTGTTCATGCCAAACTCTTTTTTACATACAGGACATTGATACAGGATCCTGTGAATATTGTGTGCCCGTTTTCTGCTGTTGATTCTTATTCTGTTTTCTCTCTGCCACTTATAATCATCGTATACGATTGCTTTTTCGATCTTATTCTGGATCTCTTCTGCTGACAGAGTCTTAACTTCATCACTGCTTACTACTACAGACTCCACTGCCCGGACCGGAACCTTTCTTGCCGGTTTTTTATTCCACTGAGGCTCTCTCAGGAAGCTGCCGTATTCGATCACCACCACAACAGGACACCCGGACATCTTTACCAGTTTTCCTATTCCTGAGCTGATCCTCTCGTTTACCCCCGCCAGACTGAAACGTGCTTCAGGATACATGACACATATCCTTTTTCTTTTCTTCAGGACCTCGACCATATGCCTGATAAACACCATCTCAGCTGTGAACTTGCGCTTATACATGCCGCCTATTCCGCGCAGCGCCCAGTCTCTTCCCACAAACTCCTCAACTGAGATGACCCAGTTGATACGGTATGGAAAGGTCACCCTCGCAGCTATCGCAAAATCTATCATGGAAGCATGATTTGAGAGCAGCAGATATGGCGGTCTGATATTCCCGGGATCACGCTTCTCTATCACTGTGCCTCTGCCCAGTAATGAATACACGCCTGCCAGCATCCACACAACAGGCATAAGAAACGGATATGCCTTCTGTGGCGGTCTTGTAATATCTATTCCTTTTGCTTTCCTCATAGTTCCTCTTCCTTTCAGATCCCTGCCTGTTCCTGCTATTCATTCTGTCTGCCGGTGATGCTTTGATATTTCGTCCGACTGCTCTGCGCATTCCCATATTATGTCTGGTCTCATATGGAACCGCTGATTCCTTCACACCCGCAGCCTGCGACATTGACCCTATCAAGTATACTATCGCATCGCCTTCAGTTCAATCAATACCTTCCTCCGGAAACAAGCCGGAAATAAGCCGAAGATAAGTTCACGGGGCTGATCGATACAGTTTTTCCTCGCTATTGACTGCTGATTTTCCCGGCAATCGTATATTTATCTCTGCAACGCTTTACTTTTCCGCTATAATTCCATATATTTAGTATATATCTTTTTCTGCATACATACAGATAGTTCAACTCAGAGAGGTCGGCAGCATGTTTCCTGTGTTAATTCTCAGGTGTGAGCTGGTATGCCTGGTTATCCTGGTGTTCCTGTATTTCACCTCGCGTTCATATAATATAAGCAGTGAGAGTAAAGCTTTCAACAGGCTGCTGTTTTTTGCGTTGATTCATGTTGTCTTTGATATCATCACGGTGCTCACTGTAAACCAAACTGACACCGTTCCACTGTGGCTCAATTGGATCTGCCATGTATTTTTCTACCTTTCAGCCATCTTCTTTTCCAATGAAATAGTCAACTATGTCATTGCGATCTGCTACCCCGGATATGCGAAAAAATTATACGCTCTCGGGCATATACTTATTTCGATCTATATATGCTGCCTTCCGTTCCTGAGAATATATTATATTCAGACGATTGGTACCTGTTCAAGCGCAGGTCCGGCAGCTATCGTAGGATATGGTCTGGCTTTTCTGTTCTTCAGCTGCGCAATATTAATGATTCTGACTCATATGAATATTATGACACCTTCCATAAAGAGTGCCCTCATTCCTATGATGCTGGTACTTATGATCGCAGAGGTATGTCAGATAATATGGCCGAGCATACTCTTTACCGGCAGTGCGGTTACCATCGTTACAGTCGGATTCTTCTTCTCACTGGAAAACCCGGTATCCGTATTCAGACAGAAAGCTTTGTTTGATGCTCTGACCGGCGTACGTTCACGGAGCTCCTATGAGGAAGATATCGACCGCTTTGACCGGCATTTCCAAAAAGACCCGAATAATGACTATTGCTTTGTTTTCATAGATCTTAACAATCTCCGTGTAGTAAATAATCGCTTCGGGCATGCCGAAGGAGATAATTATATCACTCTTATCGCTAAATCAATGAAGCAGTGTATGAAGCACTGCTCTGCGATCTACAGGATCGGAGGAGATGAATTTCTCGTTTACTATAACAGAACTGATGTAGCGATCATTGTAAATGAAATAAATGAACTGCATTCCGAATGTAACCGGATTTCCATGAGATCCGGCTACACGGTGGCAATTTCTGTCGGATATGCTGTATCCTCGTCCAGCAACCAGAGTCTTAAGGATGTTGTACGGACTGCAGATTATGCCATGTACTGTAATAAGGCAGCAGCTAAAAGCCGTAAAGACAGCGTTTCTTCCGCTGTGGGAACCAAAATCAACTATTCAGGCCTTACCGATAAGATTTTTGATGCTTTATGCGCCGCCAATGACAGAAGCTATCCGTTCATCACGAATATGGAAACCAATGTCACAAGAATATCTCCGGAATGGAGCTCATACTTCGGATTAGATGACGAATTTTTTGCCGACTTCCTTTCCATCTGGAAATGCAGGATCCAGCCGGACTATGTGGAAGGCTACGTGAACGACCTGCTCGATGTAATCAATAAACGTCAGAGATATCATCACTATGACTGCTTTGCAAGGAGAATAGATGGTGAATATGTGAGGATATCCTGCCGCGGTTCCATATACCGTGATTCCAGCAGCGGCATCACTTATTTTTCCGGATTCATTGTCAACCACGGATTGGACGACAATACCGATCCTGTCACAGGCCTCAAAAACTATGATGAGCTGACGTCCAGAATCTATAAGCTTACTGACCGCGGCACACCATTCTCAGTATTAAAGCTCAGGCTTAATAACTTTGCCCGGATAGATATGCTGTACGGATATAATGAAGGCAACAAACTGCTTAAAACGATCTCCATGATACTGACTGATGAGATTGGCAGCAAAGATAACGTATTCTGTCAGGATTCTGTGAATTTCACTATCCTGCTCGATACATACGATGAACAGACGGTTGAAGACTATTACAGCAAAATATCCGGCAGGCTGGCCGCCGGACTTGATGTCACATCCATCCGTGTCCCTGTATTCATCTCGGGCGGTGCATATATCAATAAAGGAGAGTCCTGCTGCATCCAGCTGATACGAAGCGGACTTCTGTTTGCTACAGAAGAGTCACACTCCAATCAGAGAAACAATCTTGTGTTCTATCATGGTGCCCACGATACTCAGACCGATACTGATGTTTCGCTTCTCGCCATGATCCATGCAGATGCTCTTGCAGATCAGAAACACTTCCAGCTGTACTACCAGCCGATTATTGATATGTCAAACGGCGAAACCGTAGGTGCTGAAGCTCTGCTCAGATGGATTCACCCTGTTTTCGGAGTGATCCCACCCAGACAATATATTGCATTCCTCGAGAATGACCCCTGCTATTACCGTCTGGGACTCAGCATACTCGAGTGGGCAGTCAGGGATGCTAAAAGAGTCCGCGAGATGATACCGAAGTTTAAGATCAGCGTAAACATTACTGCACTTCAGCTTCAGGATCGCAGCTTTATCAGTAATGTACTTTCTATTCTGCAAAAATATGACTGCGATCCCGGCAATCTGGTTCTTGAGCTCACTGAGCGATGCAAGGAAATGGACTTCAACTTCCTTTCAAAAAGAATTGCAAAGCTCCGAAGCAAAGGCATACTCGTTGCATTCGATGATTTTGGTACCGGCTACTCAACCATCAATCTCCTTATGAATATCCCGGTAGATGAGATCAAGCTTGATAAAGACTTCGTACAGGAATTAAGGGACCGCGAAAACTACCGTCTCTTTGCCAATACCATTGTCTCCGGGCGGTCCTCTTCCGGAAATCACTACACCATATGTTTCGAGGGCATCGAAAACGAAGAAGTACTGAGAGAAGCCCGTAAATACGGTGACTTTCTGGCTCAGGGCTACTATTTTGCAAAGCCTCTTCCGATCGAGGAGCTTATCACTTATGTGCGCGGCGTGATATAAACCGTATTCTTCAGGGTTTCATATCAAACCATCAAAACAGACACCGAAAAATTGCTGAATTGCAGTTTTTCGGTGTCTGTTTACGTAGAATACAAAACACTTTCTGAAAACGCATCGGTCAAACGTCATGCATTTTAACCGACTATACGTCCGATACGGCAAAAATGTTTTCTCCGGCAGATTGTCCGCTGCCGGTCGGCGACTATCCGTCCGATATGGCAAAAATGGCACTTGAGCCTGATATCTCTTGCCCGGGATCACTTGTCTGATATCATTTGTCCGGGATCCAGGCACCGTCCTCTCCCACATAATACCCATCCGGGGTATATGTATTCATCAGGCATTTTCCGTTTTCAGGATCAAGATAATACCACTTTCCATCGACATACTGCCATCCGGTCACCGCAGCCCCCTTAAAATTTCTCAGTACCCAGCTGCCATGCTCCTTATACCACGTCAGCCTGCCGAAGGATTCCGCCATATCCTCACTGACCTGATAGTTTTCTGATCTCCATGTCCTTCCTGCCTGATCTGTTATTTCAAAATGATATGTGCCGGGACCCATGTTCCTTATATGCTCTGAAAAATCGTAAGAGGCCGTATCCTTAGACACAGTGATCTTGTTTCCGACCTTATATGAATCTCCTTTATACAGATACAGTGTTCCTTTTGAACTTAACTGATCCCAGGTCGCCTTGAGCCCATAGTTATTATCATCCCAGCAGCAATCTGCATATGCCGTAAAGCTTGCACACAGCATCACTGCTATAGTCAAAAACACCACACTTATTTTTTTCATTATTCGCTCCTTAATGCATCAATTGGATTAAGCTTTGCTGCTCTGCTTGCAGGCATGTATCCGAATATCAGACCTATGGCAACTGACACACCGAAAGATATGATGACTGCACCTGCAGTAGGCGGTGTTTCCGTCTGCAGCAGCATCGGTCCTATTACTATCGAAATGGCACTTCCAAGTGCTATTCCAAGCAGACCTCCCAGCACACTGGTCAGCGCCGCTTCAATGACAAACTGCTGCATTATTACACTGCGTCTCGCTCCCAGAGCCTTACGTATGCCGATTTCTCTGGTTCTTTCAGTTACGGACACCAGCATGATGTTCATTACACCAACACCGGCCACCAAAAGCGATATACCGGCTATTCCTCCGAGAAGAAGACTCATCATGGCTATCATTTCATTCAGTGAATCCAGCAGCTCGCTCATGGCGGTAACAGTATACAGATCATCATTTCTGTATACCTCTTCCAGGTATGTCTCCAGGATATCTGCTGCCTCCTCCGACACGGAGGTGTCCTTTGTGGCAAACGTATAATTGGATGGAATACTGCTCCTGCTCATCTTGCATGCCACCGAATATGGTATCAATACAAAGTCATCACTACCGCCTTCTTCCAGTTCGTCCTCGTCCTGACGCTGCACAACGCCGATCACGAAAAATGCATATCCGTTGATCTTCAGTTTCTGACCGATGGCATTTTCGGGGCTTCCGAAATACTGACATGCATCGAAATATCCTATCACTGCGACCTTCTGTCTTGTAGAAATATCCGGATAGGAGATAAATCTGCCTGTCTCCATCTTATAGCCCTTCATATCCGCATATTCCTCACTGACACCTGTAACGGAGGTTGATGAAAGCTGTTCGCTGCCGGCCTTGACACTGCCGCTGACCTGTACTGAAGGTGTCATCTGTATGAAAATATCCTGATGTTCATCATAGAAATCATACATATCCTCTTCGGTCACAAACCGTGTGGACATATTCATCAGATTAACGTTGATCTGATTGGTTCCCATGCTGGTGAAGCTCTCGGTCATATAGCCCATGTATCCGTTGACAAGGCTCACCAGTGTTATGACCGCTGCCACACCGATAATGATTCCCAGCATAGTAAGAAATGAGCGCATCTTATTGCCCCATATGCTTTTAAGGGCCAGGTTAAATGATTCGCGCATAATCCTCTGCCTTTCCGTCAAAATCGATAGTACCGTCTGTTATCCTTGCTACACGTCTTGCCTGCAGGGCAATTGAGCTGTCATGTGTAATCATGATGACAGTATTTCCTTCTTCATTCAGCTGTTTAAAGAATTCCAGTATCTGAATGCTTGTCCTTGAATCAAGAGCCCCGGTAGGTTCGTCCGCGAGGAGGATCGACGGTGAACCTGCCAGTGCTCTGGCAATGGAGACTCTCTGCTGCTGTCCACCTGACAGCTGGTTGGGCATATTTGATGCCTTTGACTCCAGCCCGACTCTCACAAGAGCCTCCATTGCTCTTTCGGACCGCTCTTTTCTGCTTACCTTTGCATACAGGAGGGGCAGCTCCACATTTTCCTGCACGGTAAGCTTGGGCAGCAGATTATACTGCTGGAAGACAAATCCGATCTTTCTGTTTCTGAAATCAGCAAGCTGATTATCATTCATCCTGCCCACGTCTTCTCCGTCAAGAAGATACGTGCCGGATGTCGGTACATCAAGAGCACCGATAATATTCATGAGGGTTGACTTTCCTGATCCTGATTTTCCTACGATGGACAGGAATTCTCCCTTTTCCACAATAAGGTTAATATTATCATTGGCTCTGACGGTCTCATCACCCATCTCATAAAACTTGCATATTCCTGTCATTTCAATAAGGTGAGCCGTTTTTCGATCTATGGTCTGATACATGGTCTGGTCCATGGTACGATCCATCGTTTGATCCCCAGACCGGTCCATCGTATTACTTATCTCATTGGTAATTATCTCTGATCCTTTGGACATTATGGTCTTCCACCTCCGCCGCCGGGTCCTCCGCCGCCGGGTCCTCCGCTGCCGGAACCTCCCTGCGGTCCTCCGCCTGACATTCCTCCGCCGGGCATTCCGCCGCCAGACATTCCGTTCATGAATCCAAACATACCTGAATCCGAAGTTTCGGGGACATATACCTCGTCTCCTTCATTTAATCCGCTCAGGATCTCAACGTAATCCTCATTTGTAAGTCCCGTCTCAACATCAACAGCCCTGAAGCCTGCCGGTACAACACCCACCGCCTCCGTCACGCTTTCATCCCGGACGTACACCTGATTTCCTCTCATAAGTGCATCCGACGGAACCACAAGCGTATTTTCGGATTCAGCCAGCACAATATATCCATCAACATTCATGCCGGGAAGGAGTTCATATGTATCATCAAGTGTGACCGTCACCGGGTATGTGGATACCCCGTTGGATGCAGAGCTCACCATACTTACATTAGTGACCCTGCCCGAGAATTCCTCATCCTCAAAGGCGTCGGCTTCCACGCGTACTGACTGTCCCACCTGCACATTGAGCACGTCAAGCTCATCAACCGACATCTCGAAGACATATTCACTCATGTCATAAATTACAGCCAGTGTCGTGGCACTTGAGTTATTGCCTCCACCCACCTTATCTCCGACCTTATATGTTTTTGTGATCACTTTTCCATCTACCGGAGAAGTGATCGTATACTCATTATATGTCTCGGTGGATGAATCAACAGTCTGCTGCGCCGACTCCATTTTTTCCAGTGCATTATCCATCGCATCCTTATAGGTCTTGATGAGTTTCGCCGCACTGTCCTCAGTCATTTCAAAGATCGGGGTACCCTCACTGACAAAATCTCCTTCATGCACAAGCAGCTTACCCACCTCGACTGCAGAAGTAATATCGCAGTTCAGTTTAGTATCTGTCCATGCTTCAAAGCTGCCTGCACCGGCTGACATAAGGCCTCCTACGGCTGCTGTAGCTGTCATTTCCGAAGTAAGTCCTCCGGGATTCTGTACGCTGAAGGTCACGTACCGTACGATGCGTCCCCCATCCAATACTTCATCCATGTTGCTTACCGAATAGACTGATGCCCCAAGCTGTTCTCCTGTATCGGTAAGAGTAAGCACAGCTCCGTTTCCTCCTCCGATATGTGCTGCTTCACCTGAAAGGAACGGGATCTTAACCTTCATCTGCTGCTCATTGTACAGGTCTGCCAGCTGTGTATTGGAAGACACCTTATCCCCCGGTTCGATATAAAGCCTGGTGATATATCCGGAACGCTTGGACTTATAAGTATTATCTGCATATACCTCCAGTGCTTCCTCGTAGTCTTCCATGGCCTCATTATAGCTCTCCCTGGCACGTTCCAGAGAATTCCTGGCTGACTTAAGCTTCGACTCCATGGATGTTGCATCTATCCTGTACAGGACCTGACCCTCTTTTACAGTATCACCTTCTTCAAAATCAGCTTTAATGATTTCTCCGGAAACCAGTGCAGTGATATTGTATGCATTCTTTGCCGCAACAGTGCCTGAGGATGATATCTCCGATGTCAGATCCATCCTCTGCACTCTCGCGGTATTTACCGCAGCCTCACCCGTTTTGGAGGCACCCGCTCCCGGCTTCCAGCCGGTAAGGAGAACGGCCGCTGCAGCTCCGCCGGCGATGACCGCGCCGGCGATAATACCCGCTATAATTTTCTTTTTCTTACTCCAGCCCTTTTTTGCTGTCTTAACCCTGATACTATCAATATTTTCCTTCAGGTCCATTATCTCTCTCACCTATTCACCGTAAATATAATCGACAACTGTTCCGTCATACGTTCCTGTCTCATCCTCAATCGCATTGTAGATGATCGTGACAGTCTCACCTACCTTGCAGCTTCCGTATATGCTGAATGCAAATTGCATATCCGAAGTTGTAAGTTTGAAGGTCTGGCATTCATCTATCACTACCGCTGAAGGAGTAAGCGTATCCGCGCTGTTGTACTCTATTCCTGTTATCATACCTCTCACAGCACCCTTGCCGTTCCTCAGAGACCCGTCACAGCTGTATGCCCAGACAACCTTGGCCGAGGAATTGTAATAGCATACCGCACCGCTGTCGTTTATAAGGTTCTTCAAGGATTCATAGCTGCTTATCTCACCGTTGATATACATTGTTCCGTCCTTAGCGGCAAAGGGCAGCCATGAATTAAACTTGTTGATACCTGTAGTCTTATAGAAGTACTTCGGTCCCTTAAGTGAGGTATCTTTTGTAAAGCTTGCCGCATTGACCTCACCGTCACTTCCCAGAGTACCTCCGAGCAGCGTCACATAATCTTTATTGTCCGTTGTCTTACATCTCAGGAGATTGTAAAACAGATTGATACAGTCCGTTCCTGTGAGCTGATCGGCTGCTGATTTCTCTATGTTTTCAAGAATATCCAGTGACGCCGCCAGGGCATGCCGCATATTGTACTGATCCCCCTGAAAATCAGCAGATGAATATCCCAAAAGCCCCAGAATACCCTTCTCAGCCTCTGCAAGAGTCACAGCCTGATCAGGCTTGAAATTACCGCCCAGGAATGCACTCATCCAGTCATGCTCGGCACATATCCTTATTGCCGATGCATATTCAGACGCTGCCGGTACATCCTTGAATATCGAAATATTGCTTGAAGCGGTCAGTGTGTCTCTGTACTTGGATGCTCTGGCCAGCATATATGCAAACTTTCCTCTTGTGACAGCATCATTCACATTCATGCTTGCATCCGTTATCCCTGCCAGACCTACTACCCGTTTTCTCAGATCATTATTGGATGCCGCAAATGCAGTCTGCGGAAAAGAAGCCGACACTGTACCTGCGATCATCAGTGCAGTCAATATTACTGAAATCCACTTTCTAAATCTCATGTGTTTTTCCTCTTTCGATAATGTGTGCCATGCTCTGAGAACCCGCGGGCCGGACCTGTATCCCTGAATTAGCCATAAAAGTATATATGGCAGGCAAGTCTTAAGAGCAGCAATTTTTACATAACTTATCTGACACTGTTATAATGTAACTCTGTCCATTAAGAGCTTACATCGAATACTAAAAAACAAGCTAAAAGCTGTGCAGTTATTTCTGCACAGCTTTCAGAATTATCC
>DCHJ01000095.1:7391-21921 GCA_002314805.1 Lachnospiraceae bacterium UBA1755 | reverse complement strand
TCTCTTCGTACTCTGTCATGATATTGGGCACATCTTCATTATGCAGGTCTCTGGTCACATATATGATCTCCCAGCCAGCTGAAGGTATTGCTTCCAATGAGTAGTCGAATAAAGTCTCATTGTCCGTCTTGAACTCTACTGTCCCGTCACTCTTCAACACCTTATCATATATGCCCATGAACTTTGGTGAAGTGAGACGTCTGTTTTCATGCCTTGCCTTTGGCCACGGATCAGAGAAGTTAAGGTATATCTTGTCTATCTCACCCTCGCCAAATACAGTCGGCAGGAGCTCCGCATCCATGCACACGAAATTGATGTTCTTATTGGTGTACCCTTCAGCTTCATCCTTTTCCTTGCGCTCTATGGCCTTCTGGAGCACACTCTCGTACCTTTCTATACCAAGAAAGTACGTATCCAGATCTGCCTTGGCCATCTCACGTATGAACCGTCCCTTGCCCATGCCTATCTCCACATGAAGCGGGTGGGGCCAGCTGCCCCTCTTTTCTTCCGGCTTTGTTATCGTAAGCGGATGATTATTGACAAAGTCCTCACATCCCTTAATATGTCTGAGTCTCATCTCTTTCCTTTCCAGATCGAGGGATTGAGCAATACCAGCATCGGATATAGTTCAAGCCTTCCCGCGAGCATATCAAACATCAGCACTATCTTGGAAAACCAGCTGTAGTAATGGAATGTCCCCGTCGGACCTACCACCTCAAGTCCCGGACCGATGTTGTTGAAGGTCGCAGCCACTGCCGTGAAGTTGGTGGTGAAATCAAAATCATCGATGGAAATAAGTATAATCGATGCCATGAAGATCGCACAGTAGGTAAGCAGATAGGCCGTCGTGCCACGCATCACGTTCTTGTCCAGCACCTTGCCCTCAAGCTTGACTGAATTGACGCTGCGCGGATGGATATACTTAAGCACCTCATGCCTTACCGTCTTGAGCATGATCACGATACGGCTGACCTTGATGCCTCCGCCCGTGCTTCCGGCACACGCGCCCACAAACATAAGTGCCACAAGTATAGTCTTTGAAAGTGCCGGCCACAGATTGAAATCATCGGTTGCAAAGCCTGTGGTCGTGATTATCGAACCTACCTGGAAGAAGGCCTTATTCAGTGCATCCCAGAAGCCGGTACACATACTGAGTATGTTAATGGTGATCACGATGACTGCGAATGCAATGATGGCAAAATACCATCTTACTTCCTCGATACGGAATGCCTGCTTTTTATTGTTTTTTGTAGTGAGGAAATAGTATGCATTGAAATTGACTCCGAAAAGTATCATAAATACCGCAGTGATCACCTGGATCAGTGCAGAGTAGCCTGCGAAGCTGTCATTCTTGATCCCGAAGCCTCCGGTACCGGCGGTGCCGAATGCTGTACACAGTGAATCAAAGAGCGGCATGCCTGCTATGAGCAGGATAACGATCTGGGTCAGTGTGAGGATAAGGTAAATCATGTACAGCAGCTTGGCCGAATCCTTCATCCTTGGCACAAGCTTTCCGACTGACGGGCCGGGGCTTTCGGCACGCATAAGATGCATGCTCTGACCGCCTCCGGACGGGAGTATTGCAAGCACAAGGACGATAACACCCATCCCTCCGATCCAGTGTGTGAAGCTCCTCCACAGCAGAGCAGTATGCGACAGAGCCTCAACATCCAGCAGTATGCTTGCTCCTGTAGTCGTAAAGCCTGAGACCGTCTCAAACAGTGCATCGATATAGTTGGGTATCTCACCGCTGAGTGTGAAGGGCAGCGCACCTGCCACTGACATCACTATCCAGCTGAGTGCCACGATAGTAAAGCCTTCCTTGGAAAAAAACTCTCTGTCATTCCTGTATCCGCGCGCCAGAAGCCAGCCCGTGATAAAGCAGCCTACGGCTACAGCAAAAAACCATATTCCCTGCTTTTCACCGTAGATCAGCGCAGCAATGCAGGGCACCATCAGAAATGCCGCTTCAAATTTCAATACTACGCCTAATATTCCTCTTATTGCTGAATGATTCATCAGACTTCCTCGATAATATCCTTTATATCATCAATTCCCGTTACTGTTGTGATCACTACTACCCTGTCACCTTCCTTCAGCTCAGTCTGTCCGTCGGGATAGATGACTGATCCCCTGCGGTATATGGCAGCGATGAGAAGATTGGACTTGATAGGCAGCTCGCTGAGAGGCACATCTTTGATCTCTGTATCCTTACGGATGATAAATTCCAGTGCCTCCACCTTGCCTCTGATTATCTTGTAAAGAGTCTCGACATTGCTGCCCATACCGTTTTGCATAGCCCGTACATAGCGTACTATGGATTCCGCCGTCATATCCTTGGGATATACCATGGCATCCATATTGAGCTTGCCTATGATGGACACAAAGGATCTGTGGTTGGACTTTGTAACTGTCTTGGCAGACGGATTAAGCTCCCTTGCTGTAAGCGACAGAAAGATATTGGCTTCATCCATACCGGTGAGAGACACGAATGCATCTACGTTCTCTATGCCCTCCTCGATCAGAAGCTCCTGGTCAGTCGCATCTCCGTTGATGATGGTTGCATTGACCTCTGTGAGCTTCATGCATTTCTTTTTGTCCTTCTCGATGATCTTGACATTCATGCCAAAGCCCGAGAGCATCCCGGTGAGGTAATATGCAATAGTGCCGCCTCCCGCGATCATCACATCCTTGATCCTGAGAGCATCAAGTCCTATTGCTATGAAGAACTGCTTGGCATCATTGGGAGCCGCTACGAAATTGATTATATCATTGCTCCTAAGCACAAAGGCTCCGTTGGGGATGACGACCTCATCACCACGTTCCACACCGCATATGATCATATTGGGCTGTATCCTGCGGCGTACATCCATGATACTCATACCGTCAAGCAGGCAGCCCTCAGGAATGATGAATTCCGTAAGCTCTATCTTGCCTCTTGAAAATGTCTCGATGTTGATGGCATTGGGTGAACGCAGTATCCTTGATATCTCACGGGCAACAGAAAGCTCCGGATTAACCACCATTGAAAGTCCTAACTCATCCTTAATAAAAAGTATCTCCTGATTATAGACAGGATTTCTTACTCTGGCTATCGTCTTACAGTCACCGGCCTTTTTAGCTACCAGGCAGCAGAGCATATTTACTTCATCATAGTTTGTTACTGCAATGAGAAGGTCTGCATCCTCTACTCCGGCTTCCTTCTGTACTCCGCAGCTTGCTGCATTGCCCACCACACCTATGACATCATAGGTGTTGGTTATCCTGTCAATGACCTCATTCTGAGTATCAATGACAGCTATCTCGTGTCCTTCGCTCCTTAACTGTTCGACTATGGTTGCGCCTACCTTACCGCAGCCTGCAACAATTACCTTCATCTGTTATACTCCTCACCCGTAAAGAGACTCTGAGCCATTGCCAAAAGCGCAAAGACTATCGGCAGCTCCATAAGAGCAGTGATATTTGTGAAGCTCTCAGCCAGATGGCAGATGCATACAAAGCCCACTGCCAGCACTATCGGATAATACTTCCTTACACTTCTGCGGAATGCCATTATTACCGGTGAAATAAGGATGCACAGATAGCTCAGCAGTCCGAACGGGCCGAGATTGAAAAGCATCATCAGCCATTCGTTGTGAGGCGTATCAAACATCATTCCGGTCTTATCCGCTACTGCAAAATATGCGTTATTGAATAAATAAATCGAGGCCGTCTCAGGTCCTGCGCCGAATATCTTATGTATTAGCGGAAGCTTTGAATAAATATTAAGCAGATACTTCCAGATATAGCCTCTCCATGTACCCCACTCATCCGAGAATACCAGATAAGATTTAAGCGGTATCAGCACTTCCGGCAGAGCATCCTGATGTACGTTTGCGTAGATGGTCACAGCAGTCAGACCGGCTATCCCCGCGATCAGGATCACTATCCACACGGTATGTACTGCCCGCGGTGCCGGAGTATCATTGGGATATTTCCTGATGATCACATCATATACAAGCAATACTGCCGCTGCACACCAGAGTATCACGGCGATCCATCTTACTGCCGGGATCCCTGCCGTAATATCTACAAGTTCGTTCCCGGACATTACTACCGTACCCTCCAGCCTGTCATTAAGATAGCCTACCAGTACCATAGCAGTAACAAATGTAGCAAGCGCTGTCAGGTATCTCCTTATCCCTGCCCTTGTCCTTGCTGCAGCCAGAGGTGCAAATGCAAAGAACACTGCAAAGGAAAGATATGCATTGTCTGCCGAGCATGTGATCATGGACATTGCTGCCGAAGCAAAGCATATCCAGAAAAAGATACGACTGATAATGCCCTTTTTGCTGAGTATGAACAATATACCTGCAAATGCCATCGGGATCGATGCAAAGCCGGCATACGAATCGATATTTCCGATAGTCGATACAAATATTGCATAAGCCGTCGAATCTATTCCGAACTTGAAATGCAGGATATCCATATCAAAATAATCTGAGATCGCCCACAGCGTAGCGATCAGAGTAGCGATAAGGAATGCATACACGTATCCGTAGCTGAATTTGAAATGTCTCGATGCCACAAAAAAGGTAAGACACCACAGTACCAGTGTGATCGTGCCCACCCATCTTCCTTCATTGCCGAATATTGCGGAATACATATACGGAGCTGACTGCAGCGTTGAGATTATTACTACCACCAAAAAAGCCAGGACGAAAATATCCGGCAGATTAAAGGTCTTTCTGAACCAGTTTCCGAACCATCTGCCCGTTTCCGGATCGGCGCAGGATCTCATCTCTGCATAATATTTCGTTACTCTGCGTCCGGCAATCACCCATATCAGAAAGGCTCCCAGCAATATCCCGTCTGCGGCAAGCATACAGCCATACTTTGCATTGAGCATATCGGCATATGCCTCCTGAAAATAAAGCGGAAATACTGCCAGCATTGCCACCATCCATATTCCGGCAATCACCTGCATGAAGCCGGCTTTCTTCTTTTCACTCTTTACTGCTGCTGTTTTGATCTTTGCCATAATTATCTCTTTCTGAATCTGTCTGTTATTGATGCTGCCCTGCCGGAAATGACCAGAAATACCAATACGTTGATCAGGGATATTATTATCTCGGTTCTTTCTCCCGCACTCCCCTGGATAAAATTAAGCACTGTCATCACTGCATAAAACGCACCGAGGTATTTTGCCTTGACCGGAACAACAAAAAACAGCAGGAACTGTGCATCCGGATAGCTTGCCATAAACGCCAGCAGGATTGAAAGGCTGAAGTTTACCGGGGTAAGCATAATCAGCACGCCTCCTGTCCTGTACCTCAGATACAGAAGGAACGCCCCGATGATATGGAATATCACTCCCTGGATGATGAACCAGTCAAACTGGAAGGAACCCCAGGCATACTCAATATCCCGCCCGATGGTCCAGTATACATATATCATGATAAGTCCGAAGACCGGGTTGACCGACGGCGGATACATAAGCCAGGTCACAAGTCTCCAGACCTGACCATGCAGAACATCAGCTGCCGTCAGTGTCATGTAATTATAATAGATCATTCCTTCAACCAGCTGAATGACCCAGCCTGCCGCATACATCACACAAAGCACGATCATCAGATTTCTGACCGCGCTCTGCCCATGTTTCAATTCTAATTTTCTAAACCATTTCATAGTTTATTATTATATGCTATAATTCTGCCGTATGCAAACCTACATTGTATTAGATCTTGAATGGAATCAGTGTGCGACAGGCAAGGAAGCCTCCGTCCCGGGGCTGCCTTTTGAGATTATTGAGATCGGAGCAGTAAAGCTCGATGAGAATTTCAGTAAAATATCGACGTTTCGCCGCATCATCCGTCCGGTGGTCTACGAAAAATTACATTTCAGAGTATTGGAAGTAGTCAATCTTGGCGTGAAGGAGCTCCGTCAGAGCGGATGCACCTTTAATCAGGCATGTTCCGAGTTTTTTGACTGGTGCTATATGGAGGGAGAAAAGCCTATCTTCTGCACCTGGGGAGAGATGGACCTGCCTCAGCTTGAGCGCAACATGACTTATTTCAATGTCGACAGTCCGCTGCCATATCCTCTTCTGTATTATGATATCCAGAAGCTATATACCATGCACACAGAGGGCCACCATAAGACCGCGGCACCCCTTGACAAGGCTGTCGACGAGCTGGATATCATTGACGACGGCGGCTTCCACAGTGCAGTCAATGATGCTCTCTATACCGCTCAGGTCATGCAGAGGATCGACATGCACAAGCTCAGACCGTATATGTCTCTTGACTGCTATCGTCTGCCCGCAAGCGCGGAAGAAGAGATATACCTGGTATTCCCTGACTACTCAAAATATGTGTCACGAGCCTATGATTCCAAGGAAGAATGCTTTGCAGAAAAGACTACCAAGGATATGCTCTGCTACCGCTGCAACAGACTGCTCAGAAAGACAGTCGGATGGTTTTCATCCAATCAGAGGCTTTACCACTGCGTTGCCTACTGCCCGGAGCACGGCTTCCTTAAGGGCAAGCTCCGCGTAAGGCACACGGATGACGACAAGGTCTACGTCGTAAAGACCATCAAGATGGTAAGCGAAGCCAAGGCAAAGGCAGTATCCGACTACCGTGACGAGATAAAGAGCAGGAAGAAGAAATGACGGCCCGGACAGGATCCCGGATATCTGACCAAAAACCGGATAAAGATACAAAAATGACATTGCTCCGTCTGCAATGTCATTTTTGATGTAATGCCGGCTGCCACGGTCATGCGGTCCTGCAGTCAGTACCCGATTGTTCCCTTACAGCCCGATCCTGAAGAACTCAGGAATATCCCGACCATCCCCGGTCTTAACGTCTCCTCCTGCCGGATGAACGGAATCCGAAGGTACGTCTGTTCCTGTTGGTAAGATAGGTGATAAGGAATACGATTCCCGTAGCTGCCGCCACGATCCCGAGTGCCAGCAATGCCTTGACCCACCACGGACTTTCAAGGAATCTGTCCCTTAAGCTCAGCGGTGCAGGCTCTTCCTCTGTCTCCTCCTCGCCCTCTACAAGTGCTCCTACTTTTACGGCTGTCTCGCCGCGTACGAACTTGCGGAGTACGTATTGCGTACCCACATCCCTGTTGACATATCGGTATAATATCCTGGCGCATGCCTCCTCCGGATCTGCCTCGCTGATATCGTAATCCAGTACAGTGCGTGCGTCTTCAAACTCTGCGTCTTTAGGAAGTGTGATATAGCTGTCCTTTGCAGTCGATATCACATCTGCATTGAGCACCCCCAGTCCTGTAATATCCATATCGTCAAAGACTGTATCGTATTTGGTCCTGTAATCACCCGGGCACAGTGATTTGAAGTTTTCAAAGCCGAAATCAAGCAGAAGCTTTGTGTCGTCATAATGGGTCTTGTGACCGTTGAGTACGACCGTAATGAGCTTGAGCCTGTCACGCTCCGCACATGTCACCAGCGTATTGCCGGCAAGACTGGTATATCCCGTCTTACCTCCGATAATTCCGTCATAATACAGATCGTTGGACTTCTTGAGCATGCTGTGGTGAGCATATACGCGCACACCCTCAGGCTGCCGTATCATAGGCGGCAGATCGTAATAGGTCGTGCCGTCTATCTGGACGAAGGTATCATTCTCAAATGCCGCCTGACATATCTTCGCATAGTCCGCAGCGCTCGTATAATGCTGTTCATTGTTAAGACCGCTGGGATTTGCAAAGTGGGAATCCGTACAGCCCAGTGAAGCGGCCTTTTCGTTCATCATACTGCAAAAGTCTTCGATGCTGCCTCCCACATGCTCTGCAAGTGCATTGGCTGCTTCATTGGCCGAAGCCAGCAGCAGGGCATACAAAGCTTCACGTACCGTGACTGTATCGCCTTCCGAATAGCCTGCGTTGGAGGAGCCTGCTTCCACATCATATATCGCCCGGTGTGAAAAAGTGAGCTTCTCGTCAAGGTCCGGACAGTTTTCGATCACAAGAAGTGCCGTGAGGATCTTGGTGATACTGGCGGGGAAATAATGCTCATGAATGTTTTTACCATAAAGGACGGCGCCGCTTCTGGCGTCGATCAGGATCGCCCCTTCTGCAGCTACATCCTGACATTCCGGCCATACCTGAGCCGCCGCAGCAGTCACAGGATGGCCCAATGCAAGCATCAGAGCAATTGATATGCTGATTATTGTATGTAATATGCGTTTCATTTTCTGATTTTCATTACCCGGGCTGTTCTCTCATGTCCGGTCTGCAGACGTGCTGTATCCCGGGGATATATGAACGTGACCTCTCTCCTGTCCGAGTTCAAGCTGCTCACGTATCCGGTCAGGGCTGCTCTTCTGTGCCGCCCAAAGCTCTCTCACATCCGACATTGAGTTCCTCTCCCGTCCGGGCCCAAGCTTTCTCCTGTCCGGTCTGCCTTACTGCAGCAGCCCTGTGGTCACAGCTGTATCCTCCCGGTTTTCTGTCTCTCCTTGTGTACTCTTTCTCTCGTAAATCAGCCTGGCGGCCGCAAGTGCCAGCAGCACCAGTATGCTGATACCGAAGATCAGTCCGATCTGCGTGACACAGTCCACGAAATATCCTGTCGGCATGATCATGAGAAGCCTGTCAGTATTGACGTCAAGGATCCACAGATCGTTGTCAAAGAATATCAGGTGAAACATAGTGAAGTACTTGTCAAAATTCCTTGAAACCAGTATTGCGAGAGTACCGGCTGCCACGGCCATGATCCCTGCGCCTGCAAGGAGTCCTGCTGCCAGACAGTGCAGTGCTGCTCCGAGCTCTTTCCTGAACATAAGCAGCAGTATGATGAGTATAGTCCCAGCTGCTATGGCGCTCCATCTCCACAGACTGTAGCCTGCCAGAAAAAGCTTCCGGCAGTCAGCCATATGCAGGCATTCCTTTTCGTTAAAAAACGGGGTATCCGGCTGTCCGTGTATCGTGGCAGTGATATCTGCAAGGCTGTCCCTGCCGCCCCGCAGATATTCAAACATTTCTTCTGAGACGTCTGCAAGTTCTTCTTCCGTGATCCCCACGTCCCCGAGGACATCATACCTGATGCATTCGTCCACAAAGCTCCCCGGCATGTTGCCGTAGATCACGATATCCATGCTTGTAAAGAATATGGCAGTTATCAGTGCAAAGGAAAAGAGGATACCCAGGATGATCCCTATGATTTTTTTACTGCGCATCTGCAGCCTCCCCGCCCTGCGCACCCGCATCTCCTTCTGCTTCAGCTGCCGCAGCCTCTGCTGCAAACTGCGCCAGATCCATACTGCGTGCATTGACGTACTGCTTGTTGACGTAGCCCTCCTGGTCATTGTAATTGATGAGTGCCCATTCGCTGTCATAGTCGGAGATAAATGACAGGGTCTCGCCCTCGTGCACCTGACCCAGCTTTTCGCTGTCCTTGGTCGGCTGTGAACGCACGTTGAGGACGGCTGTGTTGACGGTGTAGACCGTCACGGTCTCGGGTTCGGTCTCGGGTACTGTTGTGACCGGCTCGGTCTCGGGCGCTGTGGTCTCTACCACGATCTGGAGCTGCTGCTCGGTCTCCACTTCCTTTTCGGTATCTTTCTTCTTGACGAGTGCAACTATACCAAAGATCAGAACCAGCACGAGTATCGGTATCATCACCTTGAATATCAGTTCCGGAGTGATGCTGCTCTTCCTTGAGGTGCGGTGGCTTACACGGCGGACGCTGTGTTCATCGATCTCGCGGCTGCGGGCAGGTCTTGTACTGCCTGTGCCATTGCTGCCTCCGCGGGTTGAGGATGCTCCGCTGCGTGCGCCTGTGTCTGAATATCCGGTGCCTGTGCGGGCTCGCCTGATGGTGCTGCTGCCTGAGGAGAAGTCCTTGGCAAAGGTATACAGCTCCTGGCTCAGCAGATGATAGGCTGTGTTGGCGCCTGACGGATTCTCGTCGCCTTCATGGGCTGCCTTATTGCCGATCATGCGTATCTTATGATAATGCTCGGCAGTTGTCGATGAGATGATCCTGTATCTGGAGAGTTCATCAATGGTCGCTGCCATATCGGTCACCTGGATCCCATTGTTCTCTGCCAGGGCGCGGACCATGATTTCCAGGGTCTGGCGGGCTTTGACCATCGCAAGGTTGTACTGCTTCTGCCCGATCAGACGCTCGACATCGTTGGCGCCGTCACGTATAGCTTCCCATATGTTCATCACTTCTGCCATGTGTTTACCTCCTGAAAATCTGTTTTTTTAATTGTACCATGAACTGATGTATTCACAAATACATAAAAATCAAGTTTTCACCCGAAAACGATGTGGTGGATCACCCTCTGATCATCGGTTCCTGAATTATCCGGCGGCAGGTGTTTATATCACGGCCGTACCTGTCAGATACGGTCTGCGGGCCATGATCTGCAGGCATTATCATATGCGCGATGCCGGGCAGGAATATCACCGGATGACTGTCGCAGCATGCTGTCTTTTCCGGCACGGACGATATATCGATGGAGATGCCAAACTATTGCTTGTGTCAGTGCACCGGGTCCGCAAATCCTTTTATAGAAAAGTTGTCGATCTGCGTACTTTCATCCATTTGATGATAAAGCTCCACAAGGTCGTACCAGTCGACCCACTGCTGAAGCTCTTCAAAATAAATCCAGCTCTCACCCGGATTGACGATTCCCTTCACATAATAATCCGCGCCGCTTTGGTTGGTCTCGTTGTGGAAGCTCACGAGATACACCTCTTTTTCTTCCATGTCAGTTATCTGGTAAAAGCTTATCAGATAATGATCTCCGGTTTTCAGTTTCAGCGGTTTATCCAGATCGATCCTATGAAATCCCGCATAGCGGCAGTCCATTTCCCCTGAGGTCCAGAGTGTTGCACTGTCCGGTCCTTTTCCGGGATCTGTGACCTTATAGACATCATAATAGATATATACTCCCGGTGCTCCTGACTCCAGAGAGATACAGCGCAGCACTTCATCCTCCGCTGCCTCAAATTCATTTGCCATAATGATCATTTCTTCTGAATAAGAGCTTTTGGGCACATTGGTCTGCAGGTAATCATACTGATCGACAATATAATAGCTTTCATCACTGCCATCTACCAGGAAATCAAAAGAAACAAGGTCACCGATCGATTTATCATAATATGAGAGATAAAAATATCCTGTGCTCTGTCCCTTTTTATTTCGGATTCCGAAATCCCCGTCATTCGGAAAGCTTTCCGTCTCAGCTCCCCAGCTGTTTTTTACGATCCAGGCACCGTCTCCCTCCGGTTTCTCTGCCTTTCCGTCTTTGGAATAGGAATCAAAGTTATCCCGGCCGAAAGTATCATCCCATCCGACAATACAGCAGTTGTGATTTCCGCTTTCAAGCTCACAGCAATACTTCGCACAGGTATCCTCTGTGTAAGATCTGCCCATTTCATCTACATAATATGATACCGAAACACCTCTGCCGGCGAGGAGTTCGTCCTTGATATCATATTCTGCAATCTCATCAAAGCCCAGATAATCTCCTTCCCAGCTGCACATAACAGTTGTCGGAAGTATCCTGCTTTCCTCAAGTTCATAGTTCTGGATAAACCTGTCTTTCGAATCAATCGTCCAGTCGCCATCCACCGTATACATATTGCCGTCATTTATTCCCTTTTTACCTCGGTAAGGGAAGTCCTCCTCCAGCGCGACTCCTGTACCGGATGCCAGAAGTGAAGTCGCCGTATATGGAAATCCGCCTTCGAGATCAGTCCATTCGAAATCGTGCCAGACTCCCTCCCCGTTCTGAGAAGAATTATCCTCCAGATTCATATTGGCAAACCATGCAAGATGGTGCTCCGAAAGATCCAGCGGAGTCTCCTTATAGGAAGTCTGCATTTCCGACAGTATACTGGTCTCACAGGCAGCAATGGTTCCGAACGCCCAGCAGGTACCCCAGGGAGACTGATTCTTTACCGGTGTGACTACCCCGCATTCCCTCAAATCGTATTTTTCCGGATATGCATCATAATCGATCTCGCGATACGGAGCCCTCGTTCCATCGCCTCCGTAAATCATAGAAGTATTCAGATTATCGAGAAGTAATTCATAGAGTTCATCATCTGACAAATACTCCTCTTCTTCATACTCTTCTTCATACTCTTCTTCATATTCTTCGTCATTTTCTTCGTAGTATTCTTCCTGCTGAGCGTCCACAGTCTGCTCCCCTGCAGCAGTCTGCTGCACGGTTTCTCCTGCAGTGGCTTCCACCTTCTGAGCCTGTTTTTTGCAGGCTGTTAATGATAGCAGCAATATCAATACCAAAGAAAATACTGTTACTTTTTTCAGAATCATCTTTATCCCCCTGCTTCAGCGCATGATTACTACCTGTGGATCGTGAGTATCTGTGTCACCTATGATGAAAACGGTGCGCTTACAATGCGCTCTTTTTAACTTTAAAACCTGAGATAAATAACCAGGTGTATACAAATGACTCGCACGGGTTCCTTTACATATTTCCTGACTTGCAATAACAAATCCCCGTGGTGGACAAGGACTGACCCATCTATCCGGATCTCATTAGTCTGTTCTGTTCCTGCCGCAGCATTTTTTATATTTCTTACCCGAGCCGCAGGGACACGGATCATTAGGATAGATCTTCTTTTGTGTTATTGTCTTATCATCTCCTGATCCCTGAGTGACCGTCATGATATCGGCATTAGCTTCAAGATCCAGACCAAATCCCATCTTTCGGATATCGGGAGCTGCCTGAGAAAGCATCTCGGCTGCCATGCTGCTTACCGGTACGATGGTAGGCATATTCCCGGGACCGAAAGGCTTTTTTCTTATAATCTCTATAGGCTTGTGTCCCCGGTTCTGCAGCATCCGCGTATTGTTGAGGGCATTCATGAAAAGGTTAATAGCTGTTTCTGCCTGTTTCTCATTTTTAAAGACGATCTCTTCCATTAAGCCTTCAAGTGTATCGTGAAAATCGCCATCATAAGCGTTCGCAAGCCACATATCAAGAAGGGTGTATTCCGTTCTTTCTTCGTCCCAGCCGATCTTCTTTATAAGGAATGCTTTAAGCTCCTGATAAGCCTTATCCGTGATCAAAGTATCTGTATCATAGAGTTCTTCTATTTCAAAGCAGCCCGGGATGTAGTAATCCTTGTCAGCCTGCTTTCTGCGGAGCTCTTCAAATGCTTCTATATCCACAACATAGATAATTGCGATAAACAAGTTCTCGTACAGGAATGATAAGACCTCTGTATTTGGAAACCGGTCGAAGATATCAACAGCTTCTGCTGCAGTGACCTTCATCCCCCTTTTGCTGTTGATGACATCCACAAAAATATCAACCGGGAAAACCCCATACATGTTTTCACACCAGTGGAGGCACCTGTATACCCAGGAGGCTTTTTTTCTGTACGGATCAAGCTTTGACTCATCTATCTCCTGATATGCCCGGGCAACATCCTCGAGCACGCGTGCACATCCATCTTCATAGATGATCGCAAGGTCCATCATATTGAGTCTCATAAGTCCTGCATAATTTTTTTCACTCATAGGGATCGGCGCAGATATAGCCGCTCTGAAAAGCATCATTTCATGATCATCAAGGATGGACAGCCGATAGAACAACTGATCCTTGTCCAGAAAGACTTCACAGATCTTCTCTGCCAAAGCCGCTTTGTTAAGAGCAGACACTTTTCTTATCCCAAGCAATTTGGCATACTCTGTGAGCGCATTCTTTTTACGCAGCATTAATTTTTCTTTTAAAGTTATCATGATAGCTCTCCCTTCGTAACAGGCCATGTCTCTCCCCTTTGCCGGGTGCGTCCGTAAGCGCGGGTGCGCATGGTGATTGCACGGCTGTATGTACTTGTCTCATGACCGGACCGGCGCCTTCGCATGCGCGGGTGCGCATGATGATTGCACGGCTGTATGTACTTGTCTCATGACCGGACCGGCGCCTTCGCATGCGCGGGTGCGCATGTAAATTTCACTCTGTATCTTCGCTAATACATAATAATCAAGGTCTCGCCCGAAAGTACAGTGATAAACTACCCTCTAATCATCGGTTCCTGAATTATCCGACGAAAAACATTTATATCACGACCATACCTGTCAGATAAGGCCTGCCGGCCATGATCTGCAATCTGATCATACCTCCGGGTTGGCCGACTTGCGTGTTTTTTTCTCCCATTTCCTGATATCGGTACCATCCGATACAGGTAGAACCGGTAGCACATCCGTTTTCCCAGATGACGGTATCACTGCCCTTCACGTACACGCAGGGGGTCATGAACTGCTTTGCCTCATCCCATAGCAGTATGCCGAAGGCTTCCGCATCAAATCGTGCTGCATAATCGCGGATGTTATTTTCGGTCTGGCGGCGGGTAAATCGGTCTGCAGGCATTATCATATGCGCGATGCCGGGCAGGAATATCACCGGGTGGCTGTCGCAGTATGCTGTCTTTTCCGGCACTGGCATCTCGATGGTGCCCTCGTATTTATAATGTGCCGCGGGGGGCTGCACGGAAACTGACCCGGCGGCGACGGATTGTATGCCGG
>DCHJ01000095.1:0-7307 GCA_002314805.1 Lachnospiraceae bacterium UBA1755 | reverse complement strand
CGGGGGACTGCATGGAAGCTGAACCCACGGATTGCTGAGCTCCGGATGCCGCCGCGGGCTGCTGCACTCCGGCTGCTTCCGATACACTTGCCCTGCCCAGGGGGCGCAGACTGCAGGTTATGACCCTGTCCACTCCGGAACATTCCACTTCGATGTCACTCGGCTCGGTGATGCCGTCACGTCTCGCTATGTAGGCTGCGAGAGCCAGCGTTGCATTGCCGCAGAATTCTCCGCCCATCATCTCTATACGATCGGTGGCAAAGCCTCCCAGCTCAGGCTCTGTGAGATAGGCCACCTGCTCACAGGTCGGTACTGCTTCAAAAATGTATCCGGTCACTGCCGCTCTCTCCTCTGCCGGTATCCTGTCTGTAACCAGTACTGTAATATTTTTAGTCGGGTCTGCGACAACGTAATTTATCATATCATGCCTCTTTCTTTGTGAGATTTCTCGTCTGCCGGACCTATCCACTCCTGCCTGACACGTCTCTCTGTTCCTGTCTGCCCGGACTCTCTACCGCCGTCTGTCAGAGCTTGCTGTTCCCGTCTGAGTTCTCTGACACACTCTGCTGCGTATCTCCATCCCTATTCATTCTACAGGAGCAAGTACCGGATACTCGGTCTGCTTCGTCAGAAAATCACACATATAGATCGGGTAATAAACCGTTTTATCCTTTACTTCCACATTTCCGTTTGAAAAGACGATTGATTTTTCGATTTCATATTGGCTGTTATATGTCACCTTGTCTATAGCGCTGTGGACATAATAGTCTTTTCCGCTTTTTACTTCTATTGGCAAAACAGACATATCATGTTCTATCACAAAATCCAATTCGCCTATACTGTGACTACTGTAAGATTCAGTTTTCTTCATCATCTCTTTTTGTAAAAGATGTGATTGCGATGCATGCGAGACCAATTCCAAGCATTCCCATTCCGGAATTAACATCCAAGGCTTTAAGAATCGAAAGCACAACTACAGCAACTCCCATCGCCAGAGCGATTGCCTTCATAATCATATGAATCATAGGCGAAATATCTTTCTTTTCTTCACTCTGCGCTTTGATCTGCATCAGTTCATCCACACTGATCCCAAATACCTCCGCAAGCTTTGGGAGCGTGTTAACATCAGGGCACGAGAGATCTCTTTCCCACTTAGATACTGCCTTATCCGTTACTCCCATCTTTTCAGCAAGGTCAAGCTGTGTCATTTCGTTTTCTTTTCTTAATGCTGCAATCATCATGCCAAGCGTTTTCTTTTTCATCTGCTCCTGGCTCCTTTCTTTTGATGCCCGCATCGTATCACCGCCTTCCGTTTTAACTCAACCTACTGTCAGTTTAGTTCGGTAGACCTCTGGTTTACCTGAGAATCTACAGGATTTTGACCATCGCCTCTTGTTCCCATTGTGAACATTGCAATTCTATACATATCCGTCTGTCTCCTTCATGTGATTGATAGTAACAGAAACTGAAATCTCATATCTTGTTTTTTATATACATCTCCTGTTTAGCCCAAAAACTTCAAATTTTCTATTCAATATCCAGCGTATTGTAATACTTTATATCGATTGTCAGCTGATAATCGATTTGCGGATAATTAGATTCAGCCATTTTTCGTTCTCCCGCCCGGGACGTACATCACCGGAGACCCATTCGTCTATGATCTGCAATTCTGGAAATGCTTTCAACAATTCCGTGAAGCTTTCTTCCGTGTAACAGGAGAAATATCTGCCGTTCCGCTCCCCTTCAAATTCACCGTACTTGAAGGATGTGTAGATGATCCCATCCATTTTCAGTGCCAGGACCATCCGCCTGAACACCTCCGGAAGCTCCACCTTTGGAACATGAAGAATGGAAGCGCAGGCCCAGATTCCGTCATACTTATAATACTCATTCAGATCCCGGAACAGCATCTGCCTGACAGAAATCCCTGTATAGTCACTTGCAATTCTGCAGAGTTCATCCGAGCCGTCGATTGCATCGACCTGAAAGCCCTTATCCAGAAAATACTTTGTATCCCGTCCGGAACCGCAGCCAAAATCGAGTATGTATGCCTTTGGATTAAGAAAGGACTGAAAGCGGTCCTGCACTGCACTGAAATCAGCATTCACCGTGCTGTCAGAGTATTCTTTTGCATTTAGATTGTAATAAGAAAGTGTTGTATTCATCGTCCTTATTCTTTCATTGCGTTTCTTTTGCGAGTCTGTACACTCTATGATATATGAACGTTCAGCTTGAGACCTTCTTTCAGTCCGTTAGAATAGCAAAACACCTTTTCCGCTCTGTCAAACCTCGGGTTCATATCGTGAATTATCCCTTTGTTTTAGATTATAGCAAACTGAACAGTGCCCTCCGGTTTTTAACAGAAAAGTGCAAGTATATCAGTCGCTCTTTTTTGCATCTCCATACTCACGCTTCATTGCGTTTACAGATACGACCCATTGCTTTCCGAACTTGCAGCATAGTACCTGTCAACGCCGTTTTTATCAGTCTTGTAAGCATCAAATGGTCTTGACACTTTTTTATATACCAGTACAGGCTTTGCGCCTTCTCTGGCAAAAGCAAGCGCGGTTACCGCNNCCGGGAAATAGGTCTGAATTCCTTCAAAGGTAATGGTTTCCGCGGTTTCGATTTTGTAGTCGATGGTGTCCGCGCCGTCAAGGACTACTCTGCCGGTGGCATAATTTCCGGGGGTCACCGTGGTATCCCCGCTGGCCTTGGGGTTATAGACCGTCTCGTTATTCTGCTTCACCACAGCGGTGTCCGGGAAGGCGGAAGCGGGAATTCCAATTGTGCCGTACCAGCCTTCCTTCCGGTCGTTGATATCAAAGCCAAGGCCGTCCTCGGTATCGGAAAGGCGGATATAGTCGTGCTTGCGGGTCTGGAAAACGCCGGCCAGCACAGAAATATCGCTGCCTTTTTCAAGCTCAAACACATTGGCTCCGCCGCGGCCGGTAAAAATCCCGTCACGAATCAGGCAGGCGGCTCCCGCTTCCAGCAGGACGCACTGGTTAAAGTGGGCCTCATATCTGCCGCCGTTGGCGATAAAGGTGCCCCCCCTCCTTGACGACCACAGCACAGCCCGGCAGCTCCTGATAGGCGTATCCGTCGTTGTAGGGGGCCCGGATCCACTGCTTTCTTTCCCCGCCGGCCTCGATAAAGCCGCCGTTCACCGTGAGCGTGCCGGAAACCTCAAACACCTTGTAGGGGCTTTCCTCATGCAGCCCGTAATGGTCGGTCATAGTATCCGAACCCACATAGTAGCCGTCATAGTGGATGCGGCCGCTGCTTTGACTGTCAAGAATCGTAAGGTCGGCTCCCGCAGGGACATAGAAAAGGCTGCTTTCCCGGAAAGAGCCGTTGGTGTAGACGAAATGCTGTCCGGCATAGTTATTATCCGTGGTGTTCTGATTGTTGTTATAGGTCACGGTATGGCCGTTCAGGTCCAGCACCTTGGTCCCGGCAACCCTTACGGTGACGGACTCTCCCGGGGAGTGGCTGCCCAGCTGCTCTGTCCTTCCTTCAAAGTCCCTGTCCAGACGAAGGCAGCAGTCCTCTTCGGCGGAAAGGCCGGCTGCCAGCTCCTCCCAGCTGGTAACAGACACCCATTGGCTGATGTCCTCATAGCAGGCAGGCCCCTCAGAGGCCGACCCGGCCTGGGTCCCCAGGGCAGGCACCGCCAGGCTCAGGACCAGCAGCAATGCCAGCAGTGTACACATTGTTTTTTTCATAATTTTCCCCCTCTTTTGTTTTCAGCTGCAGTTATCATGCTGATTCACACAACTCATAATCCGTCCATCCGGTATCTTCATAAAACATCTGAATGGCAGCGCATTTCGTAAAGCCGTGTTTTTCATATAACTTTTCGGCAGGCAGATTCCCCTTCAGTACATCAAGGCGGATGACCTTCTGCTTATTTTCCCTCGCTATAGTAATTGCTTTTCTGACCATTTCTCCCGCATAACCATTCCCGGCAAAATTCGGATGAACGCCAAGCGCATGGATTACAGTGATTTCGCCAGGCAACGCAGCGGTCGGCCAGTCGAAACGTTGATAACCCTCGTTGGAATCATGATTCATTATCATACAGGATACGATCTGTCCGTTTTGCTCACCTATATACAGTTCATTTTGGTCTATACTGTTTCTCAAATATTCCGGCGAAGGATAAATGTCAATTTCCCATCCCGGCAGATACTTTGCATTGGAAGATTTCATCTCAGAAATCAGTGAATGATAAAATCCCCTGACCGATTGGTATTCATTGCTATTCGCTAATCTGATGTTCAGCATTACTGTGTCTCCTATTTAAGAAATTCTTCTTCCAAATCAATATCTGCATTTCAGATAATATCACAGGCATCTTTGAATTTCACACCTCGCGTCAGGCTTAGATAATTCACGAATCATCGGTTGTACCTCACATCTACATCAAATTTCTTTTTCAAATCGGCTCTTTCGTTAATCTTTCTCAAATTACAGAGAAGTGCTTAAATTTCTTCAATCCCCAAGCTCTTAAGATACTGATATGTCCCATCGTAATACTTAGGCAGACGGGTGCTATCTTCCCAGAATCCGGAGGAATTCCTGTTGCCGTTTCCCGCCGGAACGCAAATGATCATTCCCGACCTGGCACGGGTAAGCAGCACACGATATGCATTGAGCATATATTTGATTCGTTCCTGCTTGCTTTCGGTATCCGGCTCGATCTCATCCCATCTTGTCTGACGGTTGAATCGATAGAAGCTCCACTTGCCATTATCAAAGCGCATATCCGCATCCCAAAGCAGACAAGTATAATCCAACTCTAGCCCTTGCACCTGGATCTCTGTCGCTGCATCCTCCAGATAATTTGAAGATCTGGTGTCCGTCTTATCTTCCAAAAACCAGTGGACTGCATTTTCATCATCCGATCCTAATACATGAATCCCCAGCGGTTTATATCTTGCGGATTCCTTAGTTATCAGCACACCGGTTCGCTCTGTCCCCTTTGCTTTAGTATGCAGCCATCTCTTCGCCTTTTCCATATCTCTGGTCAGGACAATTGGATACTTATCCTTGATTTCCGTATATATTGAACCCGCATTCACATCAATATCAAGCAAAGCGTGAACGAATGCAGACAGCTTTTCTGCCCTGAACGAGCGCAGCGATACGCCAAGATGTAAAGCATCTGAATATGTGACGTTCCCGTTTTTTTCTAGAAGCTCGTTGACCTTTCCTTCCGCATATTCTGCTTCCGTAAGCTTTGAAGAAATATATACCTTCCAATGCGTGAATGTCTCGTTTAATGCCTTGATCCACTCGGAGATACCTGCTTCTCCGGTATTAATCTCCTGACCGCCGCCCACAAGGCAGACGATCGTCGCCCAGTCTTCCCGCTGATCCAGGGACCAGATCAGGAACGATGCCTCCGACATCGGAAAATTCGGAACCTTCAGCTTATTGCCGTAAGTTCCGCCGCGTTTCAGATAATCAGCCAATCGTTTGTGAGTCCAAGAGCGCTGCGCTTCATCGAATATTGCAACGTGCTCCACCTCGCCATAGCCTGCGTTCTGCATTTTCACAGCCTTTTCCGGATCGATCTCAAGAATTCCGTTTTCTACCGGGTTCTTGATCTTGGCAAGCATATTATCACGATAACGGTGGATGATCTGAATAAATTTACCTACCTCACGCCTTGAATCAGATAGCTTCTTTGCTTCTCCACGTTCCCTGCACTTGGCATAATTGTCTTTTGCCAGAGCTTCATTCAGAACTGCAACCAGCGGACCGTTTCCTGAAAGATATACCGCGCCTTCATCCTCCACCGGCTTATCACAGCCCTGATATGTCTGCTTCACGGCAACATCAAGTCCTACCAGCGTTTTCCCTGCGCCGGGGACCCCGGTCACGAAACAGATACTCTTTTCATGATCCGCCTTGCTCTTTTGAATCACATCAAGGATATATGCTATCGTCGTATCAGTAGAGACCTTGTCAGCCTCATGCCTTGTAATATCCTCTACCGAATGGCTCTCGTACAGAGTTCTGGCAGCTTCTATGATCGTTGGCGTGGGTGCATACGGGCTGATGATCCAATTCCTATGAATTGCGGGTTCGCATGGATACTGTTTCAGTACTTCTGCGATCAGATTCGCGAGTCCGGCGGTACCGGTGAGCAGAGGATTCAGTACCCGGTCATCGTAGGCTGATTGGCAAATAAGGTTTGAGGACTTCGAATATTTCGTTGCGATCAGAATAGGGACAATAACGCGATCCTGACTGAATTTATGGAAGTTCTTCAGATCCAAAGCATAGTCGAGGACCTGGTCCACATCGTTTTCAAGGATCTTTGTTTCCCCAACTTTAAACTCGAGGCAGAAGATGATACCCTTCAGCAACAGAACCACATCAATTCTTTTACCGAGGCGCGGAATGTCATATTCAAACACAATATGCCCGTCAGAAATTTCCCATGGTTTTAGACTGTTCTGAAGTATCTCGATTTCCCCCAGCCAGGCGTCTCTCGTGGTGGTAAGGGCATCTCCATGATAGCCCTCACATAGAGTGCCAAATATGGATTTTTTATCCTGCGTTAAGAATGTATTAATTTCGTTATCATAAAGACAGCGCGGCTTTTTTTCCATGAGTGTACTCCTTTAAAGTGTACGGATTTCCGAATGATCGGTAATAATTGAGTAAAATTACAAAGATCTGAAAAAGTTATACAGCACTATAATTCCAAAGCTCATATCCCTGCCTTCTTGCAGAGTCATAAACCGGATGCATGTTCTTATCTAAGATATTGCAAAACTCTTCCTTGGAATTACCCGGGCGATAGAGTTCCTGTCCGGCCCAGATAGAATGAAGGTTATCCCTGATACACCCTTCATATAATTTGTGTATCTCCGGCTTTTTCTGAATCAGATCGTACAATTGATACTGATTGTCTGCGAATCTGATAAAGAACGGTTCCCACTTCGGCAGTCGATTGCTCTTTGTCGAATTCAGGGATGAATCCATCGGCATCAGATTCCAGAGTTCATCATTCATCACAAACGACCATGGAATAAAGTGATCAATATCGTACTGATTCTTCTGAAGCTCTTTCCCGGTAAATACATCCTGCACCGGTTGAAGTTCAAGAATCCCTTCCCACAAATTTCGTACCTTTCCAAGCTTTCGCATCCGTTCATCCAGCGGTGCCAGCTTATAGATCAGACCCGGGACTTCCGGATTATTCATCTGCAGCCATTTGGTCTTTTCAAACTGGATCCAGCCGAGAATGGACACCGTGTTGTCCTGAATCATTTCCACCCATGCAGGAT
>DCHJ01000035.1:4458-5016 GCA_002314805.1 Lachnospiraceae bacterium UBA1755 | reverse complement strand
AGCTTTGGCTCCTGCGCAAGGGCACGGGCAATGGCTACCTTCTGTTTTTCGCCGCCGGAGAGCTCCTCCGCGCTGCGGTCGGCAAAAGCGCTCAGCTGCATCTCATCGAGTACACGGCGCACAGCCTCATGATCCCTGCTGCCTGCCTTCATACCAAAGCGTGATACTCTGCCGAGCATTACCGAATCATATACACTGAGGGAACCGAAGTGTATGTGCTGAGGCACAAAGGCAATAAGTCCGGCTTTATCCCTGTGTTTCATTTTGGTAAGATCCATGCCGTCAAAATATATGTTTCCGCTGTCAGGGTGATTGATGCCGAGGATATTGGTAAAAAGAGTAGTCTTGCCGGAACCGTTCCTGCCCATGATTATCCCGATCTCACCGTCATTAAGCGACATGGTCACACCATTTAGTATCGGGGCACCGTGCCTGGAATAACTGAATACAACATTTTCAAGCTTAATCATGATGGTGTCCGGCCTCCTTCTTTGTGAAGATGATGGCAATAAAGAACGGAGCGCCCAGAAGACTGGTTATCGCACCGACAGGCAGTGC
>DCHJ01000035.1:2365-4286 GCA_002314805.1 Lachnospiraceae bacterium UBA1755 | reverse complement strand
AGAAAGCTTACGCATACAGCAGTGATGACAGAGGCTGCAAGCAGTGAAATATACCGGAGCCTGCTGACATTTACACCCATAGTTATTGCAGCAGCATCCCCTGCAAGCAGTGAATTGTATTTCCATGCCATGAGCATGAAATATATGAGACCTGCGGTCACTACAGCTCCCATGATGGCATCAGTGCGGAAGGTGGCTCTGCCGAGATCCCCGAAATTCCAGATGACTGCTGCTGACAGCCCCACATCTGTCGCATAGAACTGCAGGATGGTGGTTGCAGCATTCCAGACGGCACCTATGGCAATGCCGGCAAGGACTACCACTCCGGGCGGGAATGATCCCTTACGGCATAGAGCCAGGATGAGCAGTATGGAAAGAGCTGCAAAGATGAATGCCATCAGAGAGGCAGCAAAGGGATTAACACCCGCACCATATACGGAAAGGTTATTGCCGGTCATAAGAAAGCCTCCGGCAAAGGCTATGATAGACAGATTGGCACCGAATACAGCCGCATTGGTGACACCAAGCGTGGACGGCGAAGCCATGGAATTGCCCAGCGCAGTCTGCATGATAAGTCCTGAAAGAGACAGACCCGCACCGGCTGTGACCGCGGCGATGACCCGCGGGAGACGTATATTCTGCATGATGCGTACATGCGCAGGAGTGCCTTTGCCCAGGAGGGCGCCTATACACTCGCGGATGGTCATACCCGACGGTCCGGCGAGCAGACATACGAAGGCCATGACCAGGACGGCCGGGATCATTATCAGAAGAACATTTCTTTTGTGCTTTATTGAATACTTGCTGTTCATGGTTAGAATTATAAGGTCGCAGGGAGGATATAACAAGGGGTGTAAAGTATTTCGAAACACTGAGGGAAAATTTGTAATTGACCGCATCCTGTGCTTTTGCTATTATGTAAATGGTTTCTGACACTGAAAGCTTATTGAGGTGAAAGATACAGGTAAGAATCACAGACTCGGAGGATGAAGCGCCTTTGCTTTGCATACTCCTCGTTTCGGACTGTATCTTAAGGATATGGTCCGTTTTTGTTGGACCGGCCGGATACCGGTACAGAAAGCAGATGGAGGGATTTATGAAGACAAGGGTAGCAGTTATTTCGATAATCGTAGAGAATACGGAGTCAATTGAGTCGGTCAACACGACACTTTCCGACAGCAGGGAATATATCATAGGACGCATGGGTATTCCCTATCGGCAGAAGGGTGTCTATCTTATCAGTATCGCCCTGGACGCCCCGGAAGATGTGATCAATACTCTGGCGGGAAGACTGGGCAGGCTTAATGGCGTAAGTGCAAAAACTAATTATTCTAATATCATAACGGAGGTTTAGATTGAAGAGATTAGTTGCGTTGGCTTTGACGGCTGTATTAACTGCAGCTTCGGTCCTTCTTATGTCAGGATGTGCGTCCGCATCAAAGACAGAGGGACCGGTAAGAGTGGCGGGACTTAAGGGTCCCACATCCATGGGCATGGTCAGGCTTATGGATGATAATGAGAAGGGACTGACCGGCAACAGGTATGAATTCACCCTGGCAGGCAGTGCCGACGAGGTGACACCGGGACTGATAAAGGGCGAGATAGATATTGCAGCAGTCCCTGCAAATCTGGCAAGTGTGCTCTACAGCAATACCGGAGGCAAGGTACAGATCCTTGCCATCAATACACTGGGAGTCATCTATGTCGTTGATCGCAGCGGTGAGATAAGGAACGTTGAAGACCTGAGAGGCAGGACTATCTACGGAAGCGGCAAGGGCTCCACACCTGAATACTCACTGAGGTATATCCTTACAGAGAACGGACTCGATCCCGATGAGGATGTGAAGCTTGAATGGAAGAGCGAGCACAGTGAGGTGGTGCAGGCACTTGCAGGCGACGAGCGTGCTGCCGGATTGCTGCC
>DCHJ01000035.1:1916-2349 GCA_002314805.1 Lachnospiraceae bacterium UBA1755 | reverse complement strand
CAGCCGTTTGTCACAGTTGCCATGGGAAAGATACCGGGACTTAATATAGCCCTGGATCTCACAGCGGAATGGGATGCACTTGATAACGGAAGTACCATGATCACCGGTGTGCTGGCAGTGAACAGGGACTTTGCTGATAAGAATCCTGATGTGCTCAGGACCTTCCTTAAGGAGTACAGCACCTCTGTGGAGTACACCAACAGCAATATAGAAGAGGCTGCTGCACTGTGCGAAAAGTACGGTATCATCAAGGCAGATGTGGCAAGGGCCGCAATACCGTACTGCAATATCGTATGCATAACCGGAGAAGAGATGCGGGAGCCGATGTCGGGATATCTGAAGGTCCTGTATGATGCAAATCCAAAGTCCGTAGGCGGGAGCCTGCCTGGCGAGGACTTCTTCTGCATACCGTAGGCGCAGTGCAGAGATACAG
>DCHJ01000035.1:1136-1833 GCA_002314805.1 Lachnospiraceae bacterium UBA1755 | reverse complement strand
TATCGGAAAGACTGTCCATGGTTATCACTAAGAGACAGCAGACGGGAGCCTGCCGGGTGAGGGTATCATACGCAGACCGTGAGTACGCAGTATCGCTTCCGGCATATCGATCCGGACGAATACTGCAGGATACAGTCCGTGTACCGCGAACCAACATAGAGTATACAATGAAAATGTACAAAAACGGTATACAAAAGGTAAATAACAACGGACAGAGGTATAAGGATATAAAAAGGACATTAAAAAAAGCAATAGCCGTCGCGATACTGCTTGCCGTATGGCAGGCAGCCGCGATGCTGCTTGACCAGGGCATACTGCTGGCGTCACCGGCAGATGTGCTGGTGCGTATTTTTGCACTGCCCTCCGAAACTGGTTTCTGGTCTACAGCAGCTTATACCTTTGCAAGGATCTCACTTGGCTTTATTGCCGGACTCTGCATCGGAGTGCTGCTTGCAATACTTGCGGCCCGCAGCGAATGGGTTGAGATACTGCTGTCGCCGCTTATGGTCACGATCAGGACGGTGCCGGTCGCCTCGTTCATAATACTGGCACTCATCTGGATATCGACACACAGGCTCTCATCGTTTATAGCCTTCCTTATGGTGCTGCCGGTCATCTATAACAATGTGCTGCAGGGGATCAGGTCTGTGGACGTGAAGCTAAACCAGATGGCCGATGTGTACCATCTTTCCGCAGG
>DCHJ01000035.1:414-1017 GCA_002314805.1 Lachnospiraceae bacterium UBA1755 | reverse complement strand
GGCTCCATAGGCGAGCAGATGTACATGTCCAAGATATATCTGGATTCGGCAGGGCTTTTTGCATGGACGGTGGTAATAGTGGTCATAAGTGTACTGTGTGAGAAGCTGGTTTTGTGGCTTATCAGGAGAGCGTACGTGCGGCTGTGCGGGTGCGGCTGAAGGGTTCATTACGATACACAGATATGAACCTATTATTGCCGCAACCGGCACAGGCGGGCACGGGCGAGCGGCATGTATGGACGATCTGATGCAACAGCAGCCGGCAGTGCAGGCGGGCACGGACGGTTCGCACATATTGAGCGGATATGAAAGGCGGGATCAGTGGAAAAGATCACGGTCAAGGGAATAAATAAGGCATATAACGGCGTGAAGGTGCTGGAGGATTTCAGTGTCGGCTTTGAGTATGGAAAATGCACGGCTGTCATGGGAGCCAGCGGGTGCGGTAAGACCACACTCCTTAATATCCTCATGGGCACGGACCGGGACTGCACAGGCAGCGTAGAGGGCATGCCGGAACGCTTCGCGGTGGTATTTCAGGAGGACAGGCTCTGCGAGCAGTTTTCCGTCCTTGACAATATCCGTATGGTAATTGCGGGTGCGCAC
>DCHJ01000035.1:0-370 GCA_002314805.1 Lachnospiraceae bacterium UBA1755 | reverse complement strand
GCAGGCAGGCAGGATACAGAGAGTGAGATCATGGAGGTGCTTAAGGAGCTTGGAATTGCGGAGCATGCGCATAGCAGGGTGTCTGAACTGTCAGGCGGACAGAAACGACGCACAGCCATAGCACGGGCACTCATGTATGATGCAGAGCTGCTGGTAATGGACGAGCCCTTTAAGGGGCTGGACGAAGATAGCAGAAATGCGGCCGTTAAGGCCATAAAGAGACGAAAGAGTACCGTGATCATGGTTACCCATGACCCGGAAGAGGCCGAACTTATGGAGGCTGAACTTGTATATATGACAAAGAAGGAATGACAGTAGTGAAGGTGTGAAAATAGCGGGACAGAGTTTATCAGGCTTTTTCTGCAGCATG
>DCHJ01000039.1:19788-26242 GCA_002314805.1 Lachnospiraceae bacterium UBA1755 | reverse complement strand
CCGTCATCTGAGTGGAAATACCGCGGCGCCGGCTCTGCCATTGCAGCCTCAAGCCGGCGGCACGGTATTACAAGCAGGAATAAATCACATTGCGAAGCCGCGGCATATAATACTCCTCGCGCGGATTAAGCATATGCTGTGCAAAGAATACCCCCAGCTTCTCTGCCGGATCCGCAATAAGCGCTGCACCCGCAGCTCCGCACCATCCGAACTCTCCGATACTGCTGAGCGACGAACCCGCGATCCTGTCGATCATGGTTCTCACACCAAGTCCATATCCGTAACCCCTCAGCTGCTCCCAGTCAAAATACTTAAGCTGCTGCTCGGTAAGAGCATTCGTACGCATAAGCTCTACAGTTGCAGGTGCAAGTATCCTTTCCCCGGTCTCACCGGTACCCATATTTGCCAGACACGCAGCCAGCTTAACATAGTCATCAGCAGTGGCAGTGATACCTGCTCCCCCTGAGTCATATTCATCACCCGGAATATACTGTCTCGGTTCAAAAGCGATCTTCTCAAAATGTCCCTTATCCGCTTTTCCATGTGCCTGGGCATTGACCATATCAAGCCCGGATCTTGCCGCTGCGGTTCCCTCCTCTTCAGCGATAAAATCATACTGTGATGACATGGACGAATACATATCTTCCGTCACATGATATACGCAGTCTTTCATGTCCAGCGGCAGGAAGATGTTTTCCCTTACATAGTCCCGGAATCTCTTTCCGCTTACGACCTCCACAACTCCCGCAAGAATGTCATGTCCGTAGCTGTAATTAAATCTCTCACCCGGTTCGTACTGCAGCGGGCATTCTGCCAGGGCACGCACCACCTCTCTTGTCGGTGCATGTCCGCCGGTCTCCCTGATGACCCTCTTTACAGGTTCTCTGTCCAGATCGTAATCAAAGCCTCCTGTCATTGTAAAAAGATTGCCTATGGTGACAGGATTCTCAGGCTTGCGAAGCTCTCCGTTTTCTCCCTGCACCATAATATTTCTGTATTCAGGAAGTATGTCATAAACAGGTGTGCTCAGGAGATACCTTCCCTGCTCAAGCAGCTGCAGTGCGGCAACCACGGTAGTTACCTTTGAGCATGAATAAATATTGAATTTCTCTTTGCCTGTAAGAGGTTCCTTTGTCTGCAGATCCCTGTATCCGCAGTGATAGGCAAATACTTCCTTTCCGTCCTGATGGATGCGGATGACTTCTCCCGGAGTCCTCTGCTCCGTAAGCATCTGATCCATGAATTCCTTAACCTTTTCAAATCTATTTTCCATGATATCTCTCCTCATCGATACCACCTGACAGCATTCTGTTTTTCCGTATTCCATCGGGGCGGTCTGCCTGTGTACGACACCGGCAGGGGCAGTCTGCCCGCCCCCCCTGCCTGATGTGATGTCTGTCATTTTTTATTTGCCTGCCTTGCGGGCATCGAGAACCATCTGTCTGTATGAAGCGATCTCTCTGTATGCACTGTCCATCTGACGGAGCTTCCAGTCAAGGTGCCACTCATCCGTAACGTATTCCATACTTGGCTCCCATCCGATTCGGGAATCTGTATTTACTGCCCGGTATGCATCCTTTACATTTTCTCTTTCTTCATTGCCGATAGCCTCGATCTCATCAAGCATCTCAAGAGCCTGTGTAGTATTCTCTGATGTCTGAAGCTTCATATTGGCCAGCCACCAGCGCTTTATGTTCATTACTGTCTTAACCGAGCAGCGAATGAAGGTACCGAGAGCCCTGATCCTCTGTGCTTCATCATAATCACCGATCTTCTCTATCTCTGCCATACCCTGATTCCAGTAATCAAGCATTACCGCGAGCCTGCGCAGATCTGCAGGATATCTGAGGAATCCCGGAGCCTGATTAATATTCTCATATGGCTGATAAAGAGTCTTGATTATCTGATACCCGAAATGTGCATGCGGATCGGTCGGGAAGCTGATTTCCTTTCCAAGCATTGTAAGTGTGATATTGGGCTGGAAGATGAACGGATATGATGCCCCCACTCTCCATGGACCATACTGATCCTCGTTGGAAGCTACATAATGATCCATTGCCAGTCCCCACAGCTTCCATGCTGCAAGTACATGAGGTGCATCCTTCCTGCCGTAATCACGGACGGCGATCTTCTCAAGGAGCCTGTCATAATCCGGAACGAAATCCTCCCACGAGCTCCACTTGCCAAGATCTGACGCTACGCAGTTCCAGTACCCATAGTGATGTGTTGCATAGCAGCCATCAAGGCCATACTCGTCATGTGCTCTTCTTACATTGAGAAGTCTTGTGATGAGCTTGTCAGGTGCCGGTACATAGGGTACCACACCGAAATCCCATGCCTGACCGGCCGTATTTACATTGCCTTCGATCGGAATCCCCAGTTCATGACAATTCCTGCACTCCGTCTCAAAGTATCCGCCTGGAACAGCCTGCGACATGGTGTAATCCATAACAGGTGTGTTCATTCCTTCGTTGGTACGCTCTGCACGGATATCATATGCAATGATAAGCCGATATCCCTTTGGAAGCTTCTCAAGAAATTCTCTTCTCTTATCTTCCGGCTGATAGCTCCAGTTATATGTACTGAATACAACTTCTGCATCAGGCTTTACCTTACGGATAGCCTTCTGGATCTTGTCCAGAAAGGCAGGATAATCCTCACACGGATACCAGCCCGGACTTGGTCTTGTATCCGGGATACCGTCGGTTACGCTCTGGCTGTAAAGCTTGCCCGTGGTATGAGGATCCTTGCTGGGGAACTCCAGAGACTCACCGCACATATGAATTCCTGAAGCATCCGGGTATCTGTTGAATAACTCTCCGTATACAGAATCAAACATGGCATCCGCGTCAGGATCATCCGGATGGATGAATGTCGGCATATAATTGTACAGGAATGTCTGAATACCGAAGTTCTTTGCCGCCTTTATAGTCTCATTGATGGTGCAGTATCTCGTTGATACCTGGTCAAATGCCTTAACGAAAATTACTATCGCATCATATCCTGCATGAACAACTGCCCGGAGCTCCTCGACAGGAAACTCATCGATACCGCATCCGGAATGAACACTCCTCCACTTGAACATCGGTCTTCTGACTGCTGTACCCTTTTCAAGTACGGGCGCTCCCTCAAGGTTCATGATATCCTCGAGATATACAACGGCCCTGAACGCATCTTCATCCTTTGCAAGGGCAACTACTACCCCGTCATCTGTAACTTCAAGGCGGAAGCCCTTATCAAGTGTGGTATCCTCTGTAAACCAGACCGTTCTGGCCTGCTTCTGTGCAGTTCTTGTTACCGCAACCTTCATGCTTACCCACAGATAGTCCATGAAGTCATCAACTGCATTCTTGCTTACAGCCGCCCAGTCCCCACCGATCGACCATCCGTTTTCGATCATTATCTCACTGTCGAGCTTTTTGCGGTCGGCCAGTCTCCTGTCCGGCTTATGCACCTGCCAGTGGCGCTGTCTGAAATCGTAATTTTTCTCCATATTTTTTCTCCGTCATTCCGTCACCCTTAAGGGAACGTAGAATTGTTTATTATTGTTTATTATTATTTATGTTATTAACCGGCAGGCTGACTCAGCCTTCCATGGTTTGTCCGTCAGTCTTTCCTGATTTGATCATCAGCCCTTTTTAGCTTTCATTCTTGCACAGTCGCGGCATCCTTCCTTGTGCAGCAGGATATATTTATCTTCTGCAAAAAGATCTTTCATACCGGCTGCATATTCTGCTGCAGAGCATACTGCCATTGTGGATTCTCCTACCGGGATCTCTTTGTAGATACCCTTTGAGGAAAGCTTCCTGTAGAATGCTGCCGACTTACCGAGCTTGTACCAGCCGCCGCGGCATCCGCCGGGATAATTGGTCACTCTTACTGTCTTCTGTCCGTCAGCTGTCTTCACATAGGCCATTGTCTCATCGAGATATCCTGCGTACCATGCCTCACATGCATGCATAAATGTATTTCCGCCGTACACCGGACCGATGAAAAGAATTTTTCCGCTTTTTGCAAGCCTGCCCCATGGACCATCCTGAGCAAAACAATCCTGCCGGTCTTCCTGACTGATAAACTCTGCAGCCCTCCTGCCGTATACGCTTATCGAGTGAGTGGGATGAGTACTGCGTATCACACCCTCCGATCTGCGGAATACTTCCGGAATGATTCCGACCCAGGTCTCAACAGCAGTTTCCTGCGGATCAAATGCTCCTCTTGTGCCGCCTTCCACACAGTCTGTAAAAGCAGGCATAGCGATGATCCCGTCTTCTGTAACCGTTTCCTTAAGTGCATCGATCACACTCTTTGCACCGTCTTCGATCTTTCCGAGAGCCTTAAGTGATGAATGTACCATCACAGTATCTCCTGCCTTGATACCGAGATCTGCAAGTGCCTTCCTGATATCGTCTTTGCTTATGTGAGTTCTTTCAGCCTTCTCGGCAAGTCCGCCTTCAAGCAGGATCTCCTGAATACCTTCGTAGAGCCTGTACTCCTTAGCGAAGCCTTCCGGATCCTCATGCTTTTCATACATTCTTGTTGCCCATACGATCCTTGCGACATCACCCAATGAACGATTGCCGTCAAAGTAGTAAAGATTAGCACCGCATTCTTCAAGGCACCAGTACTCATTGCAATAATATCCGAGTACCTTAGCTGCTTTTTCGCGGAGCTTATCATCGATAGTCCCAAGTCCGATCGGTCCCGGGATGGTCCTTCTGATGACTGTCTTAGCTGCCTCTGTATCCGGCACTGCAATAGGTGCTGCGCTGCCGCATAATACCTTAACTGCTGCAGCAGTCTGGGCGTTGATGTAGTTGGTAAACTCCTTGACAGCCTCAGGATCCCTGATGGCCTTTGCGCCTGAAGCAGCAGCAAACTGCTTCCATGTCATAAGCCGCTGTGCTCTGAGCTTTCTGAGTTCAGGCTCTGTGTCCTCAAGTCTCAATGCCTCTCGGCACTTATCATCTACATATCTATGCCAGTCTTCTATTGCAAGCTGAGTAAGCTCCGGCTCATCATCGCAGCATGCCACATAGTAAGCAAGGGTCGCACTGTATACCGATGCTGCTGAAAGCATTTCAGGTGAAAGGTCCTCAGGTACATCCGTGCTGGTATGATAGAAATAGCATCGCGGATATGTCTCCCGCGGCTCTTCCCAGAGTGTACCGTAAAGAAGGTTCCATGCCGGTCCGAACTGATTGTCCTGCATAAGGTCTTCGTTATTCTTTGAAGCCTCCCGGGTCTCAAAGCCTATACCCCTTGACTCACATACCTTCTTAAGCACTTCTCTCGCAAGCGCATGCTGCTCAGAAGGATGTACGTTGAGACATCTCCGGAGTACGAAGTGTTCTGTCCTGCCCCCTGCTCCGTATCTGCCGAATGAATCGATGGATGTACCGCCGAGAGCGTTTGCCATCTTCTCACGGTTTGCCATGCCCCATGCATAGAGACTGAAGTTCTCAAGTCCGTGGAAGAAACGGATCGAGTGCTTTGGTCTGGGCAGTCTGCCGTCTGCAATGAGCCTGGATAATGCCTTTGCCGCTCCCATGCTCATGGCAATACCTGCTACGTTGTTGGTGGCATGAGGCTCATAGCCGTGTGCCGATACGATAAAGCATCTGTCGTCTTCACCCTTTATTACTGATGTCACGGCATTGACTTCACCTTCATGTGTATCTGTATGCATAAGATACTTTACTGTGAGAGGACCGTTCTTCTCTGCCAGCTTCTTCATAAGACTGCGTCCGATACGCGGAGTAATGGAGAAGCCTGTGCATGCCTTATCACGATAATCCATCTGGCCTGCCCCGAATAGATCATTGTACCAGCGTCTTGAATCATCCAGCGAAGGATCCACCGGTTCAAGATCTACTGTGGAGAAAAAAGCTTCACAGCCTCTTGATGTGAGAGATCTTATATCAGCACCTGAAGGGAATCTTGTGATAAGTGCAGCGTAGTCCTTTAGATCTGTAATATCTGCAAGGTCATCTATCGGAAGGAGCTTCTTCTCGCATACACCGTTACTGTCTGCCGAAAACGGAACTACGCTGTATGTATTTTCTTCATAATCACAGATGCGTTCACCGTCAACCTCTGCCCATGCCTCGTAAATATCCCATGCATACGGGAAATGACGGTCTGCATATACTGTACGTCCATCAGCAGGGAAGCTTAACAGCTCTGCTTCAAGACCCATTGCCGCATATTCATCACGGAGAAACTCCATTCCCTTTCCGTATGAAGAATAGCTCAGCCTGAGAGGATATTGCCTGTAGAGCTTTGCAAACTCTTTTACTTCCTCTCCATCAACTTCACCGTTGATGATATCGAAAATATCATTTAATTTCATAAAATCCTTCTTTCTGCCATAAAAATTCTGCCTGAAAAACGGTTCTGATAATCCCGTTCTGAAAATCCTGTTCTATAGATCCTGTTCCTTAGATTCTGTTCCTTA
>DCHJ01000039.1:17823-19726 GCA_002314805.1 Lachnospiraceae bacterium UBA1755 | reverse complement strand
CTGCTCCCTTGATCCTGCTCAGAAGATCACATCCTCTATCATATGGATCCTGTACAGGATCCGTATCATATCATTTCCTGCCGCCGTACAGAACTGATTCAACATCATCAGCTGCAACATCAAGAGCCATGTTGCCAAACTCAGCGGTTGCATCGTGTGCCGGTCTGCAGAACCAGAGGCTGTCATCGATCGCATCCATCTTTACACACTCCGGACACATAGCCAGTGCTTCACTGGTCTCCGTCTTACCTGCATGATCACTTGGAATACTCTTACGTGCTTCAGGCGAAAAACGTACAGGATGAATACCTATCCATGAGAACGGATCATTCTGTCCTGAATAATAGTTGGCATACTCTTCTCTGCCCCACCATCCGTCACCGGTCTCTTTATCAAGCCACTCAAAAGCTACATTTCTTGCTGCCATGCGGAATGCAAGGTCTGTCGGCATACCCTGACTGAACTGCTCTGTCTGGTGAGCGATAAATGCATGTATGTTTCTGAAGCCTACTCTGAGAAGGCTGCGGAAGATATCTTCTGCTACAGGTACCATATGCATTGACTCTACCTGTACAGTACCGTTTCTCTCAGGTGCTGCAACCGCGAAGGATGCTGCTCCGTAGTAGTAAGGAGGCAGTACGATAAGGTCAGGGTGTCTCTTCTCAACACGACGGATGGCCTCAATTGCCACGAATGCATCAACTCCCAGCGGAAGGTGCTCCCCGTGATATTCAACAACACCAAGCGGTAATACGACAGGTGTACCCTTGTCAATTGCTTCTCTGATCTGTTCAGGTCTCATTCTTAAATAATCCATATCCTTCTCCTTCTCTTTTACGGCCGTTCATATCATTTTGCGCTATATGGCTTTTTGGTTATCTGAACGGTTGATCTTTATATGCTGTCTGATCCCTGAATAAGGATCTTCAGGTTCTGTTTTTTTCTCTTCCTAATTTCTTATCTCTTCAATTTCCTCACCGAGGAAGAATATCTTTTTAATCGTAAATTCTTCATCTGCCAGCAGGATATTTGCCAGATGGCCGGCTGTGATCGACCCAACCTTATCCTGCAGTCCCAGAGCTCTTGCGGAATTGGTGGAACCGCACTTAAAGCCCACCCTGATATCCGCACCTGTATAGCGCATGAAATTGCGTACAGCCATATTGATGCAGAGCCTGCTTCCGGATAGCTGTCCTCTCTCGTTGAAGTTGATATCTCCGCTCTTACCTGCTGTCGGACGTACGGTTGCATCAGAGATCAGTATGATATGATCCTCTCCCGCTGCCCTGTATGCCTTGCGGATACTGTACTTCGTTGCATGAGCTCCTGCTGAATCGCAGATAAGTTCATAATAAACTCCCGGTATTCCCAGCAGGATATCCGATGTGCAGTCCTGCGGATGGCCTGTCATCTTTGCAGATTCCGCTACCCCCATATAGTTGCCCATTGCATCATACAGGTGAGTGGCTATACATGCTCCGTTAGCTACTGCACGTTCTATATCTTCCGGGCCCGCAGCACAATGTCCGATTGCCGGTCTTATGTGCCAGCGTGCCATACGTTCTTCTATCCTTGGCGCATCCTTAAGTTCAGGCGCATAAGTACAATGAAGCACCAGTCCTTTGCCCGCTTCAAACATTTTCTCACAGGCCTCATCTGAATAATCCATTGCCAGATCGGACATAGCCCCGTATTTCCTGTTAATGAACGGGCCTTCCATATGTACTCCCATGATGGAGCTGGTACCGCTGTCACGTGCTGTCCTGCATTTGTTGATGATATCCAGATGCTCTTCAACATTAAACTTGTAGTCTGTACTTGGTATGAATGTTGTGGTCCCATGCTTTAAATGAGCCTTTGCTGTCGCTTCAGGATCACGATAAACCGTGAATTCTTCTCCATA
>DCHJ01000039.1:15608-17804 GCA_002314805.1 Lachnospiraceae bacterium UBA1755 | reverse complement strand
TGCTGATATCCATGGCAATGCTGATCCGTTAATCCGGGACCCACAAAAAGTCCCCGGGCGTCAATTATCTCAGCATCTGCAGGTACCTCGGCCTTACCTGCTGCGATAATGTTTTTTCCTTCGATCAAAAGATTCCCTTCAATTATCTCATCCGGAAAAACCAACTTACCATTGATTATTGCTTTCATCCTGGCATATCCTCGATTCCTGGTCTTTTGTATTTAAGTGTAAATATCAATGCGATGACCGCTGCGATAACAAATCCGACTCCTCCTGCCAGAAACTGTGTACGCTCGTTTCCGGAGGTACCGTCCGTAAATATTTTTGTAAACGACAAAACAATAACTGTACTGCACAATTGATCTATCAGAGATGATATTCCGCATACCGATGTCATGGTGGATGATGGCTGTATCTCACTTATCATTGTAGCCGTAAGCGGTGCCTTGATGGAGACCAGGAATCCGAATGCAGTTGCTGCTATACATACTGCAGCGAAAGAAGCCGTACCTGCAAAAATGAAATATGTAACACCGCACAGGAACGAGCATAATGCAATTATCCATCGGTCTGTCTTAAGATAGATCGCATATCCAAAGAGGCATCCCAGAAAACCTGCCACATCCAGAAATCCCTGGCTGATACCTGCTGTCAGCGCACTTCCGAAACCATTGCTGATGGTATATCCGGAAATATTATTTGAAAATATGGCTGCAAAGCCTGACATAAGTGCAAGTATGATCATGATACCCCATGCCGTCTTTTCAATCGGCACGATAATCGGTATTTTTTTCTCCTTAATCTCTTTTATCACAGGAGGTGTGTAAAGCACAGATATTACTGCGGCCGGTATTACCAGAATGTATGCAAGGAAGCAGTAGTTCCACTGAATATCCGAAAGCCATCCGCCCAGTATGGTAAATGCCAGCGCACCCGCATAGCCGGCCGCCTGCAATATCGCCTGAACCTTTGCTTCCAGTCTCACATCATCATATGCGCTGTATATAAGTCCTGTAGCCGCTGTGCCCGACAGCCCCGTACCTGCACCCATTATCAGTCTTGAAAACAGGATGATCGGAAAGCTCCTTATCCAGAACGGGAGCAAGCCTCCAATAACACAGCATATCTCTCCAAAGACTATCAGCTGTTTATATCCATATTTCACACAAAGTCTGCCTGCTATAAGACAAGCAGGTATGCACGTAATAGAAGGACCGATCAGCAGCATCTGGATCCATATCCTGTCGATATCACTGTAGTACTGTTGAAAATACGCAAGTCCTGATGCAATAGCAGTACCGGCCGGTGATATAAATCCCACCAGACCAATAGATAGTATCTGAAGCAGCTTCTTTCTGTCCATCTTAAATCAGCTCTGTGAGCTCCTTTGCTTCCTTAAACCATGCTATGAATTCTTCATTCCAGAATAATTCCGGGTGCGCAAAATAAATCTTTTCAGAATAATCATTAGTATCTTTTGCTCTGAAGAAAACCAGTTCACCATTACCGCATTTGACCTTCCTTAAAAGACCTTCCTTATCGCACCACTCCTGTGTTTTAACACCGGATGAAAACGGCCAGCACATTGTGTCCATCTTGTCCATGGCTCTCAGCCTTCCAAAAAGCTCTTTGCGCTTATCCACATCGCTTATCTTAGAAAGCATATCGTCTATAAACTGATACTCGATAAGGTGCTTCATCGTATTGGACTGCATGGTAACTCCAAAGAGCACGATCTTGGCATTGATATCATACAGCTTCTGCCATGGAGAGCACGCAGCAAAGGGCGTTGCACCGAATACTCCCGGTCTCTGACCATATTTCCCATGATCTCTTGTGAGCCATTCAGCATCTTTTCCGCAAGCGCATACCGAATGTGTAGCCTGATCTGATCTTAATACTCCCGGACGGAGACGGAAGGTCTCTGTAATAAGCCCTACATCAGAAGGACGGTCCATAGACCAGTCCTCATAAGCCGTCTCAAAATTCTTCTGTGCAAGAGCAGGCATTACCAATGTCCCGTCCTTACCCAGCACTTCAAGGAATGCATCGATAACGGTATCCGCACCGCCGTCAATATGTCCGCAGGCTTTAAGCGATGAATGTACGATAACTGTATCACCTGATCTTATTCCGCCCTCCCTGAGTGCGTCAATTATATCCTGTTTTGAAACTTCCATAATTATTCCTCCATGA
>DCHJ01000039.1:10498-15571 GCA_002314805.1 Lachnospiraceae bacterium UBA1755 | reverse complement strand
ATCTTATGCCGGCTTTCTCAGAACAGTTTTCGATTATTCTTCAAGTCCAAGAAACTTAATTGCGTTGCCCTTTGCGATCTTATAGAATACTTCTTCCGAGATCCTTTCCTCGTTCTTCCAGCGGATAAGCAGCTCCGGTAGCTCACACGGCATATCCGGGAAACACATATCCGTACCGAAGAAGAGTCTGTCCTGGAACTCCGTCATGAATTTAGGTCCGTACTCTTCGTCCCTTGCAAATGCATTGTATGCTGTACCGTCTGAAAGATCTCCGAGAAGGTTAGGATACTTTCTGAAAAGCTTTGGTACCACGCCCTCCTCCGCGACCTTTTCCTGCGGAAGTCTGCCTACCATATTACCCATCGGATCACGGTCAAAATAGAATGCTCTCGATCCCGGTGTCTCAAGCTTTGCGATCTCCGACCAGAATACCGGTCCGTGTCCAAACATGATAAGCTTAGGGAACTTAAGGAGCGTCTGTTCCAGCATAGGAAGTCCCGGATCATCGTACAGTCCGAAATCACCTGTAGTTACTGCAGAGCCGTCGCAGGTCACAGAAAGTCCTACCTTTTCTGCACAATAGAAAAGATTCTGTACCAGCGGATCATCAAATCTTAAGTTAGGCATTACTTCACCGATACCCTTGCAGCCTCTCTCCTTGTAGTATTCAAGTACAGGTACAAAATCTGAATAAGGAGAATTGGTAAGGCTCCGCGGATCGATATTGCAGAACGGGATGACTCTGTCCGGATACTGCTCCGCCATATCAAGTATGTCTTCATTGGTCTGCGGGAAATATATTTCCGGGCTTACGATCGGCTGTATACAGCACTTCTCAACTCCCATCCTGTCATATCTGGCAAGTAATTCTTCTATGGTACAGAAATTTACAACGAACGGAACCTTCCTTCTGTACGCATGGGTATGAATATCAATAAACATATCGTTTCTCCTTTATTTACGAATTCTGTCTCATATATTCCCGGGCACCCTGTTCTGCCGTCCGGAGCATGGTACTGTAACGGTCCATCTCCCTGCCCGCAGCTTCCATCTGGCGGAGCTTCCAGTCGAGATGCCATGGGTCACATACATATTCCATACTCGGTTCCCAGCCAAGCCGTGAATCTGCTTCTGCTGCAGGAATTGCTTTAAGTACGTTTTCCTTCTCATCTGCAAGGATCCTGAATAATTCATCCATATGTACAAGAGCCTCTGCAGCATCCCGGCTGCGCTGCAGATCCATGTTTTCTATCCACCAGCGCTTGATATTGACAGTTGTATGTATTTCACAGCCGATAAACTGCCCCAGAGCCCATAGCTGCTGAGCTTCATCGTTTACATTCTTTATTGATGCCGCATATGAAAGTCCCTCGCTCCAGATTTTTTCCATCTTTTCCAGCGCACGTATCTCTGCCGGCATCCTTAAAAATCCGGGAGCCTGACGTATAGTATCATACGGAGCATACAGTGTCTTGATTATCCTATGTCCGAAATGTGCTCGCGGGTCAGTGGGGAATTGTATTTCCTTGCCAAGCATAGTACGTGAAAGGTTCGGCTGGAAAATAAACGGATATGCCGCACCGACTCTCCAGGGCCCATACTGATCCTCTGCAGAGGCAACGTAGTAATTCATAGCTTCATTCCAGCACTCCCATGCCTTCAGAGCTTTTTCCGCGTTCCCCGCGCCGTAATCTCTTACTGCGATCTTGTGCAGGAGCTTATCATAATCAGGCTCGTAATCCTCCCAGTATGACCACTTGCCCAGGTCCGAGCTTACGCAGTCCCACCATCCCATGTGATGAGTCGCATACTGTGCATCCATACCCCACTCTTCATTGGCTTTGCGGATCCACCTTAATCTGTTGATAAGCTTCCGCGGTGCCGGTACGTATGGTACACAGCCAAAGTCCCATGCTATTCCGGCGGTATTAACGTTGCCTTCTGTAGGAATACCAAACTCTCCGGCAAACTGATTCTCTGTTATGAAATAATCGCCCGGCTCATCCTGTGAGATAGTATAATCTCTTACCGGTGCATTGAGACCTTCGATATGTCTCATAGCGGAATTTTCAAATACCGTTGCGATCCTGAAGCCCTTTGGAACCTTTGACAGAAAATCTCTTCTCAGTTCTGCCGGTGATGATGTCCAGTTGTATGTACTGAATACGATCTCGGCTTCCGGTTTTACCTTATGGATAGCTTTTTCGATAAGGCTTAAATATGCCGGATAGTCCCTGCACGGGTACCAGCCCGGACTTACTCTTGTATCAGGGATACCGTCGATCACGCTTTCCCAGTAATGCTTGCCCGTAGTGTGTTCATCCTTGCTTGGAAATTCCAGAGATTCTCCTACCAGCTCTATCTCCATTGCTCCCGGATATCTGCGGAAGAGTTCTCCGTAGATAGCATCTGCCTTTTCCTGAGCGCCTTCCTCATCCGGATGTACGAAAAACGGGATATAGTTATACAGGCATGTCTTTATACCGAAAGCGGCCGCTCTCTCAATAATGTCATTGATATTGCAATTGCCTGCCGCTGTTTTGTCAAAGTCTTTTACAAATACGATTATTGCATCATATCCGGCATGGATAGTTGCTCTGAGTTCTTCATCAGGATACTCATCTATACCGCAGCCTGAATGGACACTTCTCCATTTAAACATCGGACGCCTGACAGTATCTCCAAGAGGCAGTACCGGTGCTCCTTCCAGGTTCATATAGTCTTCTATGTAAACAATGGCACGAAAAGCTTCATCATCAGATGCAAGACGCACCTCTACTCTGTTTTCTGTTACAGACAGGGCAAAGCCCTTGTCCGGTCCGGAATCTGCAGTCAATACTATGGTATATGGCTTATTCGGATCCTTAGTCATGCCAAGTGAAAGATCCATACTCTTCCAGAAATAATCGCGGATATCATCTGCCGCTCTTTCAGCCACTCTTCCTGCTGCTGCGCATATAGTCCAGTTATCGCTGAGTATGATCTCTCCGGTCTTCAGCTGTCTCGACAGCTGTCTTCTTCCCGGTTTATGCACCTGCCAATGACGTGCTCTGAAATCGTAATTCTGCTCTCTCATAGTGTGCCCCTGTTTCTCCGGTTGATTTTTCAAAACTGACGCACCGACCCTATAAGGAGGATCGATGCGCCTTTACTATTGTTTTATGTGTCTGTATACCCCTTTGATACTCACTCCGTCATTCCCGGTCTGCCCTAAGACCCGGCTTCGTTCTCCGGTTATTTAACCCTTTAATGCTCCTGCTGTCATTCCTGATGTGATGTACTTCTGGCATAATGCATACATTAACAGCATAGGGATGAACAGGATCGTGATTCCTGCTAACAGTGCCGTCCAGTCACTTACATGCTCCATTGCTGTCTGCAGCGATACCAGACCTACCGGCAGGGTGTTGTTTTCAGGCTTTGAGATAAGCATGTTTGCAAGTACATATTCATTCCATGAACCCATGAACGTAAAGATACTTACTGTTGCCATTGCCGGTTTGGTGATAGGCAGGATGACCCTCGCATATGTCGCAAAGTATCCGCAGCCATCTATATATGCCGCCTCTTCCAGTTCCTTTGGTACCGTCGCATAGAAGCCGCTCAGGATGAATATCGAAAACGGCAGGTTGCTTGCTATGTATAGTACTACCAATCCCCACTTGGAGTTTACAAGGCCTAAGTTCTTCATCTGCACATAGATAGGCACCAGACATAGTACTGTCGGGATATATAATCCTGCCATGAAAAGCATTACCATCGGTTTGCCAAGCTTAAGTCCCAGTCTCGTACATGCGTATGTTGCCATGGAGCTCATGACTGCGACTACGATAACTACGATCACTGTGATCATGAGTGAGTTCATGAAATATCTTCCTATGCTTGCCTTCTCCCATGCTCTCACATAGTTGTCAAGCTGCAGTGCTGTTGGCAGTGCCCATACGTCCTGGAAGAACTCCTGATTAGTCTTGAACGATGAATATATTACCCATATCAGCGGGAACAGGATGGTGACGGAGAACAGGATGGTATAGATCCTTATCAGCCATGTTGCTACGCTGTTTTCTTTCTTCTTCTGCATTCCTGTACCCCCTTATTCTGCGTCCTTTTTTCTGGTCGCTATCAACAGGATCGCTGACAGTATCGCTACCAATACTACCATCGTTACTCCCATCGCTGTTCCCAGTCCGAACTTGCTTCGTACGAAGGCCTGATTATACATGTACGACGTCACGACCTCCGACCCGTGCGCCGGACCGCCCTCCGTCATCGTCTTTACAAGCGAATATACTCCTGTGAATGCATTGATCAAAAAGAAGATCACACAGGTCTTTGTCGTCTCGGCTATCAGCGGGAACGTGATCGTCCAGAACTGCTGCCAGCTGCTTGCTCCGTCTATAGTCGCCGCCTCAAACACATCTTTAGAGATCCCCTCGATCGCTGCTATGAACAGCACCATGTAGAAGCCTACCGATATCCATACCCACACTACTATCAGCGCCCCTACTACTGTGCTTTTTTCTCCAAGCCATGTATGTTTAAGTGTCCCAAGACCTACTGTATCCAATAATCCGTTGAGGATCCCCCACTCCGGGTTGTAGATAAACTTCCATATCGCTGCTACTGCTACGATCGAAAGGATCTGCGGTATGAAGAACAGGATCTTGTATACGTTTTTTTCCTTTAAGTTGCTCTGGGTTATCAGCACTGCGTTGAAGATTCCTATTCCGAAGGTAAGGAGACCTCCCCATACACAGAACTTGACATTATTCTTTAATGACAGCCAGAATATCTTATCCCTGAATATCTTCTCGAAGTTCTTGAACCCGATGAAGTTATATGTCTTTGTCATGCCGTTCCAGTCCGTGAAACAGTAATAGAACGTTTCAAGAAACGGCACTGCAACAAAATACAGGAATACTGCCAATGCCGGTATGACGCAGATCGCGAACATTATGCGTTTCTTTGCTATTGTACTCTTCAACGTCTTTCTCCCAATTTATCTCTTGCTTTGGACTTCCGCCACTTCTTTGGCTTTCACCAACTTTGACTTTCGCCCGTCTTTGGACTTTC
>DCHJ01000039.1:0-10418 GCA_002314805.1 Lachnospiraceae bacterium UBA1755 | reverse complement strand
CGTCTTTGGACTTTCGCCCGTCTTTTGGCTTTCGCCCGTCTTTGGACTTTCGCCCGTCTTTAGATGATATGCGGGTGACCGCTTATCCACAGCCACCCGCTTTGATCGCCCTCTCTGAAGGGCTCTCTTTTTATCACTTATCAGTGATCATATGTGTAAAGCTTCGGAATATCCTGTGATGCTACGTCTGCTCTTACTGCCTCCATGTTCTCACAGAACTCCTCCGGTGTGATCTCCTGGAGCATGAGGTTTGCTCCGTTCTCGCAAAGTGCCTGATAGAGGTCTACGTAGAATGTCTCGCAGAAGTTGTTTACGAATACTACGTTGCCCTTTGATGCCTGCTCGATAACCTGAAGAGTGCACGGTGTGAAGATGTCTGAAAGCTCTTCTGTTGAAAGGTCTGTTACTACCGGTGTCTGACCGTACTTTGCAATGATCTTCTGTCCGTCCTTTGAGTAGATCACGCCGAGGAAATCAAGTGCTTCCTGTACGTTCTTTGCTCCTGCTGCCATGTTTACTGCTGTTCCGAACTGTGTGATGAATGAATGTCCATCCTTATCCTGCATAGGAAGCGGGATCATCTGAAGCTCGAAGCCGTCTGCCATTACGTCCTTGATCTCTGTCTCGAACCATGAACCGTTGGGCATAAGACCTGCCTTGTTCTGGGCGAACTCCATCTGTGCCTGTGTGAAGTCCATTCCTGTACAGCCTTCGTATAACCAGCCGTTCTTTACCAGCTCGTCAAGTCTCTTTGCTGCCTCGAGTGCTGCATCGCTTGTCCATGCACCATCTTCAAGGTCAAGGAAGCATGCTCTGTATGCATCATATCCGCCGCATGCTGCGATTGCCTGATAGAAGTAGCCCCAGTTCATGTAGCCCTGAGCTCCGAGTCCCTGATAGATGAACGGGTTAACACCTGCGTCTACCATCTTTGGTGCAAGTGCCTTGAACTCATCCCATGTCGTCGGTGCTGTCCAGCCGTTGTCATCATAGAGCTTCTTGTTGTACCACCATCCGCCGTAGTAGGTTGCGATCGATGGAAGGTATACTCCGCCGTTAAGTGTTGCGTTCTTTATTGTTGTCTCGTTGATCACCTCGCTCAGCTTTCTTCCGTCTGCTGCATTCTCGTTTGCGAAGAAATCTGTAAGGTCATAAAGAAGACCTGATGCTGCTGCCTGGTTTACATCAAATTCTTCTGTTCCTGAGATAAAGATAAGATCCGGCTGATCATCTCCGAGCATACGTGCTCTTACACGTACGTCATTATCGTCTGAGATATCTGCTGTTACTTCTACGTCAGGATAGTATGTCTTGTAGAGTTCGATGAGCTCGTCCCACATGTCTGCGTATCCGCCGCGGAAGAATGATACATCGAGCTTCTTGCCTGATCCTGTGCTCTCTGCTGCCGGTGCTGCTTCATCTGCTGCAGGTGCTTCTTCCTTTGCTGCCGGTGCTGCTGCTTCTGCCTTCGGTGCTTCTGCATCAGCCGATGCTGCGCTTCCACCGCAGGCTGCAACGCTGATCACCATTGCTGCTGCTAATAATAAAGCAATAACTTTCTTCATAATTTCTGTTTCCTCCTGTTAATTTCTGCGCGTCACAAAGCATCCCGAACTTCTTAAAAGATTTACAGCGGGATCCTGTGCACGTATAATAAATATTATCAATATCTGCCAGCAATATAAATAAATCATCTAACACCATTTGTATAATATCTGATACTTTATTGGTTTAGGAAGGTGTTTTTATATGTCGAAATATTATACACTCGACAGTGCATTCTCAGTGGAAGCCATACGGTACGGGGGATATCTCCGTGCCACTTCCGAGTTTGTAAATCTGGAACAATGCCACGGATCATGGGCGTTTATCCATGTCGTACGCGGTTATGTATCCCTCAGGACCGATCATTCGGATTTCAATCATATCCTCCAGCCGGGTGATACCCTGTTTCTCACGCCGTCAGTCTCTTATAAATTCCGTGATTTCATCGATACCTATGAGTCTGAACACCAGTCTGGCTTTGTTTTTATATTGTCTTTTGAATGTACGAGTCCTCTGATGGAGCATTTTAATGAGAGACTGTGCAATACTCACCAGGATGAACGCCATTACCTCAGCGCCATCGCTTCTGAGCTGGAACGTACCTTTGACTTTTCTCAGAAATCGGGGGTAGTCCTGCAGAAGGATGCCGGTTTTGCCGGTGACCAGGTCATAAAGAACTACCTTGAACTGTTTCTTATCAGCAGCTATCGCAGGGAAAACCTTGCCCTGCTCTCAGCACGCGAGACGGAATCCGGTATCTCTCCCAGAAAGGAAGCTCTTTCGATGCAGGTGCTCAGCTATATTCATCAGCACATCGCAGAGAAGATCACTCTCAATGATATTGCGGATGCCCTGAGTCTGAGCGTGTCACTTATCGAACGCTGCTTCAATGAATACACCGGAAGCTCAATAATCGCATATATGTCGCAGTACAGGATCGATGAAGCAAAACGTCTTATTGAAGAGGGCGGACATACTTTTACCGAGATAGCTGATATGGTTGGTTTTGACAATGTACACTACTTTTCCAATCGTTTCCGAAAGTATTCCGGCATGACTCCCACCCAGTATGCGGGATCTCTTAACGCGAACCGTTATGAACAGAAAAATTACACCATCACCTATATGGAGGATGAAAACTGGGACAGAGTCCCCTTCCTCGTGCTCAATGATCTCCATTGGGGCAATACCCCCAATATTCATACAGAATACCAGATCGCATGGAATAAAAGCAGCCTGATGCTCCACGCCAGGATCAGGGAAAACCGGATCATGGCCCGTTATGACAAGCCAAATCGCCCGATATACTTCGACAGCTACACGGAATTCTTTTTCCGGCCTCTTGACAGTCAGTCCGGCTATTTCAACGTGGGCATCAATCCCAACGGTGCAATATACTGCGGATTCGGAGAATATATACACGATCGTATACGTATACTGATGGATACTGAGGATGAGAGTCCGTACTATGATGTAAAGACAATGCGCAATGATTCCGGATGGGAGGCCTACTGGACTATACCGGTCAGTATCATCCGGCTGTTTTTTAAGGATTATTCTCTTGAAGAGGGTATGACTCTGTCCGGTAACTGCTGCAAATGTGCTACTGACGGTCTGTCCACGCATTACCTGAGCTGGGCACTGCTGCCTGCTCAGTCGAGATCCTTTCATCAGCCCGGTTCATTCGGGACCATGATACTCGGGCCAAAAGAATAAAAAGGGGACAGTAATTATGAAAAAATACTCTGTAGCTTTTTCCTCCGACAGACCGGACTGGGATAAGATAAACGCCATTGAGATAAACGAACCCGTCACGGGAGAGAATCCTGATTACCATATTCAGTTCAGGCTTGCATGGAACGAGAGCAGGCTGTTTGTGCATGCTTCGTCAGAAGAACCTTATATCCGCGCGATGTACAGCGGCACAGGTGCCCCCGTATGGCAGGACAGTTATGTGGGCATCTCGTTCAAACCGTCAAAGGACGATGCCCGGTATTTTTCTCTTCTTGCCAATTCCAACGGTGCCCTGTACTGCACCATCGGTACTTCCGCCGATAATAAGGCTCAGCTCCTGCTGATAGATGAGGCGGAATCCTTCCAGATCAAAACCAGCCGCTCGGAGAGCAGCTGGCAGATAGAATTTGTATTTCCGTTATATTTGGTGAGATCCGCTTTCCCCGATTATGATTTCATCTCTGAATCTTCCTTTGAAATGAACTGCTTCAAAGGCGGAGAGCGTACTTATTTCCCCCACTTTCTTTCATGGGAGCCATGTCCCGATCCCGAAAAGGCGACTCCGCATAACTGCAATTTCTTCGGAACCATGATCCTCGAAAAACCTCTGTGATCATCTAAGCTCCCACTTATCAAGCAGATACCCGCAGTTGACCACTTTCTCCATCATGCTTCCCTGAGAGAAGTAATAATGATTTGCTGCCTCGTATCCGATGCACGGACGCCGCCGCATGATGCGGTAGGTCTCAACTGCAAGTTCTCTTTCTCTTACTATGATCCTGCGCATTTCATTTCTGCAGCTTACGTCATCAGGAGTCTTCTCAAGCTCTTCACGTGCCGCCACAAATCGTGCAGCATTATATGATGCCTCAAACAGTGCACCGCATACCATCGCAACATCCCGGAATTCACATGCAGGCATATCCCTGATAACATCGATCCCCTTATTCCATCTTTCCGAAAGCTGCCTGAGCAGTTCGAGGAATGTCTCCCTCGGATAGACCGATCTCCAGTGATCAAGATCATCATAAGCGAAGCAGGTCATGGTCGCAGTAAGTCCCGTAGCCTTCTCAAAAAGAAGATTGGCCGGCCCTGCATTCTGCGGTCCCAGATAAAGCATATCTATATGAAACGGAAAATATGAAAATGCATCGCAGAAGCAATGCACTGCATCCCTGACCGCATCGGCATACTTTCCGTATGCTGCCCTGAGCTGCTGCTCATATGTAAACGGTTCTTCCTCGCTGAAGAAATATGAGGATGCTATCCTCAGATTATCTGAAGGCCATCCGCCCAGAGTCCATGAAAGCTGGATATTCTCCACACCCTCTCTCCTGAGATTTTCCATATACCTGCATACATTCTCATATACAGGTATAAACGGAGCCGTAGAAGCCTCCCACGTAGTATTGATCTGTACCTTGGCACTGGTCCTGTGACCCGAAGCATTGGCTTCCCTCCAGCCTGTGATACTGTTTACTGACGGCGGTACATTGGAAAGAGTATAGTCATCTACCTGCAGCTTATAGCCTGCCTTCTCAATATCAAGCCACTCCTCCGAAGTATTCTGCACGATGCAGTTCTTTGAAAGCATCCTGATAGCCTTAAGCCTCTCCCCGTCACCGAAATACTTCCATCCCCACGTCCATGCAAACACACGGATCTCAGGATCTATCTCATGAGCAGCATCAGCAACTATACTGTTGACCTCTGCCACTGTCTCCGCTCTGCTTCTGCCGCTGCATCTCGGACAGGTCTGCTCTTCCTCAGTGGCATGCGAATAGCAGTTAGTCTGATTCTCCGAAACAGAGATCATAAAGAATCCGCCCAGTCCCGGTGCATTCCTGCACAGATCACGTATGCCGTCTCTCAGATATTTCTGTACCTGCGGGTGTGAAGTACACATGCTTGCAAAATCGCCGCGTACAAAGCCCTTGATATCCTCATGCTTCTCAAAGAACGTAAGAGGCATGGCACGAGGCTCATTGATGTACAGATATACCTTAAGTCCCCATCTGCGTGCTCTTGCAATGAGCTCGCGCAGTCTTTCCTGACGTCCCCTGTATCCCTCCGAAAGCGAGGGGGCAAAGGGAAACTCCACAAGCTTATAAAGAACTCCCTGCAGCCATATCCCGTTTACGCCGGTCCGGGCATAGCGCTTAAGCAGCTCATCCGGAAATGATATCCTCGTATCCACATCAAGCGGCGCTCCGTAAAGACCGCAATAGGAATAGATAAATCTTGCATCAAGTGCCGGTGTCCTGTGGTGTACCATCGGCTTAAGATACGGTCCGTTAACTGAATTCATCAGATTAATTACGGCATACAGACCTCTCATTATACCCATGCTTCTGCCTGCAGATACGATAACCGCCGACTCTGTGACATTGATCTCATGATACTCTTCCGGCTTGTCCGAAAGTGCCGGATCCAGCACTGTCCGGATCACCTTTTCATTACGTCCGCTGCCCAGCTTAAGCCCGAAGCTCTCCTCAAGAAGCGAAAGAAAATCTCCGGTATACAGGGCACAGTCCGCGTCCCCGGTAAGATCTTCAGCGAACCAGTCCCTGTCTATCTCAACGAAGCCTGCCGGGCATGGCTTTTCTTCGATAAGTCCGCTGTTATCCTCTTCACAGAAAAAATCAAATACCTTCTCAGACGGCTCATTATCATACACGCGGATATACTCCGCCATTGCTGACCGGATCCTCCCGGCTGCCTGCTTTTCCTCTGCCGTAAGCTCTCTTACATATACCGGCTCACACAGTGGTTTGCATTCTCCGAGCTTATACCAGAGGAAATCATCCTCTCTGATGATGAACGCAAACTCATCTCTGTTCATATCAAGCAGTTCCATTATCTGTTCGTAAGGAAGCAGATGCCATACTGCTTTTATGATAGTAATGTATCCGCGGCTCATCCACTCTTCCAGGCATGACTGCGTCTCTGACAGTCCCATATCCCGGGCGAGGGCTCTGATGGCTGCAGGATCACTGTGCAGTACCTTTGCTAACCTTTCTGCGCTTACACTTTCCCAAAGACGGAAGATGACCGCCTGAAACCTTGTCGGAAAATGTGTAAGTGACAGCCTGATTTTTTCATCTACCGGCGGAAGCCATGCTTCAAATTCTGCCATATTTATACCTCTGAATTCAGATCACTGTTATTATGTATCATCCTGCTGAATGTATTACTTTGCCAGATCGACCACATGCACTGTACCGATCCTGTCGCAGCTGCCGATCGCCAGATATCTTTCATCAGGAGACAGGGATATGCATGAAAGAACATTGGCTGCCGTAGGCCCGTCGAAATATCCGTGGATATTGTAATTAAGTATCCCGAGTCTTAACAGTCCTGCCTTGTCATCATAGTAGAAGATGTAGCCCATATCCTCATCGTCTCCGCTGATACCCCAGAGCCTCCTGCGGGCCTTGTCTGTAACCATAGCTCTTACCGGGCCGCAGACTGATGCCTGTCCCAGACTGAAGACTGATTTATCAGGATTAATGACAGCGATAAATGCATCCTTTGTACCCGCAATTCTTCTTCCGCCATTCCAGTCAACCGTTACAGCTGCCTTTGCCATATATCGCCGGCCTACTGATGCAGGAAGCACTATATCATCCTCCAGCGTCCCGGGCTGTACTGTCGCATTTATCCTGAGCCATGCCCTGAACTCACTGTCTATATCGGACATCTCTGTGACAGCGGTGATCGTACCGTCTGTGATCTCAACCACATAAGCTGCCGTGTCAAAGCATCCTGAGCTGCCGCATACTGCATACAGCCTGTAGCCGTCCCTGTAATCAGGATCAAACCCCATACCGATCACGGGTGACTGTGCTGTATCCTTTGAAGGCAGCTGCTGCCATATCCTCACAGGGGTGACCGTCTCAGGCTCGAAAGCATAGAATGCATTGCCGGGGACATTTTCCTCTGTCCTCATCTGTCTGACATCCTTCTGCAATTCCAGCTCTTCTTCCGTAAGAGGTCTCTTATCAAGATAAGGATCATGGCTCACAGGACCCGGTGTCCTGTAGTGCTCTCTGAATTCCGAAAGCCTTATGCCCAGCACTCCCGGAGGATAGTCACCGAGAGGACGTTCTGTAGCTGTGTTTGCGCAATAGAGGATATCATATACCGGATCGTATTCCACCTCAGATACGTATTCTTCTATCTTTGCCTCTGTACCTACTGCGCCGCAGCAATAAGGTTCTTCTCCGTTATCCACATCCCATCTGATAAGATAGCATGGAGCCTGGCCGCAATAGCCTGTATCATTATGGATACTCCACTCCGCAACAACGATCCAGAGTACTCCGTACCTGTCTATGTCAAATCCATGGATAAACCAGCAGCCCTTGTCTGAGGCAAGCGGATGTATGCCCTTGCCCGGAATACATCTGCCCAGAGATGTTACCTTGCCTGTGGCAAACTCGTACCTGAACATTTCCTCTGTTGCTGCCAGTACCATGTACATATACCTGCCCGAGCTGTGATTGCGTGCCTGGACCATATATCTGTACCATGTATTGTTGACATAATTGTTCTCATAAACCGGAGACCTGAAATCAAGTGTCTCAAGCTCCACTGTATCAGTATTGATCCTGAACATGCGTCCGGACTTTGTGCAGCCGTAGATGTTGCCGTCGGCGCCCAGTACAAGTCTGTAACAGAAGAGCTCTGCCGCCTTGCCGAGGTCCCTGATCACATTTCTCTCATTCAGGTCATAGCAGTATACATGGCCTCTCATGAAGCCTATCATATAAAGCCGGTTGTGCTTCGGATCATATTTTGCACCGTATATGCTTTCTCTCGGTACAGGAATGCCAAGCGAGACCGCCGAGTTGTCTCTGGGATCAAATACCACGATCTGCGACCCCGGAAATCCCTCCCAGAGATGATCTCTGTATCCTATTGCCATCCATCCCGGATGCTGCGGTGCCCTGTCTGTAGAATGTGTGGTACCGATCAGCAGATAATCACCTGGCTCGTCCTTTGCATCAGGATATAATGCCTTTCTCGGAATAGCATTGAGCGAGGTATGAAACTTGGAATGTGGCAGCGTCCTTCCGATCGGCATGAGTACCTTCTTTCCGTCAAGACACTCCACTACCTTATTGTTTTCAAAATCATACCATCCCAGCTTGGTGGTACCGCACCTGCCCTGTTCGGAAGATATGGGATAATAGAACCTCCCGTCCGGTGCGCACATACCGTCCCATACTGCATTGAACTCCTCATTGCCTTCTCTGTCGGGTATCGCAGCCTTTACGCCTGCCTGATTGATCAGAGTCTTCCATCCGTCGGAAAACCGTTCAAATAAATAATCCGCCATATTCACATATCTCCCCTTCGTGCTAATCTGATGACCCGCTGCTTCCGACCGTGCCTCCGCTTTGGTGTGCTCCGCTGCGCTGCGCTGATGTCACGGGTGAATATCACTTCCCCGTATATTGCTATATCCGATCTCCGCAGACCGGAATTCTGACATATCCCGATCTATCGTTCATCATACTGCCAGGTGCATATATTTCGTCAAAGCTCCTCGTCTCCGTGCTCTGCTATCCAGTCCTTCATATAGTCAGCGGCCTCGAGTCCTATGTCTGCCACACAGTTGGAGCATACGACTATACCCCGGATATAATCCTCCCTGAGCCACTTGTAGTAAATGTCTACCTGCTTCTTCATCATATCCATCGGCATCTTTCCGGAATTGCCGTAATCATAGAGATAGCACCCTGCAAGGATGGGCTTGTCCTCTCCGACAATAGACTTGATCCTCTTATAGTTTTCTTCAAGCTTCAGAATATCCTCCGCATACCATGCCCATGATGTAATGACATCGATCTCATCAAGCCACGGCTTTAATTTCTCTGAGATCTCATTGGCATATATCACGTTCCAGAGCTTTAATTCTCTTCCCTCTACGCCTGTATGGAGTCTTTCTCTCATCTTTGCAAGTCTGTCAGGTGTGAAGATGGCCAGTCTCTTCTCGTTCATGAAATCATCCATGACCGCACCGGTCACGTTACTGTGAGTCTTTGCGATGCGCACGATCTCTTCAAGATCTGTCTCCTCATTATTCCTTGTTGAACCGCTGTCTCCGATGATGCTCCATACCACATTATGAAGGCCGTCAAGTTCGTCTGCCTCTTTATCAAACGGAGGTTCAGGCCGTCCGTTCATAACTACTCTGCAGCAGTTTGGAATTCCCAGATACTCACAGCCCTGTACAGGTCCCATTTTGTTGACGCCTTCAAGCTTCCAGATATTGCCTTCTGCAGTGCAGTGATGGCTGCCTGCATCCTGTCCCCAGATCCAAAGCTTCTCTCTGAGTTTCATAATTCATCTTACCTTTCCGAAACATAATTATTGTTTCTGCTTTTCTCTTACAATATTTCTTCCCTGTTGTCTTCACTCAGGATGACAGTTCTGAACAGCTCCAGATAATCCTTATTTGTGAGCTTTACCGTGATCCATGCACAGAATGCATAATATGCAAAGATCCATATGACAGCTGTTCTTGCAAACCAGCCCGGATCATTAAACAGTACAATGACCGGTATCAGCCACAGCAATGCTCCCGCAATAGTCCTGACAGGATTCCTGAGTGCCATGAACAGTCCGTTTCTCAGAAGCTGTCCCAATGAACACCTGAGCCTTGCATTGACCAGAAAAAGCTGTTCCTTAAACGTATAGACAAAAACCAGCAGGATATATGTGATTATCCTGAGCCATGTACCCGGAGCTGTGATCCTGTAATCAAGATATACCAGTACACCGATAACCATTACTATGATACCCGGTACTATGGCTGTCCTGAGATTGGCCCTAAAGCTTGCCCAGTATTCCTTTCCTCCTGCATCCTCTCGCTTTACCCATTTGACTGCCGTTTCATACAGAGCCGTCTTTGCCGGTCCATAGGTAACAATGGGAATGCATGTAATCAGAAAAAGCAGATTGACTGCAAGTCCATCTGACAGTTCACTCCATATCCTGAAGAATTTTGAACCAAGAAAATTTTCTTTCTTCAATTTGTCCTCCCGTCATACCCGCCCGGCCTCTGTGAACCTGACATTATCTGCTCTGTAAATTGTAATATTTCGTCTCACTGCGTGATCTTCTGAAATCTG
>DCHJ01000053.1 GCA_002314805.1 Lachnospiraceae bacterium UBA1755 | reverse complement strand
ATGGCATCTCTGGTAGTTCCTGCAATATCCGATACAATGACACGATCCTCTCCCAGCAGCTTATTGATAATAGAAGACTTGCCTGTATTGGGCTTTCCGATAAGAGCGATCTTAACTCTCTCATCCGGAGCTGTATCCTCACCCTGTCCCTTCTTAAAATACTTTACGACCTCATCAAGCAGATCTCCGATACCCAGTCTTGACGCAGCAGATACACCTACCGGGTCTCCGATACCCAGATTATAGAACTCAAAGACATCGTTGCCGAATTTTGCCTGACTGTCCACCTTATTGACACACAGTACGACCGGCTTGCACGAACGTCTCAGCATATCACAGACTCTGAAATCATCGTCAACCAGTCCCTGTCTTACATCAGTAATAAATATGATCACATCTGCAGTCTCAATAGCGATCTCCGCCTGCTGACGCATATGAGACAGCATGAGATCGCTGGTATCCGGCTCGATACCTCCTGTATCCACAAGTGTAAAGCTCTTATCAAGCCAGGTACAGTCCGCATATATCCTGTCTCTTGTCACTCCGGGAGTATCCTTGACGATACTTATCTGATCTCCCGCAAGTACATTGAACAATGTTGATTTACCCACATTAGGTCTTCCGACAATGGCTACTATAGGTTTACTCATCTGTCACTCCATTCACAAAATCATATCCGGAGCAGTCATTGATCATAACGCATACTCCAAGTTCTCTCTCGACATCTTCCCTTGTCAGATCATCGAGGAAGGTCTCTTCCCCGCTTCTGAACATATTTCTCGGCAGCAGCAGCCTGCTACCGAGATTCCTGCCCTTTAGCTGGGCTATGATATCCTGACCGGTGATAAGTCCTGATACCGTTATCTTCTCACCGAAGAAATCATTGCGGATCTCGTATACGTGGATCTTCATGCCCGGCAGCTTCTGCTCTATCAAACTGCATATCATGCGCATAGCAGGTCCTGCAAGACGGCCTGTGGCAATACTCACCTCGGCTTCTCTGCCGGATGGCTTAAGCTCGCTTATCGCATCCCTTGCCTCCTCAATAAACAGTGTCAGCATGCCAACTCCGTTTTCATACTGCAGATATCCGTCATAGGTCTCCTCTGGCGGCAGATCCCGACCTGCAATAAGATAAAACTCATCACTTGCATGTATGAAGTGTATGCCGTATCTTTCCATGGCAATCGCCTGATATTTCTCAACAATATCTATAGTCTCCGCGGCCTTGGCCCTGTCAACCATCGGTATCTGTGTGAGCTTCCCGCGATACCTTGTCTGCCCTATCGGCACAACACTTACGCTTTCCATGACAGGGGCATATCTTAACAGATCGCTTACCGTGCGCTCCAACTCCGCTCCGTCATTGTATCCGGGACACATGACTATCTGACCGTTCATAGCTATCCCTGCTTCATACAGCCTGTCAAGATATTTAAGGCTCTCACCTGCAAACCTGTTGCGCAGCATCCCGCACCGCAGCTCCGGATTGGTGGTATGCACCGAAATATTGATCGGAGAGAGCCGGTAATTGATTATCCTCTCAACATCGTGATCACTCATGTTGGTGAGAGTCACGTAGTTGCCCTGCAGGAAACTGAGCCTTGAGTCATCATCCTTGAAATACAGTGTATCCCGCATGCCCTCCGGCATCTGATCTATGAAGCAGAAGATACAGCTGTTGGTGCATCTCCTGTACTCGCTCATGAGACCGTCGCCAAACTCAAGCCCCAGATCCTCATAGTCATTTTCTATGTCATATTCCCATTCTTCGCCGTCTTCCTTTACAGTAAGCAAAAGAAGCCTCTCAGTATTAATGAGAAGCCTGTAATCAAGGATATCCTCGATTTCTTTACCGTCAATGCTGACAAGCCTGTCCCCCGGGACTATGCCCAGCTGATCGGCTATTGAGTCAGGTACAACGGATCTGATTTCATGCCCTTTCTGTTCCAGCATACCTCGAATTGTACGATTATTAGACTGCTTTGTAAAGGATAGAATCCTTCAAAAATATCCAATACCATGCTGCAGAGATTTAACCGTACAGCTTACTTTGATGATTCGTATATATTGCTTCTATGACCTATGGTCAGCGCCAATATCACCAGCCTGTCATCTTCTATCACACATATGAGCCGGTAATCTCCGATCCTGTAACGCCACTGACCTTTGACGTTTGCTCTGAGAGCCTTCCCGTGAGCACGAGGGTCACTGCACCCGACAAGATTTTTTTCTATCCACGCCTTGACCATGCGTTTTGTGTAATTATCCAGCTTCTTAAACTCCCTGTCAAAGCGGGATGTCGTTTCAACAGTATAACTCATATGTCACAAGCTTTCCAAAGCTGATCGATGGGAGTGCTCTTTTTTCCACTCTTGATGTATTCATCATAAGCTTCGTCTGCCGCTACAAGATCATATTCATCCTCGATTTTTTCGAACAAGGCTTTCTTGAAGGCTTCACCAAGAGAGACTGCATGCATTTTTGCATAACTGTTGGCCAGCTGTTTTTCTTCTTCCGATAGTCTGATTGAAAATGCCATTTCGTATGCTCCTTTCATAGTACATTGTACTATCGGACATTCCGGCTGTCAATCTTACTGCTTAGGCACGTGTACAGGTCACCCTGTCTTCTTCACCAGCTCGGGAAGCCGCGATTGCCTTTTGTTCTGGAAAAAACCAGACTCCAAAGAACCGGGCTTCTATGCTGTCAATTCTTACATGCAAATGCATCCGGTTCTCTCTGTTGTCAGAAACTGTGACCGCCGCCGGAACCGGAGAATCCGCCTCCGCCGCCGCTGTCACTGCCGCCTCCTCCGCCGGAAAATCCCCCGCCATCTGAGGAGCTCTCGATTCTTCTGATGGTCTTTCCGATGCTTCGGATCACCGGAGCAGCCGCAGCTGCCATACCGATACCTGCTCCTGCCAAAAGCTGTCTGTCGCTGGCTGCTTTAATGCCGGTGACTCTGGTCACTGTCACAAACATGATCAGCATTGCCAGCAGAAGCGCAAGTAAGGCATTATTGATATACTTCATTGACTGTGCGATTCGCTTTCCCTCTTCCAGGTTAAGGATCTGTTCATAGACCGAAGCAGCACAATAGTAATACTTCTGCGCACTTGCATACTGATATACATTATCCGCAATGGTCTCCGCACCGCTTTTTCCGATGTTTTTTTCCATCGTCCCGGCACTGGCGATATAAAGCATGCGGTTGTCCATATCGATCAGAAAAGCCACTGAACTGCAATTGTGAAAATGATCATAACTGTATTTTTCCGCCAGTTGCTGCGCAGATCCGTCGTTCTCCGAAACCGTCAGGAATGCAGCATTGCCATAATCCGTGAGAGGTTTCATCGTATCAGCCAGCCATGCTCTCTCCTCTGGCTTCAAAAGTCCCGCCTGATCGTCAATGATCACACAGTAGCCCGTGTCACTGTTCTGATAAGGGATCTCCTCTGCATAGGTCACAAACCCGGACAGAAACATCAGAGCAGCTGCGTAAAGCAAGCACACAAGGATACGCAGAACTGAGCCGTTCGAGAAGCTATTTCGAAAAATGCTTTCTTGCGGATTTTTCCACCATGATCTGATATTACTCATTCTTGTCGCCTCCTCTCTTTCCAAGTTGGGGAATTGGGTGCGTTGTGAGCTGATTATACTCTGTCACAATATTATAGAAAGACCAGGCGGTCAGAAGCAGGGACATCAGTGCCGCGGCAAAGTAATAATAATCCGAAACAGGTCTGACAATGATAACCGCAACGATGACCACAAGCGCAGCTAATTGCTTCCATGAAGCCGCGATCTTCCTGCCAAAGGGTACCTTTTCCTTCTTTTCTTTCCTCTTTATTCTGACAGGACCCGACAGATATCCGTTTCGCTGCAGATAGAAAAACAGGATCACCGGAATTAAGATTACAACCATCGCACCGGAACCCGGAATGATAAAAAACATGAGCAAGACAAGAACAGAGATTACGAAGAAGATCAGACACCCCTTCACAGGAACCGCATTTATATCAAGATACTTCCCGCTCTTCCCTGCATTCTGCCCGCGGTCCCTGTCCTCCGTACGTCCGGGTCCTTCCGGATTTCTGACTGCACTAAGCCCGATATCATCCGTCCGTTTTTCACGCCGCCAGATGCGGTTAATCTGTGCGTTCGAGATGAAAATGCCAACGGCGGCCAGGATCCCTGCGTATGTGAGCATCCTTCCCGGTGTCGGTGTACTGATGAAATTCAGCAAGACAAAAATCAGCACTGCCAGGATCACAGAACCCAGCAGATACTTTTTGAAATCCACCGGCAGCTCCGCTGTAATTTTCCCAGTCTGACCATTTACGACAGCATAGCTGATGAATTCTTTCTTTCCGCGGTTCGTGTTCATTCTTGTCGACAGAAACCAGACAGGAAACATGCCGCTCTCCTGTCGGCTCTCCATCTGCAGATTCTCTTCGATTGAATACTTATTAATCGAATAGGATCGCAGATCAAATTTTTCCGCAATTTTTTCTGCGGCAGCTTCCTCAGCCAGCTGTCCGGCCTTTTCAATGTATGCATACGGATCCACATCACCGGTATCAGCATAAAAGCCGCTGAGATAGGCAGGATCAAAATCTACACCAAGCTCTGTACTGAACGGTGAAATACCTTCACTAAGGTTATCATAGAAGATTGAACTGGCATCAAAAGCTATCCCGGAGCAGACAGCTTCTCCCGGAATATGGATATCAAAGCGCTCCGTGACCTCGCAGTCTCCCTTGACACTTACCTTTTTGCCGATCAGATGGAGAGGCTGCATCTGCGTAAAATTATAGATCCAGTAGGGCATGTAAATTCCACGAAACTTTCCTATCTGCTCCGTGGTCTTCATTTCAGACGGTACGAAAAGGGATCTGCCGAGGAGCTTCCGGTATGCTTCCTGACATTGCTCCTTTGTTATACTGAACGGGATGATTTTATCCGGACGCTTCTCCCGGCTTAGTCTTCCTTCCAGTGCCACCGACGACCCGCAATAGCTGCAGAAGGTCACCGCTGTTTCGTCGGTACTCATAAGTGCCGCGCCGCACTGTGGGCAAGTAAAAACCGTCACCTCATAGGAATCAGGGACAGAATCACCGGGGATCTTCTCCGCCTTTGCCGTCAGTTCGATGTCAGAATCGGTGAGCCTTTTTTTCTGTTCCCGTTCCTTTCGGTAACCGGCTATTGTCATCGCGGTTCCACAATAGTCACAGGTCAGTTTTCCTGTTTTTGGATCAAAATGCATGTCGGCCCCACAGCCGGGACAAATGATCATAGGTGCCTCCTCTTACCATTGAAAATACTATTCCTTTTTTCAAAAAGAAATCTTCTCGAATATTCCTGATTATATAACAATTCATTACTTTTGAACAAGCCTTCTCTATACCTTGCGGCAGACTATAACTGGTGGTATGATATTAAAAGTTATGGGAAGGAAGGTGCACAATGCCTGGAGATTATTTGTGGAAAGACAGATTACCGATAGGACCGCTGAGGATCGTCGCTTTGGACGGATGCAAGGAATTTGCTCAGCAGGTCAATGACAACATAGTAGCTATCCGCCGTCAGGCCATTACTGAGGATGACACGTTGGTAACCAATATGCACTATACTGATTACAGTGCAGATAACTACCTTGTCGACCTCGTCACACCCAGATTCGGTACCGGAGAAGGCAAGGCCGTGGTACTTGACTCTGTACGCGGCTGTGATGTATTCATCATGGTCGATGTGACCAATCATTCTATCGAATATACTGTAAACGGTCTGCAGAACTGCATGTCACCCGATGATCATTATGCTAACCTCAAGAGGGTGATCGCTGCAACCGCGGCCACTGCCAAGAGGATCAACATTGTCATGCCGTTCCTGTATGAGTCCCGGCAGCACAAGCGTACCGGCAGAGAGTCCCTGGACTGTGCTAATGCGCTGAGGGAGCTTACAAATATGGGTGTCCACAACATCATCACCTACGATGCCCATGACCCCAGAGTACAGAACTCAACTCCGCTCACCGGTTTTGATAATTATATGCCCACGTATCATTTCGTAAAGACCATCTTCAACAAGGTACCTGATCTGATAATAGACAAGGATCATCTCATGTGCATATCTCCCGACGAAGGGGCTATGGACAGAGCCGTATATCTTGCCAACAACCTCGGTGTGGATATGGGTATGTTTTACAAGCGACGCGACTACTCAAAAGTAGTGAACGGACGCAACCCCATCGTGGCACATGAATTCCTCGGCTCCAACGTGGAGGGCAAGGATGTTATCATCGTAGATGATATGATCTCCTCCGGCGAGAGCATGATCGATACTGCAAGGGCTCTCAAGAAGCGTCTCGCAAAGCGCGTCATCGTATGCTGTACCTTCGGACTCTTTACCAACGGGCTGGACAGCTTTGACAAGGCATATCAGGACGGTATTATTGACTATCTGTGCACCACAAACCTAAATTACCGCGATCCCGAGCTTCTTACCCGCAAGTGGTATCTTGAAGCAGATCTGAGTCGTAACCTGGCAGCCATAATCAACAGCTATAACCATGATGCTCCGATCGGATTTGCGCTTGAACCTACAGTCAAGATCCAGAGCTTCGTAAAGAAACGTACAAAGGAAAAATACGAGTATTTCGGCTCAATCGTATAGGATATTGTATAGAATAAATGTAATACGGCGGTTCCACATGCGGGACCGCCGTATATTTTTTGTCATACTGGTGCAGACTGCTGCAGCGGTCATTCTCCGCAGCTTTACTATTGCACTGCGAAACACCGGAGCGGATCCTTTTGACTCTTAACACCGTATACTATGTTCAGTCAAGAACTGCTCTGCCGAGTTCCCTGAACCTCCCCATCATTTCCGATGTGAGGCTTACATCATCCTGACATGCAGGCACCCTGTCCCTTGTCATCCATGAAGCAAAGCCCAGTTCCACTCCGTCAGGCCTTGCCTCATCGTCACCGTCTTCCTCACAATAAAAACCCATAAGGAGTGAATCGGAAAAGGCCCAGGGCTGACTCTTATAGAATTTAAGATTCTTCACTCTAATACCGGTCTCTTCCATCACTTCCCTTGCTACAGTCTGCTCTATGCTCTCACCGATCTCCGCAAAGCCCGCGATCAGAGCATACCTGTCGATGCTCATCTTATTCTTATATTTCGTAAGCAGTATTGTATCGTCCTTTATCACACCCACGATCACTACCGGACAGATCTTCGGATATACCTGATTGTGGCAGTCCGGGCATACCATTGCGCGTTCCCTGTCACTATGCAAAAGCTCGGTACCACATCTTCCGCAGAATTTATTCTTCTCATACCATGAGGCATATGAAAACGCCGTCAGTGCTCCAAAGCAAAGCCACCTCGGACTGCAGCCCCGCAGATCCGCTATCGGGTGGAAAGCATAATCTCTTTCAAGAAGTACAGCAAGAGCCTTTTGGTCTGCGGATGTGAAAAATGAGGTATTATCCACTCGGATCAGATACCTGCAGTCAGCGGCCTCCGTTTCAGAATATGCGGGCATGCGCAGGCCATCCTCCGTGATTGCGCAGAGGAGCTTATTGTCACTTATGAATACTAAAATATCGTCCTCATGGGGATCGCATATATCATATCCGTTATAAAGTCTGCTTGGTAAAATGTCCTGAATCATATCACTCGCCTGATCCGATCACCCACTACGGTGACCTTCTTTTCCTTTCTCCGGCTGTTCCTATAAAACATTGCCCTTTATATCAAAAGCATTGCGGATATAGCTTATATCTTCTCCGTTGATTCCGATACAGTCATAACGCACCGGGCGGTCCGCATATTCACGGTGAAGTGCAAGATACTGCTGGCTCACACGCACTATCTGTCTGCGCTTTCCGATGTCTATCGCTTCCAGAGCACTGCCTGCGGACTCTCCCGCTCTGAATTTTACTTCCACAAAGACAAGCGCAGACTTATCCGTCATGATAAGATCTATCTCACCTGTCCTGGTCCTGAAATTGCGTGCTGCCGTCTCCATACCAAGCGCCGTCAGATACTCCTCTGCCGTACGCTCATTGCATGAACCTATCTGTCTCTTATTCATATACTGATCACAATACCGGGTCAGTACCATTGTAAAAGGACTCGCATCAGGATGCAAGTCCCGGAAATTGTTAATGTACTGTATGTACTGTATAACTGCCAGATATGAGTATATCGCCCGCCGCTTATTGTATGTTTCAGGAGTTCGTGCATTGGGGTGCTCCATATCATTTCTTCCCCAGCACCTTATCTGTAATAAAGGTCTTCCTGTGTATCGGAGTCAGCCCATACTGTCTGATGGCCTCCATATGCTGCTTTGTGCCATAACCCTTATGAGCGGCAAAGCCGTATTCAGGATAGAGCTTATCGTACTCCAGCATCAGATGGTCCCTCGTCACCTTGGCAAGGATGCTAGCCGCAGCAATACTAACACTCCTTGCGTCGCCCTTGATTATCCCTACCTGCTTGATATCTACTTCCGGTATTATAACCGCATCATTGAGGAGGATATCAGGTGCTGGTGTGATCTGAGATATCGCACTTCTCATCGCCCTGTAGGTGGCCTGCAGGATATTGATCTCATCTATAGCATCATTATTACAGATGCCTACTGCCCAGCTCAGTGCTTTTTCTTTTATCTCGACATAAAGCTCTTCTCGTCTTTTCTCGCTCAGCTTCTTGGAATCATTGAGATAAAGTATCTCACAGTCCTTTGGGAGCACACATGCTCCGGCGCACACCGGTCCTGCAAGCGGTCCTCTGCCGGCCTCATCCACACCGCAGATCACTGCAAAATCACTGTATTTATTTTCAAATTCGTGCATGAGCGCCAGTCTTTCACGCTCAAGCTTCAGTTTCTCTTCCTTCACTGACGATACCTCTAATGACTGATTTACATCACTGCGGGTCTTACTCAGAGTGATGCTGGCCGTTATGCTCTTCTGAGGTCTTACCTCATCTTCTGCAGCTTCTGGCTGCACACATGACTTAAACATATCACTGCGGACACTTTTCCAGAGTGATCCGACCCAACCTGCCGCTCCTGAAATCGTTGATGAGCATGAGCTCTGCCTTGCCGATATCCGGCTCCCCTCCCTGTCGGAGACAGCCTCTGGCTGCAGCTATCAGACCTATCACATCGTAGGGTTTCAACCCCGCATTACATAAATCTATACCGTATGCGGCATTGAGAGCGTCGGGCTTTAACTCCATGAGCAGCTGTACCATGCACTCCGCAAGCTCTGACGTGTTCACGATCAGGTCATTGATAGAACCGATGTATGCGATCATCTCACCTACATGCTCATCTTCAAACCTTGGCCACAGGATGCCGGGAGTGTCCAGCAGCTCTATCTGTTTATTGAGGCGTATCCACTGATTTCCTTTTGTGACACCGGGTTTGTTGCCTGTCTTTGCCGCGCTTTTGCCTGCAATGGTATTGATGAGGGTGGATTTGCCTACATTGGGGATGCCTGCAACCATGGCTCTTACGGGACGGTTCATGATGCCGCGCTTTTTGTCTCGCTCGCGCTTCTCCGCGGAGGCCTTGTCGATGCACGCCATGAGTTCCCGCATATCTGCCCTCCTGCGGGAGTCCATGTACATGCATTCGCAGCCCTGACTGACAAAATAGTCCTTCCACTGCCTGTTGCAGTACTCATCTGCCATGTCTGCCTTATTGAGGATAATTATCCGGCCTTTACCCTGACCGAGCCTGTCCACATCGGGATTGCGTGTTGCCAGAGGTGCACGTGCATCAACCATCTCGATGATCAGATCGATCACCTTTACATCCTCCTGCATATTTCTGACTGCTTTGGTCATGTGACCCGGATACCATTGGATCTTCATTCTATCTTACCTGCCTGCTTAAATGGCAGGGTCCTGTACCATACCTTGCCAAGTATTCTGTTTTTACCAATATTGCCTATCTTTTCATATCTGGAATCTTCGCTGGCTTTTCTGTTGTCGCCCAACACAAAGTATTCATTGTCATCGAGCTGTATCGGTTCGGATGCTATGCCGGCAAGACTTGACTTGCTGAGGTCGCCGTGACCGGTAAGCGGCTCACCGTCAATATATATCGTTCCGTCTGCGATGAGCACCTGCTCTCCGGGCAGACCGATTATCCTTTTTATAGTAAGCACGGGGGCAGGCTCATCGGCCTTGAGGTCATCGATATTGCTGGCATTAAACTCCTCAACCGTATAAGCGATCACATCGTATCGCTGCGGATCTTCAAATTTATAGCTGACTCTGTCCAGTATGACCCGCTGTCCCGGTTCCAAGGTTGGCTCCATTGACTGACCTACCACCTCGACGCTTTTTCCGAAGCCCCACACGAAGAACCATGCGATCGCAACAATAACAAGCGCATGTACCACAAATTTCAGTATTCCTCTTATATTCCAGCCGTCATTCATAACAAACCTTTATTCACACAAAACCTTCATTCACACCAAAGTTTTATTCACACCAAACTTTATTCATACTGAACTTCATTCATGTCAATTAGTAGATCCTATCCGTCCTTCGTTCATATCAATCCGGTATTCATACCGATCCTATAATCATAACGATCCTTCTCCTTCATGTCAGGTCACTCACTGCAGCTGATGAAATCGGTCTTCTTTTATATTGACATTATACAGAATCGGCTTACCTTGCACAAGGCGGATATGGTACTACGTGCTGTCCGCGACTGCATTACTAAAGACAATATGCCGTCACAGGCTGCGGTCCGTGTACTTCACTGCTGTCCGGATACTTCACTGCCCTCCATTGCCTGCCTTCCTGATATATCATGCCCTCGGCAACATACTTTCATGATAAATCACGGTCTTCCGTTGCCTGTCTCCCGGATATTTCACTGTACTCCGGAGCATGCCTTCTGTACATAAGTAAAGAGGACCGCTTCGGCGGTCCTCTGCGAAAGATCTTAAATTATCTGCCTGCTTCCTTAACCTTGGCAGCCTTACCAACTCTGTCTCTGAGGTAGTTGAGCTTAGCTCTTCTTACTTTACCCTTGCGGATAACCTCGATCTTATCAACTGACGGGCTGTGAAGCGGCCATGTCTTCTCAACGCCTACTCCGTTGGATGCCTTACGTACTGTGAAGGTCTCACGCGCTCCGCCGTTCTGACGCTTTACTACTGTGCCCTCGAAGATCTGGATACGCTCACGGTTACCCTCTTTGATCTTGTTGTGTACTCTTACGGTATCACCAACACAGAATGCATCTACGCTTGCCTTAAGCTGCTCTTTCTCAATCTCTCTGATAATGTCGTTCATTGTGCAATTTCCTCCTGATAGTATTAGGCACTCATAAAAGAATTACTCTCCAGCGGAATACCCGATTGATCACAACGCGAAATATTTTACCATAATCAGTGCTTCTTTGCAACTGCTTCTTTTGCCTTTGCTGCTATGCCCTCCGGTGAGATACCGAACTTCTCGAGTACCAGCGGAGCCTTGCCTGACTGTCCGAATACGTCCTCAACACCGTGACGGATCACAGGAACCATGCAGTTCTCTGCGCAGAACTCTGCAACTGCTGCACCGAGACCGCCGAGTACGTTAGCTTCCTCGGAAGTAACGATCGCGCCTGTCTCCTTTGCTGCCTTGGCGATGATCTCAGTATCAAGCGGCTTAATGGTATGCATATCAATAACTCTTGCATAAATACCGTCTGCTGCAAGGAGCTCTGCTGCCTTAAGTGCCATCTGTACGTTCATACCTGTTGCGACGATGGTTACGTCCTTGCCGTCCTTAAGCATAGCGCCCTTGCCGATCTCAAACTTATAGTCCGGGATAGTATCTGTGACTGTCTCGACTGCAAGACGGCCTAATCTCATGTATGCAGGTCCGTCATAATTGATGAGTGCCTCAACTGCAAGCTTCATCTCATTGCCGTCGCACGGGCAGAGCACTGTCATTCCCGGGATGACTCTCATAAGTGCAAAATCCTCGATACACTGATGTGTTGCACCGTCTTCACCTACAGAAAGTCCGCCGTGTGAACCGATGACCTTTACATTGAGTCCCGGATATGCAACTGAGTTTCTTACCTGCTCCCATGCACGTCCTGCCGAGAACATAGCAAAAGAATTGACGAAAGGCTTGAAGCCGCAGGTAGCCATACCGGCTGCTACGCCTACCATGTTACCCTCTGCGATACCCATATCGAAGAATCTCTCAGGGCATGCCTCCTTGAAATACTTACTCATTGTAGCGCCTGCAAGGTCTGCATCGAAACAAACGAGCTCAGGATACTTATCTGCCATTGCGGCAAGAGCCTTACCATAGGCTTCACGTGTAGCGATCTTGTCTCCCATGATTATCCCTCCAATCCTTTGATTACTGCTTCAAGCTCAGCCTTTGCTGTCTCAAACTGCTCAGCATTAGGAGCCTTTCCGTGCCATCCGGCATTGTCTTCCATAAAGCTTACGCCCTTGCCCTTAGTCGTCTTTGCAAGGATCATGGTCGGCTGTCCCTTAGTAGCCTTAGCCTCATCATATGCAGCCTTGATAGAATCGAAATCATGACCGTCGCACTTAACCACATGCCATCCGAATGCTTCAAACTTCTTGTCAAGCGGCTCTGTCGGCATTACGTCAGCTGTCTTTCCATCGATCTGAAGACCGTTGACATCTACACATGCGCAGAGGTTGTCAAGATGATACTTGTTGGCTGCCATCATTGCTTCCCATACTTCACCCTCAGCAAGCTCGCCGTCACCAAGGATAGCATACACTCTGTAATCCTTGCCGGCTGTCTTGCCTGCAAGTGCCATACCTGTTGCTACAGCAATACCCTGTCCGAGAGAACCTGTTGACATATCAACACCGGGGTTATACTTCATCTCAACGTGGCCTGACATATGATATTCGATCTTTCTGAACTCATGCAGTCTCTCCTCCGGGAAGAAGCCGCGGAGCGCGAGTACCGGATACATAGCCGGTGCGCAATGACCCTTACTCATGACAAAACGGTCACGGTCAGGAGCCTGCGGGTTCGCAGGATCAACGTTCATCTCTTCGTTATAGAGATATGTAAGCACATCAAGGCAGGAAAGTGATCCGCCCGGATGACCCGAAGCTGCCTCATAGACCATAGTTACAGCCCAGAGTCTTGCCTTAGCAGCCTGTAAAG
>DCHJ01000115.1 GCA_002314805.1 Lachnospiraceae bacterium UBA1755 | reverse complement strand
CTTCTTCGCCCATCATCTCAGCAAGGTTTCTCATAAGGAAACCGCCCATACCAGCCTCATCGAATGCTTCAACGTCCCAGTCGATGTTCTGCATACCTGATGCCTCTGTACAGATAACGATGATGCCCTTGTCCATAGCTTCCTTGCAGATAGCTTCACAAGCGTTAGGATCGTTAGGTGAGAAGCAAAGGATATCGATACCCTGATTTACAAGGTCTGTCATGATCTGTACCTGTGCTGCCGGGTCAACCTCTGTCGGTCCCTTGTAGATAACGTCGATGCCGTTATCTGCTGCCCACTGCTCAACACCCTTCTGTACATAATCCCACCAAGCCTGTCCCATAACCTTCGGAACGTAAGCGATAGTCGGAACCTTGTCGCCTGCTGCTGCAGGAGCTGCTTCCTCAGCCTTCTCCTCTGCTGCTGCGGGAGCTGCTTCTTCCTTCTTCTCCTCTGCTGCTGCAGGAGCTGCTGCTTCCTTCTTCTCCTCTGTTGCTGCAGGAGCGCCGCAGGCTGCAAGTGAGAAGACCATAGCTGCTGCCAATACCACTGCTAAAATCTTTTTCATGTTTTTTCCTCCATTAAGATTTTATAATTTCTCCTTCAGATATTTCGAAAGAGGAACTACCAAATAGGTATTATAACATAAAGGACCGGCGATAACAATGCTGCTCACGGATTGAAAGTAGAATTATCGCCCTTATCTCTACTGTCCTTATCTTTACTGTCCTGATATTTGCCGTCCTGATATTTGCTGTCCTGATTTTCAGGTTTCAGCTCTTTTTCTCTGATCTCTGCCTCTATGCGGTCAATTTCCGCCCGGAGCCTTTCCTCCTCCGACTGATCCGCGGTATTTCCGGCGCACCCGTCAGCTGCCCCCTCTTCACTTGCAATTTCCCGTGCTGAACGGACTGCCTGTACCAGATTAACCACCAGTATCGTCATCAGCGGAACCAGTATCAGCAATACAAAGACCAGTGGATTAGCTGCCAGTCTTACTGCTTTTCCAAAGACTGCCGAGGTAAATACCAGCTTTCCGATGACAGCTTCATGGCTGACAGGATATTCATCTTCCACGGCATTGGCATCACCCTTTGTCCTGTACCATACAGATCCTCCATCGCTTTCAACTCCTGTGACCCTGTGAGTGACCACGCTGCCGCCAAGCTCCGGATCGGGGGAATAATAGGATATTATGTCGCCCTCCGATATTTCACCGGGGTCTGCCCTGCGGGTCACGACCATCGCATCCGGCGGTATTGCGGGCTCCATACTGCCGGTCAGTACTCTGAAAGAAGAATAGCCAAGGAAATCGGGGGCCTCCCCCTTCCTGGTCATAATGACTGTAAGGAGTATCCCTATCGCAAAAACGATCAGTACCACGGATACAGCATCAATAATTCCGGTAATTATCTTTTTAACCATCTTTCAAAAGCGCTCTTTTTCACTACGCCGTCAGTGTCTTCGTTTTCTCTTGCCGCAAGCCTTTCGTACTGAGTCTTATAGGACTCTGCTCTGCGCAGAGCAGTATCAAGCTCGTTTTCTGCCTTGCGCAGAGCTCTTGCATTCTCTTTGCGAAGCTTCTTCTCCGCATCGAGTGCTGACTTAGTCTTTGCAAGATCAGCCTGAATATTTCTGATCCTCTTCTGGAAGCTCTTTTCATCAGCTTCCCTGCTGCGTGTGATATCTTCAATTCTCTTTTCAAGACCGTCGGCCTTCCTGGACAGCTGCTCACGCTGCGCATTTGCCGCCCGGACTTCCTGACGCTGAGCCTTAAGCTCTTTATCTGTATCTATCCTGGTCTGCTTTGCAAAGGCTTCCTTATCGCGTGCCTCCCTGAGAGCTGCCTGCGCGATCTCAAGTCTTTCCGAGGCTTCTGTATTGATCCTGTCTGCTTCCGCCTGAGCCGTCTCCATTGCCGAAGCTGTTGCCTCATTATTGGCTGCTATGATCGCAGAAGTCTCAGCCATGTTGCGCGCAATTGCGGCATCTGCTTCGGTCTGGGCCTTTGCGACTGCCTCATCGGCCTCCGTGCGGGCTTTTGTAACTGCTGCCTCTGCCTCGGTCTGTGCCTTTGTGACTGCCTCATCGGCCTCCGTACGGGCTTTTGCGACTGCTTCATCGGCCTCCGTACGGGCTTTTGTGACTGCTTCATCGGCCTCCGTACGGGCTTTTGTGACTGCTTCATCGGCCTCCGTACGGGCTTTTGCGACTGCTTCATCGGCCTCCATACGGGCTCTTGTGACTGCTTCGTCGGCCTCGGTCTGTGCTTTATTGACCGCTGCCTCTGCCTCAGCCTGTGCCTTTGTAACTGCTGCTTCTGATTCAGTCCTGATATTTGCTATCGTCTCTGCGGTATCGTTCCTGATCTGAGCGATCGTAGTTTCTGCATCATGCTCTGCATTTGCTGCACGCTGCTCTGCTTCCTCGATACGTTTTTGTGCATCGGCTGCGGCCGCAGCTGCTGCGGCTGACATCCGGGCTTCAAGCAGCGCTATCTCCCTGTCAAGATTCTCTTCGCACTCCCTGCGTACCTGCTCGATCTGACCTGCCGAGACCTCCTTTATCCGCTCAATTTCCTTATCGGCTTCTTCTATGGTCTTCTGTCTTGCTTCCTCTGTGTCGGTTATTTTCTTTTCAAGCTCCGCAATTTTCTCATCTGATTTTTCAAGTCTTCTTTCCGTCTCCGCTGCACGCGAATTGGCCTCCTCTGTCTCGTGCTGCGCCATTATCATACGGTGCTCTGCCTCAGCCTGAGCGGCCCTGGCTTCTTCCATTGCCTTTAGAGCCTCCTCAGCCTTCCTTTCTGCCGCGATCTGAGCTTCGGTCACTTCCTCAACAAATACCTTGCGGATCTCTACTTCAGGTATATCCCTGCTGTCTACTTCAACCTCCTGAACTATCGGAATGAACTTAGGCCTGATATCACGTTCGCTTCTCGCAAGCTCCTGTGTCCTGCGCAGCTCCTCTGACAGCTCTCTTTCATCCTCCTCCATGATGCTCTTGAAGGTCGTATATTCACTGACAAGGTTGGTAAACATCTTGTTGACGTACTCCTCATCAAAGGCCATCGTATTATCAATAACCTCAATGTTGTACCCGACATCATCGTAATTCTCAAGGAACTGCCACAGTCTGTATGCCACACGGTAATCGCGGTCCTTGATCATGATATTGGTCCTCTGGATCGGACTGCGGACTATGGCACAGCCCTGCATTATCTGACAGAAGGAGCTGGATTTGATACTCATGACAAGTCGTCTTACACGGTCAATACGGGCAAATACCTCCATATTGTCGCTGTCGTTTTCCGCGAAGCTTTTGAGGTTCTTGATCGTCATCTCAACCTTGTATTCGATCTGTTCAAACGCGTCATCTATCCGGCTCTCAAACACAAGCTTGTTTCTTTTTTCATCACCTGTGGCCCAGAAAATTACATCCGTACGCTTATCAATAAACCGTATCAGCCTCTGGATCAGGTGGAAGATGAAACGGTTTTCATAAAGGTCATAGGTCTCCTCAATAGAAACATTGAGTATCTTGGTCGGCTGTACCGGTTCTCCCGCCTCGCTGACAATGAATTCCGAATGCTTGCTCAAATGCTTGACACTGTCTGCCGAGATCCTCTTGGCAAGGCCTACAGGTACTACCTCTTCAACAGAGGTAATATACTTTCTGGGTTTATTAACGATACGGTTGAGAGCCTCAAGGCTGTCCTCAATAGCCTGAAGCCATGATTCATCCACTACCTTATGCAATATCTGATTGGACTGGAAGAATTTATTGTCGCCTGCCTTTACCATATCGAAGAGGTACTTGAAGTATCTGTTATTCTCGATCCCCTCCATACGGTCGGCATACTCAAAGTAAAGATCCTGAATATCAGGTTCTACAAACGGTTCACTGTCGTCAATGGTTTTATAAGCATCCTGTCCGGCAGCAGCTCCGTTTTCCGACGAATCTGCAGTATTATCAGCCGTACCGGTCATGATGAACTCATCCGCCTTATTCACTTCCTTCTCATTCTTCTGTAGATCTTCCGACATATTTCACCTTAATAAATGCTAGAAAATACTTCTGATCACTGGTCCTGCCCGTACTTCTTCACCGGCCGGTATATCTGATACGTTCTTCTGATACAGTCAGGATACCCGCTCTCACCGGCAGTTTTCCGCCGGCCGGTATATCCGATCCTGCTCCGTGCAGCCCTGATATCCGTCCTTACCGGAAGCTTCCGACTGCAGACTGTTCTCTTAATACATATTCTGGATCCGGTTCAGATACTCTATACTGTCAGGGAGTTCTCCGCTGCCGAATACCTTTTCCATGTATACAAGAAGATTCTTGATCTCGTCACGGACAAACGATATATTCATTGATTCAAATTTCTTAAGTACCTTTCTCGCCAGAATATAATCAAGTCCGCCTGTCTCAGTTCCTCCGCAGGCCACGTATACCGGGATAAAATCATACATCTGCTTGAGGATACGGTTTCCGAAAGCCAGCTTGAATCTGGTCTGGAGATAGTTGTCCATCTTGACCATCCGCGCCAGCGTCGCATCTGAGATCGGGTGATCCTCCTTAGCCCGGGAGAACATCTCCTGAAGGTGCTCAACACTCACGCAGCATCTCGGCTCCAGCTCACATTCGAATGCATCAGCTCTCTGATTAAGCTCAATAGGCATTGCACGGTCATAGACCTTGTCCGTAATTGTAAAGGTTGAATCATCGCTGTTGGCTGTACCCACAAACCAGGTATGCTCTGACACATGGATCTTTCCGCCATCCATCTGCTCCGGATCTCCGGGCCATGCAGTAGGAACAAGATCAACTATCCACTCATCCTTATCGGGCATTTCCAGCACTGACAGCATCTCCGCAAAGTAATACTCAATACGGGCAAGATTCATCTCATCAAGTACAATTATTGTAGGATCATCTCTGTAGCCTGCCTCGTATAATGCTCTCAGGAACTCAGTCTCATTAAATTTCTTGGAAAATTCATTGAAATACCCCAGGAGCTCTGAACGGTCTCTGTAGGACGGCTGTACTGAAACCATTGTCGCCGGATTTCCGATATACCGGCTGAATGAATACGGCAGAGAGGTCTTACCGGTTCCGGATATTCCTTCAAGTATAAGGATATGGCTGGCTGCCATACCTGCAATAAATCTTCGGACTATTTCAGGTGTATAGTACAGATGCATCTGACTTGATGCAAATCTGCGATATCTCTCGGCAAAATCAAACAGTGTAACACTGTCATCAAACTCCTGACCGACATAATTCTCATACTTTGTATCCACAAGTGAGAGCTTCGGAAATCTATGGATGGAATTCTCCAGTTCGAGCTCTGCCTGGCTCTTGACCGAGGCTGCTGCTGTGGCGGCTGCAATGGCAGCCGACTGAAGAGCCTCACCGCTGGCAGCACTGCCCATTCCCATACCCACTCCCATACTCATTCCGGCTCCGACGCCTCCGACCGCACCAAAGGTGCCTACCATGCCGACTCCCTCCGGTGCCTCTGCAAACGGGTCAGACGGCATAATAGATGCCTTGCTGCTGATAATTGCAGTACCCGGTGCACTGCTTTCACCCATGATCACTCCACCGGAAGCTCCGGAAACAGCCTGTACAGGTGCGGCTGTGCCGTTAAGGGCATCGGCTCCGGCATACCCGGTACCGGACAGGTCTCCCTTCGTGCCGATCTTCATGTTAAGTATCCTGTTCTTTTCATCGATCAGGTCAAGGACCTGTTTGTTAAGCCTTCCGATCTCGCGATAAAGGACTACATTATCCTCTCCGTCTGCCCTGAGCCTGATATTGACTACAATGCTCCTTATCAAAAGGATCAGGAGAGTAACGGGAATAGCTGCCAGAACGATCACGAGGATCACTGCCAGCACTTTCCCGACTGCAGGAAGGGTTGGGAAATAGGACTCAAGGATCAGTCTGTACTCGACCCATCCGGTTATGAATACCTTAATAAAGCCCTTCACAAAATTTGCCACCCATTCGCTTATGTTATATATGATCTGTGCGATAAGCTCATAGGCCAGCTTGAAAAATTCACTCATACTTTATTCGTCCTTTTTTGCCTCTGCTTCCGCCAGCCTGCGCTTTGCTTCCTCCAGCTCTGCTCTTAACCGTGCGGTCTCATCCTCTGTGCTCTGCTCCCCGGCACTCTCCTTAATTTTTGCCGCCTCCTCTGCTGCCTCAAGTGCCTGTGCCTTCTTCAGCTTCATGCCTATCATCACCAGGTTGTACACCTGATAAATGAAGAACAGCAGCATCGGCAATACGATACATACAAGAAAGCCTGCCGAACCGGAAAGAAAATCCATCACCCTGCCCAGCTTCGGTATCCTGAATACATATTTTCCGACAATATCTCCGTTGGTTATGATATCAGCATCTGAACCCGGATTGTTATCACCCTTTGTGACATATCTACGGATACCGTCTGATTCTTCTATCTCATCAATTCTGTGAGTATTCAATGCATATTGATTCTCAATGATCGTATGAAAGGTTACGATATCTCCCACCTTAAGTGCCGACGGATCTGTCTTTTTTATGATTATCAGATCTCCTGCATTGAAGGTCGGGCTCATTGAATCTGTCTGAACCGACAGCGGAGTATAGCCAAAAATATCAGCGACCCGCCCGTTTCCTTTTGTAGCCAGTGTGGTAAACGCATACAGTGCTGCTACCAGGATCACACACCACAGGACAACACCGGCAACCACAGTTAATACTTTTTTTACCCTTTCACTCATACCCGTTCCTACCTATCGAAATAGCTGATACTCTTCATCAGTCCCCATGAAACGCAGCTTTACGGCAAAGTCTGCTGCCTTAATATCATTTGTGCATGCCTCGTCACTTCCTTCGACCCAGATGCGCACAGTGACCGGGACATCCTCGCCTTCCGTTATCCGGAACAGCACCGTATCTTCATTATACTGTAATATTTCCGATGGCAAAAGCCTGAATGAAAGAATATCGTTTGTCGGTATCTTATCTGCAGTCTGTCCCTGATCATACACAATTACCTCATCGGGTGTCTGAAAAGCGATCCGCATTGCATCCGGAACCAACGGGTTATCCGACATGATCTTTGTTCCGTCTTCCTTATCCCTGCCGTTTGCAGACGTCAGATGTACAAGCATATCCGAATCAGCCATAAAATGAAGATCAAATTCCAGATAATCTCCCGGATCTGCTTCTGTCCCGTTCCTGTAGGTATAGGTCACACCGTCAGCTGTTGTTACAGGGTTCAGCGCGCAATCACGGATATCTGTCCCCCGCTCCTTAAGTATATGACTGACAATATCTTCATAGCTCAGTGTTTCTGCATATTCCTCAAAGGTTTCATGCCCCGTAAGATCAAAACGCAGGTATTTGCCTGTGGTAATATCAACGTTCACGCCCTTAAGACGTGCATTATCTGCGATTGAAAACCATGCCAGGGCTGCCAGCGTAACACATACGAGTGCTATCATACATATAAGGACCGCCGTCCATATCGTATTGGTGTTTTTTTTCTCAGCCTCTCTCATCAGCCCTCCGTGTCAGCTGCTGCATAAAATGCCAGATGAAGCTTGGCGCCATTGGTCTGAATATCGCTTATACAGTTCTCATCACAGCCTTCCAGATAGAAAAAGATGTTCATCTCCACCGGGGTATTTGCCTGCAGCACTGTCAGCGCTTTTTCAGGGAATACCATATCGCCCCCGGATGAATCTACAGTATAGGTATCAATATCCATCGCCGGATCCTCCACAGGTGATCCGCCGCTGTCCAGCACATAGCCTGATGCATATTTTACACCATTTATCACTGTATTGCCGTCAGCCTGAGCCCCTTCATCGCTGAATTTAATGATGACCGGATCTTCTTCCCCGAACTGCAGACCAAGTCTGCATGCGCTTAGCAGATGCCCTGTATCCTCCCCGGCTATAGGGCCGCCCATATCCTCATTTACATCAAGATACAGCTTATATGAGGCATCCTCGTTAAGCTGTTCACCGTACATTTCGATGCACATTCTCCCGTGATAATAATATTTCTCGTTCTCAACCTTCTTGAATCGTCGTGCTTCGGCTTTTCCTTCCTCGTTACCCTCAGTACCGGGGCAGTACCAGAAATTATCCAGGTCAGCTGTCGACACAGGAATCAGCTTCTCTGTGTCTGTTTCATTGACCTGATTGATCTCTACGGTTACCTCATTGCTGTCAACAAGAGATGACTCATCCGCACCGATAAGCAGCATCATATTTCCGGCTCCGGAATGTCCGGTCACCGTATTGGTACTGACTTTACTGTTATTTGTAAACCATGCATAGGCAGCCGTACCGGCAAGCAATGCCGCTGCCACCACACCCGCTATTGCAAAAATCAATGATTTTTTTGATACGATGTTTTCCAAGTCTTACACCTTATTCATCTGCCTCTATGCCTGCAAATCCCAGTCTGAGATCTATATCCGTATCCATTGCCTCATTACAGCAATTCTCATCGCAGCCTTCCATGTAGAGCCGGTAATCTATGCCTATGACCTCACCGTCTCTGATATTGCAGATAGGCTTCTCTCCCGGGTAGATAAGATCCTCCTCATTGAACCCGCAATACTCCGCAACAGGTACAGACGGGTCAGTAACAGTAACCGCATTTCCGTGGCCGTCGATACTGTCTACGACCACATTTTCTTCCTGCATGGTCACTCTCTGATAGGCACCGTCACCAAATGCATCAAGACTGAAAATATACTTAAACGGTCCGTCGGTCTCCGAGCTGCCTTCAACCGCCAGTCTGCAGGCCGCTGTCATCTGACCGTTATCTCCGAATGACATCTCACTTTTGTTGAAGTAGACCGCACAGTCCCCGCCCCGGGCTTTAAGGTATATCCTGCCATGCAGGGTCTTTTCGTCAATGCTTTCTGTAACATCGGAAAATTTGGTGCATATTCCGTTTCTGTCATTGTATATTGCAGAGCTCCACGTAATAAGGTCGGCAGTCGAAACAGGATACATAGATCCGTATGTACCCTCTGTGAGAAGCTCTGCGTATGGCTCAAAGGCACCGTGTTCATCATTTGATATAAGCAGATCCGCGCCACCGCTTCCGATCGCACCTGCTGTGGGTGTCACATTGACTGCGGTCCTGAAGGTAAACCATGCATAGGTCACTCCGCCCATGGCTAAAATTGCCGCAGCGGCCCATATCAGGTATATGCTCATGCTCCTTTTCAGTTTTTTTCTATCTATTGACTTCATTACTGATTATTCACGACCCCGGCAAAACTGATCGACGCATCCTTTAACGTGTGGTTATGCAGTACTGCAGTACAGTCCGCGTCACATCCCTCCAGCCATATATATACCTTTACCCTGACCGGTGTATCCGAACAGGTAAGTATCTTCTGGGATTTTCCGGATGACACAAGGACCTCGCCGGTCTGTTCATCGACCGTACAGTAGTTTTCCGGAGAATACGGAGTGAATCTTACAGTGGTATTATCTCTGGTTTTTGAGTTGAGTACATACCCGTCCTCTCCGGTAGATGTATTGTATTCGGGCTTTTCTATATGCTTACCGCTGTCTGTGATCTCAAATATATATTCATTATCTACTTCGTCGGGGGAACCGGGCTTATATACCACCAGACCGACTCTTATTGCCGAAGAGATCGGGTCAATGTCACTGCTGTCCGTATAAGCGATATCGCTGATATACACATCTGTATTATCCGCCGTACTTTTCAGATACAGCTCCGACTCATAATAGTCCGTCGGTTCAGCAGTCTTGAAAAGACTGGCAACCAGCTTGGCTTCCTTTCCTGTCCCGTTGCGGAATGCGACCACCTCCTGAAATCCGTTGGTGATCTTATCTGTAGAAACAGGTGTGAGTCTTCCGTAAAAAGGCTCCATCTTAACCGAATAAACATAATCCTGCTTTTCAGGATTCCAGATGAGCAATGACCCGGAGGACCCGGCTGCCATGCTCACATTGGTAGTGTAGGCATTGGTATTGTATACATACCAAGCAAACGTCGCTGCTCCCGCTGAAACCAGTGCTATCAGCAGCGCGGCCACCGCACCCGTAAATCTTCTTTTTAGATTTGTCTTTCCTTCTGTCAAATGTATTGCCTTTTGATATACCTTGATGCCAATTTCTGTGCAAACCGACCCTTCACAATATTGCAGCTTATTCAGAAGCCGTAAATGTCAGCTTAGCCTTGATCTCTGTCGGGCTCACCGTTGCTGAATTGATGTAGGTATTTCCCGTATCTCCCTTTACCAGCCCGCCGTCAAAATAGCAGCGGAGTATCAGCCTGATATATCCGCCGTCCGAATTGCGGGGAATTACAGTATCGGATGCTATCGTAAAGCCTTTCTTATTAATGTTCAGCGTGTTTATATAGTAATCCTTGCTCCACAAAGTACCGCCTCTGAACACATCGATGGAAAAAGCTCTCTCCGTATCATTTTTGGGAGTCCAGCTCAGTTTGATCTTTAATGACGAGACCGGCATTTCCTTTGGCGTGGCTGCAATATATACCGCGTAGTCCGTATAATACTGTGTACCCCCTACGGGGACGATTCCGAAGCTGGAATCGATTTTGATCCCTGTATCCTTATCCACTGCCTCAGGGCTTGCGTCATACTGCAGATAGGATGCAGTATCCGGATAAGCTGACTTCTTGGCTGCAAGGGCAGGATCATGTCTGGCCGGTACCAATTCAGAGGAGCGGGGGTTAAAATCAATGGTATACGTGGCATCCCCGACCGTCATTTTCTTCAAGGTGTCCTTATCCTTGGCAATAACCAGATTGCTGACCGTATCGGCATCTACTGCCATTCCGCTGCCGCCCACCCTGTCATTGCTCGCAAACCATGCAATCGTGGCTGCCGTCAGTGTGATGACCGCTATTGCCGCAGTAAATATCCGGTACAGTATCTGCCTTTTCAGTTTTGGAGAGTTATTATCCGACATTTTTCTTATTGCTCAATATACTCAAATCTCACAGCACTCATATCATTCTGATAATTTACAGCCTCATCAAGTGTGGTTCCCGATCCCCCGGTTTCATAGTCTTCCATTGCCGATGCAACCAGCTCCGGATTATAGGAAAGCTGCATGTACAGCACCAGCTTGCCTTCGTGAATATCTGAGCTCTTTACTGTGACCGTATCGCTGAGCTCATCGACCTTACTGACATGCTCATATCGGTTACGTGCATCGCCTGTCCTGCGGTCTGTTGCAAAGCTCCGGGAGGCTGCCACTCCATCCTCTGCCAGATGCGCTATCGCGCCTGTATACACAGCTTCAGGTTCTGTCAGCGCATTGAGCTCTGCCGTGCCGGTTCCGATCTTGATCGCAGAAATATTGGAATAATACTGCTTCATCTTTCCCTCTGCCGTGCCTGTATCGGTCCAGGACCTGGATACCTCCAGACACTGCACCGTCCACTTTATATCTCTTCCTGCCGGTACCGGATCCAGTATAATACGATAAATGATCGGAGTATCCACGTTTCGATCCGTGAATATCGTGTCATACTCTGTCATATCGATACGGTCTGCTTCCGTAACCAGTCTGGCTCCTTCTTTTCCGTCACGCTTATATATTTCCACATTCTGAATGGATATCCCCCTGCTGTCATCCAGCAGATATGGCAGCCCGCTGCTGCTGACAGCAGCATTCTGCTTCAGCCACGCATACGTGCCTGAAGACAAAGCGATTATTACTGCTGCAGCTGCCAGTATATAGCTCCCTAGCGACAGTATTTTCTTTATGAGCTTTTTCAATATTCAAAACCTCTTCCTGCCTGCCGGTTCATTGGACTGAACGCAAAAGAACATTCACATTTATCAGCGAAATACTGCCTTCAACATCGGTCGTATTAATATATGCAGATGATCCTCCGGATTTTTTCAGTTCTCCGTCGAAATAGCATCTCATCGTGACCGGTATATATGATGCACCGGCCACTTCTTCATTGTACGGTATCTCTCCTGTATAGATCACTACAGATTCCCCTGCAGCCACAGGATTTGCGGTACCCTTGTATTCTCCGTCCACAATAAAGTCCACGGAACATGCGTTATAGGGGTCTGCCGCACCGGAGTCTGCCAGCGAAACACTTGCCGTAAGCTTCCTGTCTGCCCAGGCAGTCCCTGTGGAAGCTACATAAACTGTATAATCATAGTAATACTGACGGTCATCCATATCCCGGTAGACAGGTACTGTCTTATATTCAAGAGTCTTTCCCGGCTCTGCCAGACCGGTGTCGACATTGACGGCTTCAAGATTGGTAACACACTTAAGACCTGTCTGCGCCGCGCCTAATACAGTGTTTACCGGACACGATTTAAGATCATGGGTTGCCGGAGTGAGCTTTCTCGAAGTCGAACCGCTGTATGTGACTTCAAAGGGCTTTGCATCTATTATCCTCCTGGACACGATCCCTTCCACAGTATCCGCAATGACCAGATTTGGAGATACCACAACTTTCATCTTTACTGTTGTCGCCTCAACCTTCTGATTATGGGCATACCAGGTAAGCGTCGTGGCTGCAACCGTGATTATTGCGGCTGCCGACAGTACGATACCAAAGTACTTCAGATGCTTTTTTGAATGTCCGTCCTTCATCCGGCCGTCCTTAATCTCCTGCTCTCATGTTATTAAACCATGCGCCCGGTCAGCTCCCGTCAGTTACTGCATGCTGTACTGTCAGCATGCCCGTACATTATCTCACCTGCCTGCCCGCACCGGTCAGGTATACGGGCCTGTATCTGTCACGGGCGAGCCTGCATCCGGCCCCGTATCCGGGCCTGTGTCTGTCACAGGCGGTGATGCTGTATTCTCAGCTGTTCCGGCGTCCGGCTGTGCAGTAACCTGCTGCTTACATGCGGCAGCACCTGACTGCCCTCCGAAAGCATTGCCATCATCTCCCGTTCCCCCTGCTGTGACCGCAGTATCTTTTTTACCCGACGGATCTCCTGAACCTGTGTCATCCGCGGTAGATCCTTTACCCGCTGTATCCTCACTATCCCCCGGACTGCCCGGGGTATCCGTATCAACTATGCCTGCCTGACCGCCTCCGGTATCCGTGACATCCGTGCCTGTCTGACCGCCTCCGGCATCTGTAACATCCGTGCCTGCCTGATCGCCTCCGGTATCCGTATCATGCGTACTCTCCGGATCATCTATACTTTCCTGTCCTTCAGTCCCCTCTGCGTCCTCTACAGCTTCAGAAGCTCCCGTGTCGGCGCCGTTTCCTGCCCCTTCACCATCCGTGATGCCCGGACCGTCTGCTGCATGTCCTGTTCCCTCCGTGATGCTTCCGTTCTCCTGCGGCGGACCGGATACACCCGCAGTATCTGTGCCTGCGCCCTCCGGCTCAGCTGCCGCATTCTCATCTGCCTCATCTTCCAGCTCTCTGCAGCTGATGCATCTTATATCATACTCTCCGAAGCCGTCAAAAATTACATCTATGTCCTCGTCACTTACGGAATATGAACATTCCCCGGCATCTGTGTTGACGGATAGTTCTATCTCCACTGTATCACCGTAATTGACAAATCCGCTCATACATGCTGCAAATGCAGCTGTTTCTCCGGTTCCATCATAATAATCCAGTGTCACATAGGCGCCATTTTCCGCAAGCAGATCATTATACTGCACCGATACCTCTTTGATATACGCATCGCCTCCGCTTCCCGATACGGGCAGCAGCAGGAAGCCTGCGATATCCTCTTCATAATATCCGTCTGCCAGTCCGAGAAGCCTCCCGTGTACATTGTATACCGCACATACTATATTATCAGCATCTACTGCACAATATGAGGCTTTCTTCAGAAAAGCCTCCGTCATATTTATCATGCAGCCATCCGTATCATACCCTGTACCGTCCGCTTTATGGAACCGGATATCCCCTGCATCCTCAGAGGCTGCTGCAAAGCGCAGCTCACCGGCATAATCCGATACGCATCCGCCGTTAACGGTGAGCACCATAGAATCAGAAGCAGGTACAATATCCCCGGCATTGCAGCCAAGCAGCTCCAGCGGGTCTGAACAGGATGTCTCCGGCAGGCTCAGCACTCCGGGTATACCGAATATGCTGCCGAAAAACTCCGTACCCAGAGCTGACGGAGTCAGTTCATATAAGTAAGGATTGTTATTTTCTGCAAAAATAAAGCTGTCACAGTATACAGCCGAGGCATCACCCTCATCCGGACAGAAACAGCTATACTCATCAATATCTGTTTCCATTATATCAGATACGGCATCATCTGCCATATCTGACTCATTATTATCTAAGCTCTCCTGCGCCTGGTCAAAAGTCTCTTCACAGTCTTTATCCGGATCAGCTTCGCAGTCCTGCTTATCATCGGTTCCGACTGTCACAGTATCGCTGCCGGCAGCAGCAGAATCGGATGTACTGCCGACTGCAGCAATATCGGAGTAATTCATTGCGGTGAGACTCCTTCCCCTGGTCGTAACAATATAATCCTCTTCGCAGCATACAACACCCACTTTGTCAGTATCTGCGGCTGTGATCATGAATGTGCTTCCCGTGTTGGAATAGATCACCGGCTGACCGGAATCAACTCTGCTGCGTATCTCTGCATCTGCCGTAAGAATACAGTCTTCCCCGTCTATTACCCGTATTACTCCGTAATCGCCCCGGCTGAGACTGAAACTGACACAGGAGACAATGATATCCCCCCTTGTACTGGTAGGGCTAAGTACCTCAACACGACCGTTTTCCCTTGAAAAAAATGCCAGATCTGAAAGTGCCTTCCTGTCCAGCACAAGTCTGAGCTCCTTAAGTCCGTTTTCGTACTTTCTCAGCCGTGCACCCTCAATATCCGAAGCTGAGAGTACAGAATCATCTGCCAGCACAAATTCAGGAACGATACTGTCAGATCCGGAATAATAGTAAATCGTGACCTCGGCCACGTTATCCTCATGGTAATCGTAACCGTATACACCGATATACATATCAGCCTGTCCGATATTGTAGCGATAATTATAGAACCTGGTATCGACCGGCACTGTATCTGCAGCTCCCGTATAGGTCTCCCCGTCCGATACAAAGGCATAGTCCGCCCTGTACTTTACGGCATCCCCGTACGCATCATTTACGATGCTCTCTATGTATTCCCAGTCATCTTCTCCCGCAGCAAAAAAAGTCTCATCATTTCTGCACCCTGAATCAGCAGCAAATGCTGAGTTGCAGAAAACGAGAATGAGCAATACCGTCATCCATATGAAGCTTAATCTCACATTTTTGAATTTGCCCGTCATTTTGTCCTGTAGGATAAAAAAATAGCCGAACTACATAATTGTAATTCAGCAACTGGCTGACTGCCGTACAGTCCCTATAGCTTTGCGTCACCGGATTGCTCCGACTTTGCCTTTGTCATTAGATTCTACCAAAGAAATGTTGAAAATTCAACGTTTTTTGTCGATTTTTAAGCGTTTTTTCAACATTTCAGCTCTTTTTGTCCACCCTGCCCGTGAGCAGCAGCATATTTCCTGTTTTTCCACTCCCCGCCCGCTGTTTCACGATACCACTTACCCCTGTTCCGCGTTCCTATCGTACCAGAAAGCCGGTACTGCAGAGCCACTTCTCTATTGACTGCCTGAACACCCCTGCACCGGCAAAACCGGTACTGTACTGTTATTTTTCAATGCGACATACATCGAGTACTCCCCGTACCGGAAAAACCGGTACGGGGAGCGCATCTGACCCAAATATACTCAAGGCCGTCTATTCCGGAACGATATATTCCTCACAGGTCTTTGCCATCCCGACCAGTGTACCGCTGCCTGAATTGCTCACATAGTTGACTGTATAGGCATACGGATAATCATTATCAGGATTATCATCGTTGTCACACACAAACATAGTGAGATCCAGAGGCTGACCTGTCCTGTTAATAACAGTCAGAGTGTACAGACCGATAATATCCGATCCTGTTATCGTCTGATAATTCATGCTCACCGAATATGCCTTGCCTTCAGAAGATTTGTTTTCCGCAGGCGCGTTTATCTCAAACTGAAGCAGTGATGTATGATCCAGAGTACCGCCTGCATCACGGTAGTCTATCCTGTACATATTGGAGACCCCGCTTCCCTCTGAGCTTATCCTGTCGTCCGACTCATCGCCTCCGCGGGTGGCAATATCCAGATACATCAGGTAAGCACCCACCTTGCCGGGCACTGAACCCAGAGCATATTCGCCTCTGTTAACAGGTATCTCAAAATAGTAAACCGCATTCTGCACTATCTCAGGATCTGTGATCCACTCTGTGTCAAAAAGCATCTTAGAGCCTGTTTCCGGTCCGCTGCTTCCGTCAGAGTACGTGCCGTCACTATATTCATAAACATATGCTTTGCTGCCTCTCTGGTATATCTTCCTGATCTCCCTGATCGCCGTGATATGCTGATTGCTGTCTCTCTGGATATGATGCAATGAGAAGAATGCTTCTACATCATCGGAATAATACGTACCTGCAAAGAAATTGATCGCACCTCTGTCCTTGACCTTAAAGTCTATGGAATCCTCCGGGAGCTCATAATTCTGATAGGTATTCCCGAGGATCGTAGCATTGTCCGCATATATCACGTGATTCTTTGAGATCGTCGACTCCATGAAATGCAGTCCGTAGATCTCGTTATCTCCCATGAGCATATCAGCCAGTGCATTCCTTGACTGAGGTGTACCGTCATCGGTGACCTCGTATTTTGTAAGACCCATTTTGGCATAATTAAGCGCGTCATCCGGCAATGCTCCGTGATAATTGCCGATATTGCTGTGGTTATGCTTATCGTCAATTCTCACATATCCGTTATCACCGTATACCTTGCCTGTACCTCCCTCTCCGTCTGTATTGTCACCGCTGGAATATGCCGTCCTGGTGATAACCGACAGTCTTGCATCATAGGTACCGGAATAATTGGGACTTGAACTTGAACCGACATTAAGTGCCTTGTATATATAGCTTGTATCGTAATCCGACACTCGGATATCCGATCTGTAGCCTCCGCTGGTCTGATAGCCGCCGCTGACAATATAGCCTGTATTTCTGCTGTCAATACGGTAATCACTGTAGTAGCTGGTTTCGTCCTCTTCATCCTGAAGCTTGAGTCTGAGCGGAATATATGTGTCATAGCCGCTTAGCTGATTGGTACGTGTATATGGTCCGTACAGCTCCTGCGCTGTCGTCCTCAGCACTCTTGAATTTCTGCGGATCTCCTTTTCCTCCGTCATAACCGAAGGAACAGTACCTATGGCGGGTTCTCTTATTTCCACCGTGTTAAGCTCCAGTACTGATAAAGTCACATCCGCAAAGCCGGAAACAGGTACAAATACCACTGCTGTCTCCGTGCCATACCATAATTCTTTTTTCTGTACATTTGCCGATACAGCCTCATATGTGCCGTCTCTGTATTCAGTACGATACTGTGCTCCCGCTACCGGGACATCAATATTTACGGGTCTTACATTGTACTTAACCAGCAGATCAAGGTACTGCTTATCAGATGAATATCTTCCGCCTGACCATTTGCCGTCCTTGTATCTCAGATAGCAGTCTGTTGCATTATTACCGATGGATTTTGAGCGTATCGCCTGCCGGTCATTGTTTAAGGTACTCATATTGGACCACCATGCAACCGAACTGCTTCCGGTGCTGTTCCAGCCCGGCATATACCCCTGACTGGAATCCAGATATTTGATACAAAGATACTTATTGCTTGACTTATCCTGCGATGTTATGTTGCCGGAGAAGTCCTTGCCCCATGAAGTAAACTTGAAGTTTGCCGCATCTGCCTTGGATGTCACAGCTGTAAGTCCCTGACCCAGATAGACAAAGCTGCCGTCATCCTGCCTGTATGCAATATTGATGATCGGGTTATAGTCACCGTAGATCAGGTTCTGGAAGTCGCTCACATATCCCATCTGGTAGCTCTTATCTCCTGCAGTTCCCGAATAATAATGGTAGGACCCGTGTCTCCATGCCCAGCTGACCGCATTGCTGCTGTTGGTTACTGTAAGCTTGTGTGTACTCTTGTTTACTCCCAGATATGACGATCCGGAATAAATCTTTCCGGTATGGTTTGTACTGTCTGTAAAGGACCAGAAGGTCGCCTGAGCGGGATCGGTGGTGTCAGTCACACTGCTGCCGTTCAGCTTCATAAAATGTGTTTCCGAATCATCGGCTATGACCCATCCGCCTGTCGGCTTTTTACAGGTCCATCCTGTGGTGCTTTCATAGGTCAGGGTATAGCCGTCCTGAGTCCTTATCGAATCGGTTCCCACATTCCATGTAATACCTGAAGCTGAAGCGCTGTCCGTAAGCGTAAGTGCTGTGCCTGTCCATCTGAGATAATACTGCACTCCCGCATTCATGGTATAGATCGTTGCAGCTGTGGTACCGCTGAAATACCAGTCACGCCCGGTACTTGTACTTGTGCCGTTGGCTATACCTGTATAGCTGCTGTTGGCTGTGAGATAATTTGTCCCTGAACAGATCACCTTCCATGAAGCAGGCAGACCCTGCATGGAACTGCCGTTTTTGTATATCACATGCCGTATACCGCAAAAGCTCGTATAGACTGCACCCGGGAATTCTTCATCATCCTGCCATGTGCTGGTTTTGGACGTACTGACGTACAGACATCTGTAGCCTGTCCCTGTCGCGGTCTGCAGGTTGAGATAATACTTCTGACCTGAGTGATACTGATATATTGAACCGCTCTCATAGATCCAGTGGGCTCCCGGATCAGTTGCATCCGCCGTCCTCGTGACCATTGAACCCGCAGTATACTGATCTGCGCAGAGATAGCCCTTGCCGGCACCTGTCCCGTCCGTAAACAGTACTGTTTCCGTATCCAGTGAGGATGTGATCCAGCTGCCGCCTTCACAGTCAAGCCGGTAACGGACATTGTTATGGACCGTATTAAGTATATTTTTTACTGCTCCGGACCCTGTCTGACAGGTCGTCTGCCACCTGCACGGGGTATCACTGATGACTGCACCTGCGCCTGCGCTGCCGAAGGCCAGATAATGTCTGGTGTCATTATCTATGAACCAGATATACTCACCGTCACTCTTCCATCTGATGTCCGCAGCAGACGTATCTGTACCCGTATAGGAGTATACAGAATATGCTCCTGCGTTTTTGCTATGCGCAAGATAATTATTTGAAACGGTCGCAGCCTTGTATGTATAATCCACCGGATCGGCTCTCCAGCCGGATTCGTATCTCAGATAGTATTCATCGCCGTCACAGACAGCAAAATATCCTCTTGAGTCGCCTGTCCAGCGCACTGCCTGTGCAGCACTCCAGCCCTGGTCCACGACCACGCCCTGATCATTTACGATCTGTGCATGCTCATAATCCAGTGACAGGAGCTTCTGACCATTGACAGTACGTATATTCAGGTAATAGGCAGTACCCTCGGAATTGATATATACAAGACCTGTCCCGCCCGGATTTTCAAACACCCAGCGATTGCTGCCTGCCGACTGACTCGTTACATTACCCACATTAAACGGCTGACCCGCATCAAAGGCAAGGTAGTTTCCATTGCATTTGATAAAGTAAGTGCTGCTTGTCTTAACGCACCATTTTCCGTCATATGTCAGATAAAACGGTGCTGAATCGTCCTGCACGTAATAATGTCCGCCTGCATCCTTATACCATACCGTTGCGGGCTCCTCTGTATCCGGTACCCTCAGGAATACCTCACCTGAAGCCACGTCCGCATCAAGTGAATATGTTACTCCGTTATAATACAGTGCTATCGCAGTACTGTCTGCAGACAGATCCATATCCCACAGCGAGATATAGGTCTCAGCCTGACCGGCTGTAACTCCCTCAAAGGCTTTATCTGCTGCCAGATAATACTCTGTACCGGAAGACTCGCATACGATGCTCTTTCCGCCTGTTACCACAGTCTTCCAGCCGTCATCATATGCAAGGTACCAGGTCCTGCCGTCACTGTCTGCAGTATAGGAAAATGGCTCTGAACCGGTGCTCTTTGTCCATCTGAAGGCTGTCGGCGAAAGTGTAAGTCCCTTGCCGCCAATGTGCGCAAGATACACCGGTGTACCGTTAACATAGGTCTTAAACTGTACTCCGGCGCTGCCGTCATCTATCTCCCAGGAAGCCGATGCTCCCACTGAGGTCTCTGTGGTGACCGACATACCGCCTGTACCCATGTAATGTCCGCTGCCATCGCTGACCGAATAGGTGGGTGTCTCTGCGGTAAGCTGCCATACATCATTGTAATTCAGATAGTATCTGACGCCGGATGTGACCGCATAGATCTGTGCAGAGATCCCGTTTTCATCAATTGTCCACTGTGTCGCACCGGCAGATGTATCACTAAGGGTCATCGACAGCCCGGATGCATTGAGGTAATATGCCGTCGCACCTATGAAGGTGTACAGGTGGTTTGACGGATCCTTCATCCACCGCGAAGCATCCGTCCTTGATGTATTAACTATCGTCTTCCCCGAGGATGCACTCATATAATTCTTCGCAGCCTCATCGCATATAAAATATGCCTCCGTGCCTGCCACGTCTTTTGCAATGTATATATTGACAGTCTTAGTCTGATAGCTGTTGCGTCCTGTCAGATAGATCCACGGATTATAACCATTAGCAATATTGAAATAGTATGAGCCTGCTATGTCATCTCCGTGGTGTATATATTCCAGGCTGTAGCCGGGATGACTCTTTACCTCGTCATCCATTGCAGCCACCTCCCGGCTGAGCACCTTAACATATTCAAAATCTGATGCTGATGTGAGTTCTTCAACTCTTACATCATCAGCCACCTCTACCACAAGGTTTTCAACTGACGGATACATCACATCATCATCATTTCTGTGAGCCCTTGCGATAGCATAGAGACGGTTGAACATATTTTTCATATTGACGGTATTGCCCCAGCCCGGGTCAGAGCCTCCGCCGCCGAACTGTGAAGCAATAGACTCTCCAAGTGTCTCAACCAGAGTTCCGTCATTATGCTCCACGCATCCTATATAGCCATACAGATTTTTCACTACCTCTGTACCTCCGGCGACCGATTCTGCCCCGGTTATCGTACAATTGTTAAGGAATACATTCTGTATGGATGCAGACTCCTTTACATGACCGGCAAGGTATCCCGCATAAACCACACCATCAGCATGATGTGATGAATTGTGCCCTGCGTGGGTCTGACCGGCATCGCAGCCTGTCAGATCAATGGTTACATCACTGAAATATGTATCGCTGATCTTTGCCTCACCGCTGACATACCCGAAAATTCCGATATCGGCAGATGCAAAATGCTCTTCCGTTGAAATTGTCTCGCTCGCTCTGATATTGATATTTCTGATCTCAAGACCGTTTCCTTCAAACTGTCCGTCAAAGGGCACTGCCGAGGTTCCGACGGGAATGAGAGCATACTCCTCAGAATAATATGCCATATTGAGGGAGGTGGACGTCATAGGTGTATTGCCGTCCATCTTCACATTTCCCAGATCATCATAATCATATACTTCAAGACCCGGTGTATCCGGATCCAGATCATAGCCCAGCTGGAAATACTTGCCTGCTACTACAGAATTTTTTCTCTGGTAGAGCTCCACAAGGTGATAATAATGTATCGGCCTTGTAATGACATAGGGATCCTGTCTGCTTCCGTCTCCGCAATGGAAATACTGCCGGATGACCGTAGCCTGCTTAACCTTGCCGTCAACTGTCAGTGCAGTCTTGTTGAGCCAACCAAAAGAAGAGCCACACAGTCCCAGTGTGGCTGCAAGGAGGATCGTTACAGTTAATAATAATTTCCTGATGCTTTTCATTCAGAATCCCTGCAGGCTGTATAAACCCAAAAAGCCCCGATGACTCGGGGCTCGGAATAATCAGATCTTTATTCTGTCATCGGTACCGCCGTAAGTGACATACTGAGAGTAGTCTCCTTCAGGTTGGCTTTATTCTCGGTGTATACCGATGCATTTGAACCGTCCCAGAAGGCGTAAACCCTGATATATGTGACTTCATTCGGTGTAACCAATGAATCCAGCACTACCGTACTGGTCTGATTGTCTCCAATCGTGAATTCATCAGATGCGGTATCCGATGCAACAATGACCTTAACGGCACTTTCACCTGCTGTTCCGAGATCAAGATCTGAGATCTTAAGATCCGAAAGACTGTTGGAACCGGTCTGCGCGCAGATAGAAAACTCATTGATCAGGACAAAGTCCTCCAGCTTGTCGGCTGCAATGTCCTTCTTTCCGGTACCGGCCGAGCTCTTGGTATCACTTGAATACTCATAGTACCAGTTGGCAGCCTTGTCGTAATCCTCGATCTTGGATGTCGGGGTCGTCACGTTCCTGTGATTTGCCGGATACATTGCCTTTCCCGTATTCTCAAATGTAGCCGAAGTCGAACCATTGGCTTTGACGTAATCCAGAGTCTGATGTCCCTGTGCGATCAGCATATATCCAACGTCTGACTTTGCTGTCATAGACATACCGGTTGCATTTACTGTCGCATTGTTGGCAAACCATGCGTAGGTTGATGATCCCAGCGCAACTGCTGCAACCAGTGTCATTGCTATTGCTGCGATCAGCTGTTTTCTAAGTGCCTTCATTTTCCCTCCTCAACGGCATTTATACCGTAATAACCGCAAAATTCATTAAACCGGTCTGAGCCATCCGTCAGCCGGCTGACTCAAAAAACAAAAAGCCGCCGCATCACAATCGCTGTGAACCGGCAGCTGGCTAACTCATCGAGTCCCTGTAGTTTTGCGTCACCGGATCGCTCCGGCTTTGCCTTTAGGTCTCTAAAGTGTACAATATAGTTTTTGAAAAATCAACTCTTTCTTTTGATTTTTACAAAAAAATACCATAAACTGCCGTTTTGGGCAGAATCGTATGCTTTTTCACTGCCCGTATCTGAATTATCAATTGAGTATTCCGGTATACTCTGTACAAGTCCTTTATCCGGCCGATATCGGAAGCCGGTCACTCCGTACCAAACCTGTGGTCTGATATTGACTTTATCCGGCATATCCCCGGAGCTGACTATTTATTTATCCTCGTAAACCAGTTGATATCCTTATTTTCAGAGTAATCCGGACTTTCCGTTCCTGCTGCTCCTATTGCATTGTCCCCTGATATCGTATCCATAAGATCCCCGATAAACTTGTCAAGAAGTGATGAGTCATCCTCCGTGGCTGCATCCAGCTTCATGGAAAACTCCAGACCTCCTCCGATTATCTTATCGACACATTCCGGATCATCTCCGTCCATCCAGATCACTATGGTGTATTTATCCACATAGCCTACATCAAAACTTTCTTCATCATACTCGCATACCAGGTCTCTGCTGACAAAATCCGTGCAGCCCTCCTCCGTACCCCCGTCTGCAGCCGGCATCGCGTATACTGTCTTTTCACCGTTTTTCCATACTGCCACCCTGACGGCGTCTTCGGCTCCCTTTGTTGCTGAATCCATGACCACTCTTGCCGTGTATGATACCGGTTCCTTGCCTGCATTCCTCACATAATATGTATATGCCATATAGTTGCTGCCGTTATGATCCCCGTCGATCTCATCCACATCCACAGGAATATCTTCAGCTGCGATATTGGTAACATTTTCTATGGGGCTTGCCGTGAGTCTTGCCGTCGGTGAAGAAAAGGCTGCATCTGACGACATGGATATACCTTTTCTGAAGAGCTCAAGCCTGTCAAGATTTATTGTAAAGTTTCCTGTTTTTTCCTGCATAAAGGCAATCGCAAACAGTAATAACACCAGAGAAACGGCACACAGCAGAAACACCTTAATACTGCCCATGCGCAATATTGCTCTTCCCAGACGTTTTGCCTTCCTGCCGCGAATATAGGTTGAAACGATCTCTCCTGTCTCCAGGTCGCGATAGGTATATCCGTCAAGCTTTTCATAGCCTGATGTGCCTTTCTTCCTCCCGCTGCCTCCGGATGCCTGAGCTTTCTGCTTTTCTTCCTTATCAGCCTGCTTTTCAGTTTTGCCGTTAAATAAAGCCATTACTCTTTCTGCTTCCCTGCCATTTCCGATACCGGTTAAAAAATGTGCCGGAATCAGTCTCTGTTATTCAGTCCGTACTCACGCTTGATATGCTCCACATAAAGCTTCATACGCTCCTTCTGTATCTCATCCGCAAACCGGTACCTGAGTCCGACTACAAGTCTGTAGCTGCTCTCCTTTGGTGCCTCACGGTTCCAGCAGACCGCAGCCCTGATATGGTTCATGGGATCACTTCCGATCCCGATCCCGACGCCCGGAAGAAACACCTCGCATACATCACCGACATCAAAGTTCTCATTTACGAAAACGGACGAACCGCTGTATGAGATATCCGCCGTATAGGTCTTTTCCTTTTTCGTAGTGCCGTCCTCCATCTCTGCAAACCGTCCGCAGGTATACTCTATTTCAAGCTGAGCCTTTACGCGTTCGTCTGCACGCTTAAAGAACTGTCTCTGCTCGGTGACTCTGCGCACCTTCCAGAAGGTACGTATACCTTCCTTTATCTCATCATCTGCATAGCCCGCGAGAATACTTCTCAGCGGACCTGAACCAAATACGAAAAGAAATTTTTTATTCTCATCGATGGGCACAGGAGTCCCGTCAGGATTCATCGGTATGGAAACCAGAAATACTGACCCGTCGATATCCTTCTCGTAGGCGCACATGTACTCAAACTTCGGTGCCTTACCGATCGCCACATCATACGCCATCATCATTTTTGTACCGCGCCGTAGGTTTAATTCTCCTGACATCAGCAACCTTCTTCTTTCTTCCGCTTATCTACATCGGAATAATCATAAAACTCTCTGATCCTTTCAAGACTCGCCTTCAGGCTTTCGATCAGTCTGTCACTGAATTTTCCGCATTCACCGTCGGCTATCATCCGGAAAGCAACATCATGGGGATATGCATGCTTGTAGCACCGCTCACTCACAAGCGCATCAAAGGCATCTGCCATCCCCACGACCTGAGCGGCGATTGATATATTATCACCCACTAGTCCTTCCGGATATCCCTTTCCGTCATAGCGTTCGTGATGGTGCAGCACCACATCCCTGCAGCAGTCATACAATTCTCTAAGCTCCTCAGTCGACATACGGTCGATTATCACTGCACCGCTCGTAGCATGCTCTCGCATGATCTCATACTCTTCGGATGTCAGTAATGCCGGTTTGTTGAGGATATGATCCGGTATGGTGATCTTGCCTATGTCGTGAATAGTAGCTGCCTCCGCAATAATATTGATCCTGTGCCTGTCGATCCCGTACTGGGGACTCCTGTTGGCGATATCCTCCAGAAGCGTCTCTGTGACCTTTCTTACATTGGTTACATGCGCTCCGCTTTCTACATTTCTGAACTCCACCAGACTTGCCATATTTTCAAGCATGGTCCGGTTGTAATTTGCATATTTGGTCTGCTCTTCAAGTCTCAGCTGAGTCTCCTGAGCCTTTTTGTATTCATCTACATTTCTGCGGTATATCTTATAGGAATTACCCATTCTGGAGACGATCTCGTCATACCACTGATACTTCTGTGCCCCCGGGCTGCGCAGCTTGGCCTGAATGATGTAGGATTTCCCCCTCAGTGTCTTTTTTTCCAGAAATCCTCTCTTACACAGGTTCTGGTATACGGAAGCACTCTCCGGTGCAATGATACCGCACTGGATATATGAATCTATTATGATACTCAGATTCATATGCTCGTTCATCTTCCTGAACTTTCCGTTTTCAAGCTTATAGGCAACCATATAATTCTTTTCCGGATTGATCTCATACTCACCTACAAACAGCGAACTGATCAGGATATCACTTTCTGTAAGCTCAGCCTCTCTTTTTATGGATTCCGGCTCATTGGCATCGTGTCCGTCATCCTTGCGTGATAACACGGGCCTTATATACAGGCAGCAGCGTACACGCGTTGACAGCTCATTGAGTTCCGGGATCTTCTCAACCCGGACCTCGCAAAGCTGATCATTGACCGTATACTTGCCTGTGATATAGCTCCTGTCACTGAACAACACCTTGTGCAGATTGACCCGCGAATATATCCTTGAGAACAGATCACGCTCCTCTTCATCTACCTGCACGGAAAGGACCCTGATGAAATCATCATAGGTACCCATACGCGGCAGCTCAGCATCTCCAAGCAAGAGTTCCCCGGTCTCCACATAGCAGGAGTTCATATCCATATCTGCCGATACGATAAGCCTGTACATCCTGCCCATTACCGAAGCGATGCGTTCCCCCGGCCTCTGCTGCGGCAGCTGTTCAGGTACTTCCCTTGTCTGCACAGTCTCTGCCGCAATATCCCGTTTTTTATCCTTTCCGATACCAAGAAAGCCTTTCATTTCATTTCACCCATGCGCCCAAAGGCACTCCTTTGTTACTTCCGTCATTGAGGAAGTAAGTTTTTCCGCTTTCATCTGTTATTATTCCTGTGCACATCCTGAATTCGCTGTCAAAATAATACCAGCTGCCGTCAATATGCTTAAGCCAGCCCGGAGCATGTGCATAGCCTTTTGAATCAAAGAAATACCAATTGCCGAAGAGCTGTGCCCATCCGCTGTACGGATTGCCGTCCCCGTCCAGATATTTCATCCTGCTTCCCGGCCATGATACTGTGCCGTCTATCGTATTTTCCTTTGCAAAGCTGTTGATATTGTCTATCTCAACTACCGGCGAGCTTGTAATATAGGTATTTGCCTTACTGTTGGCACTGTGCACTGCATATATCTTAAGCTTCACTCCCACCGGGTCATTGGAGATATAGCCGTTAAGATCAAAGGAGGTATCCTTCACATCCTCCTTCACCGGACTGTCATAATCCTCAGATTCCAGAACGATCTTGTACAGACCGGCCCTGTCTGTCTTCTTCCAGTGAAGGACCGCCTCATTATCAACATAAAGATATGACGGCTCCTTAAGCTGCATCCTCGGATAATACCAGAACTGAACCGTCCTTTTTACCGAATTTCCCGATGATACCGCACTCCTGCCGCGGACACTGAATTTAGCCGCAGAGTCAAAATAATAATTCGGCTTTGTCTCGATCACCAGTCTCGCCTTTACAGGCTGACCCGGCTGCCACTGCTCATATGGCTGCTCCCAGAATACCTCTTTAACAGAATAGCCGGACCCGTCCTTAAAGGCTGCCTGCTTTACAGTACCTGCATTCTCCGCAGTCTCGCTGACAGCGATGCTGCAGGTCTTAAGCACAGTGATACCTGACGGGAGCTTTTTCTGTCCCTTTGCCGAAATCACATTGCCTTTATCGTCCACCCTTACTCCGTCACCATTGACCTTATAGCCTTCCGGAGATGTGATATTCCTCTGCAGACTTCCGTCTTTCCCGAAATAATAGTATCTGTCATCGATAACCTGCCAGCCGGTCTGCATGATATATGAGGAAGTGAAATAATAGGTCTTCCCGTCAATTACCAGCCACTCATTTTTGGCCTTTACACCATAATCCTTGTAGTAATACCATGCAACCCCCCGGTTATTGAACCATCCGATGCGGCCTGCTTCAATAGCAGCCTGCTCTGCCGCTGCCTGCTGCTTGATCTCCCTGGCCTGAACAGCAGTGATCTCGAGACTCTCCGAATAAACAGCATATTCTTCTCCCAGTGCAGCTGAATATACACCAACGGAATATGAGCCCGAGCCCTTTGCTGCGATAGTATCTGAAATATCTGCCGAATCCGTACTGACACTCTTCCAGGCAGACACTGCAGTATCTCCTTTTTTAATACATATGCTCCGCTTCTTCACATCGGGATATTCGTCCCAGTGCGCGATCACATGCTTTGTCTCATTGTTATAGCTCAGCCATGGCTGTTCCACCATGAATCTGTCCGGCTCAAAGCAGTCCAGCCTGTCATATCTGGTCTGTGTGACCTTATAGGTTTTTGATGACACAACATACATGTCATCATCTCCCTGCCCGGTACGTTTGGCATACACAGCTACCTTATAGTTTCCGGGACCGCTGTCCAATACCGCGTTCCTGATGCTGCAGCAGGACAGTGATGAGGCAACCTCTGCGGAATACACCTCGTCTTCTCCAAGAAAGACGCTGACTATTTTGTCCGATGAACTTGAACCATTGGTCCAGACAGCAAAAATATTTGCCATCTTAGTGCTGACCTTATCATCATTCCTTACTGTGAATTCCCGATATTCGATTTTTACATCCTTCGGCTTGTATTTTTTATTGTTAGCGACCGAAGATGCAGCAAGTGCCTGACCGGCCGATCCCGCACATATAAGTACGGCTGTCAGCAGCATCAGACCTATGCGGCCCAGGCTCTTCACCTTTATTCCTCCAACTAAAAAATCTGCAAAAAGTCACAGGCTATTTTGCAGACCGGTTGCGCTACTTGCTCAGCATCATAAAAGCGCCCACGTAATCACAATGCCTCATCGCACTCTACAGTATAATTATAGCTTGACAAATACAAATAAGCAATGCTTTACAATTTTCTTATCATTGCATCATCGCTTTAATTGAAAAGTATCTGCTGCGTGACCCGCCCGCAGCATCGGGCGGATACGCGCAGCCTTTCCGTTAATTATCTGAGCTTCACACCTGCAGCGGACACCCTGGAGCCGTCAGGCGCAGTCTCTCCCCTGTACATTGAACCGAGCGGATGGAGCACATTATTGTTTCCGTAATAGTGCCATCTGCCGTCTCCTGTCCTGTCAAAGAACCATGTCGGTTCGGCAACATCTTCATCTGTAGTAAAATAATACATATAGCTGCCGATCCGGTTCCAGTCCTTGAACATGATACCTGTGATAGGGTCAAGGTAATAGCGGTGTCCGTCCTCCGGATCATCATGCCATCCCTTTTTGAGAGTATTGTTCCTGATATAATACCAGTCTGTCGTACCCGGTCTCATTACCCAGCCTGCATCAGCATCTTTTGCTGTCCACCAGATATCGCATGTATCAATACGCGCTCCGGTCTCATCTACCATGTACCCGTCCGGAGTCATCTCGCTGCGGTACATCGATCCATGTGTATGGAATGACCTGTCACCGTAATAATGCCACTTGCCGTCACCGTTTTTGTTATATATCCATGTACCCTGCGGCACCTGATCTATCGGCGTGAAGTAATACCATTTGCCTCCGATCTGCTGCCAGCCTTCCTTCATGATACCTGTCTTAGTATCCAGATAATACCGGAAGCCATCCTCATCGTCATCATACCAGCCCTTTACAAGACTGTCATTACGTACCACATACCAGTCCTCTGTACCGGGCTTCTTTACCCATCCGCTGTCGGTGGATCTCCACCACTTATCTCCTGAATATAATACAGAGCCACCGCTGCCGCTGCCACCGCCGCCTGATGACGGATCCTTATAGAGTATCGCATAGGTTGAGAACTTATCAGTCTCAAATGAAAGATCTATCCATGAACCCGGCACCACACTCGTATCAAGTATTTCTGCCTCCGGACCGGCTGCATACTCATGTACCCTGCAGACATAATATGTGCGTCCCGTCTTTCTAAGCTGCTCCGGAACTCTGATCACTATTATCAGCTTTCTCGGATCTGTATCAGATATGCGTGTGATACCGTCAAGGAGTCCGCTGCTGCTGTTGGTAATGATCTTGTCCAGAGTAAGATCAAGGTAAATACCCGGCTTAGAGCCGTTGCCGGAGGCAGCATCCTTTATCAGCTGTGAATCTGTTGCTCCTGCTGTCTCCTCATCAATTTCCTTAACGTTAAGACGCAGCTCGATATTGATACCTGATCCGGCATCATACTCGGCCTGCTCCGCAGGAGTCAGGAGGCTGTATGCCAGTGCCAGATTGAGATTGTCAATATATGTAAGAGGTGCTCCCTCTTCAATATTTGAATGTACCCTGATGACAGAGCTTCCGCTCCTGTATTCCTCACCCAGTGCCTTTTCCTCAGGTGACTTCGGATCGATGGGATCAGGAATTATGGCAAACATTACTGTTGCCGTAACGGCAGTCTCCGTACCCATATCCCACACATAGTTTTTGCCTGCCTTAAGTACTACGGGGTATGATCCGACCTCAATACCTCCGTCATTCTGTACTATAGAATATTCCTCCGAAGGTGTCGCCTCGTAGAGCCATGCCTTCTGCAGTCTTCCGTTATATACCTTATCCGGTGCCGACGGCAGGCTGATGCGGGCCGGCAGTATCTCAAAGGGATACTCTGCATATATCCCGTTGTAATCCGAGGTCGTCGCAACCTCGATAATAACCAGATACTTACCTGCATCCTTTGGAAGCTCTGAAGTCGGTCCGTACACAGTACCGTCGCGCCCGACATAGCGATATGTCGGAGTGCCGTATTTAGGCGCAGCGGAAGGCGCAGCCGGTGTGCCGTACTGCGGACTTACTGACGGAGATGCAATTACAGACGGTGTTGCCCGGTATGTCCAGCTTTCGACACTGATGTCCTGAAGCACGTTGTCCTCCGCCTTCTCTATCTCAAATACGACCGAGGCTGAGGCTGAGCTTGTGTCATCCTTCCATGTATAATTGGAAGGTGTGCCCAGAGTAAGCACTACATCGTACTTTCCGGCATGAGTTTCTGTAACCTGCTGAGCACTGTACCTGTCTGTCACCCTGATAGCTGAGGTCTGCGGTGCTCCTGTATACTTTACCTTCTGACCGTCAGGCAATGACACCTTCTGCTTATGAATAACCGCCGGCACTGACTTCTGGCAGCAGTCCTCTGCAAGCTTATAATTGTCCCTGGCCGGTCCTTCTATTGTATACTGATCGATCAGGATAATTCTCTGTCCTGCGTCAGGGCTGTCAAAATGGCCAAGAGGAGTTATCTTAAGCTCATCAGGACTTACGACTCCCTGTACTTTCATCCCTGCCGTGCTCAGAGTGGCCGTAACAAGTCCGTCATAGGTCTTGTCCGCACCTGTAATTCCGGATATCAGGATACCCTTCTTATATACCGTAAACTTTACTTTGGGAGAAACTGCCGGCTGATAATCATCATTGCCCTCAACCGCTGCGTATACATAATAATCTCCGGCAAGTGAAGGCGGAACATCTGACGGCGATGCCGGGTCAGAAGCGCTCACATAATAGTATTTCAGGCTGTCGCCGCCGAAATCTGCAGCAGAGCCTGTCGGTGCATTGGGCTTATCACCATAGATCCAGTCCTTGATCGACGGAGCGGTCACCTTATTGGCGGCCTGTGATATAGTTGCATAAGCCACATTCTGGCACGCCGCAAGATCCAATGCATAATTGCCCGCATCGTCTCCTGACAGACTGCCATAACTAAGCGTCACCTTTTTCCCGATCCCCGTATGCTCATCAGCAAAGCTTCCTGTTACGACAGCACTCAGCTTATCACCCTTGATCTTTCTTGAGATGACCATATCACTCATATCAAGAGCTGCCTTTACCGTGCCGTCATAGGCCTTGTCCTCGGCCCCGATACCGCTGACTGTTACTTTTCTCTGAGAGATCGTACCGGATACGTGATCAATGCTTTGCGGTGCTATGTAATAATTGGGATTGCCCGAAACAGCATAGCTGACATTGACCTTCTTATCAGATCCAACATTCTTGTCTTCAAAAGTTCCTGATGCAGTAACAGTCACGCTGTCGCCGGAGATAAGTCCTTCATAAGTGAGCTCCCCGGCGCTTAAGATCGCATCTGTGCTGCCGTTATATTCCTTTTTCACATCGGGGATGCCTCCGGTGACAACAAGACCTCTCTTTGATATGTCTGCCTGTGCAAGCTGCTGGCAGCTTGGAGTAGCAAGCCTGTAGTTGCCTGCATCAGCCCCCGTAAAGCCCGTATAACGGATCGTTACAGACTTATCCTCTCCTGCGGCAGCATCATAGAATGCTCCTGCGGCAGCAATACCCAGATCATCTCCTGCCACCTTTCCGCTTATCTCAGTCTTTCCGGTCATGGAAACCGTTGCCGCTGTCGTCCCGTCGTAGATCTTGTCTTCTGCTTCCAGTCCTGAGACAGTGACTGACTTAGGAGTGATCGTACCCTTGACTGAAGCGATACTGCCGGCTGTATCTATCTCATAATTAGTGTCACTGACCTTGCCATACACGATAGCAACAGTCTTCCCCTCACCCGCGTTCTTATTATCGTAGGCCGCGGACGCACTGACCGCAACTGTCTTTCCTGCCGGAAGTCCCTCTATCACAGGGGCTGTCATATCCGGCACTGCTGTCGTGCTGCCGTCATATTCCTTGGTCACATCCGGTATGCCACCGATGATGCGGAGCTTAGCTGCGGATATTGACGCAACGGCTGTCTGCTGGCAGCTCGGTGTTGCCAGTACATAATTATTATGACCGGACGGATCCGTCAGACTGATATATGTAAGCTCAACTGTCCTGTCAGGTCCCGCATTGCAATCAGTAAATACTCCCGATACGTCTACAGACAGTGCATCCCCTGCCAGCAGTCCGCTGAAGGAGGCTGCTGCAGATGAGACCGTTGCCTTAGACGTGCCGTCATAAGCCTTGCCCTCAGCGGTGATCCCGCTTACTGTAACAGACTTCGGAGAGATATAAGCACCTGCGGATGCCTGATGTCCGCCCGATGCAAACTTATAATTGGAATTGTTAAGAGTCGCATAGCTGAGGATGACATTGCGGCTGCCTGTGTTGACATCGTCAAAGGTACCTGTCACCTCAAGGCTTACAGTATCGCCGTCCTTCACACCCGCAAGCACTGCTCCTGCAGCAGAAACGACAGCCTTGCTGCTTTTATCATATACCTTTCCCGCTGCCGTGATACCGCTCTTGACCGTAACCTCCCTCGGATAGACCGAGAACTGCACCGGATCCGATTTACCCGGCAGATAGGTATCATTGCCTTCTGTTACTGCATATACATAATAGGTCCCTGCCTGAGAAGGCGCACTGATAATATTGCCGCTCAGATCGGTGTAGACATATGTGACCGTCTGCCCTGAATCTGCTGTCGCACTTGGTTTGGATGCAGTATCGCCGTAGGTCCAGCTGTTTATCGTCGGACCCGTAAAGGTGGTCGGTTTCCTGCCGATCGTATATGTCACACAGGCCGTATAATCGGTCCCGCCGTCTGTGATAAGCACGCGCGCCGTATAAGTACCCGGATCCGACGGTGCCGTTTCGGTCCATGTATCTGTACCGCTCTTCTGATACTTAAGGACTGCTTCCTTGCCGCCGATATGCGTATTGTCTCCGGATGTATTGGTGCACTGTGCAGGCTTTGGCGTACCGTCATACTGCTGTGAAGCTTCTGCAGTGACTGTAAGGATCTGCGGGGTCGCATGATAACTGCACGGATCGTCTGTGACTGTGCAGCTCGCCTTGATGATATTGTCTGTAGGCAACACATCATCATATGACCATGTATGGTTATGATACTTTATCGTAAGATCTCTGAATAAAAAGGTATTCCCGTCCTCAGCAGTCAGTCTGCAGACCGTATCCTTATTGTCGAAAACCAGAGACCCTGAGCTGCTCTGAGCCTGAATCGTCTGTCCGCCGATAGTGTAGCTGACATCCTTGGTGAGATTGGTGACCTGTATCTTCTCTGTCCCACCCACATCAACTACTGAGAACGCCGGCTTATTGATCACCCATACTGCTACCCTTGCATCCCTGACCACATGGCTTGGATGATGGTCACAGGAAGATGTCTTTCCTACCTCAAGTGTGAAATATGTCTTTCCTTCCTTTATGGCCTGAATATCATAATCAGAGTAACCGAGTGTATTCTTGGTAAGCGTAACAAGCTTGATATATTCGTTGGAAAGAGTACCTGACTTACCTTCCACTGCAGGATTGTTGACATATGCATGCTGACAGGAGATATGTGTCACTCCCGAAAGCCCGAACATACCGCGGATGTTTGCAGCTCCGCTCGAGAGCTCCGGCATTGTTGAAGCCTTCTCACCCGCAAACATAATGAAGTTGGCATTGGAGATATCGGATCTCAGATTAGGAGCGGCAAAGAAGGAATATGAACAGGTCAGATCCTTCTTTCCGTTGTAATATACTTCGACTTCTATCTTGGCAGTGCTGTCATTGATTGAATTGTTCTGAGCCTTTCCGACAAGAGCAAAATGCCTGTATGAATATGCACTTGAAAAGGATGTCGACTGATATACAGATGCCTTCTCCTTTGCGGTGCTCATGTTGGATGAAGCGAAGATGTGTAAATACTCACTGTTGTTGGAACCGGCAGTGTTGGTCAGCCTGTATTTGAAAGTAAGAAGTGAAGGATCCGGATATCCCTCAGTATGTACCTCAAGAAGCTCGCTGGTACGCAGTCCCTCTGTCTCCTGCCTTGCTGTGCCCCTGATCTCGGCCTTGTGTGATCCGTTCTGTCCGGGGATATTTACTCCCTGCACCTGGACCAGTCTCACTGTCCGGGAGCCACCGTTGGCATTGAAAAACTTGATCTCTACATATCCTACCAGTGCTTCGTCCGATATGTTTATCTTCCAGTCATCAGTCAGCTTCTCCACGGTTACCTTGTTGGTGTCCTTGCTGCTGTATCTGGTGAAGACCGGGTCGGTCTTGGTCGTTACTGTAAAATCATCCCAGCTGTAATACTTCTTAAGGTCGGAAAACTTCACGCTTGTACTCTGCGGGACAGATACCCAGATGGTACCTGAGCTTGATGTCCTGTAGTCGATCGTATACATTGAAAAGGACTCAACCGATGCCGTGAGTACCACCGGCTCTTCATGAGCCTCTGTCCCTGCCGATGTCTCGTCAGGCATATGGAGGATGATACCATTATCAAGTACTACTGTTTTTTCTGTTTCCACGCTGCCGGCAGTCTCAGTGCAGTCCGATGCTGTATCCTCAGCCTCCTCACCGCTGCAGCAGTCACAGTCCATATCGGCAGGACAATCATCTTCCATGTCATTTACGTCATTGGTAAGCAGCCCGTCTGCAAGGAGCGCTTCAGGAATATTGCCTGTATCATCTTCCGCTTCCTCTGCTTTTTCGGTAAGGGCCTCTGCGGTTTCGCTGTCTGTTGCAAGAGGTGCATTATCAAGCACTACCTCAAGTCCGTCCTCTGCATGATGGTAGATCGTTGCTGTATCCGCTGCCGACGGGGCATCAGGTACAATAAACGAGACCCTGACCCTTCCCTTGCCGGTATCAGGCTCTGTCTCTTCTCCGTCATACATGACCCTTATATCATAGGTGACGCGCTTTACGGTTTCTGTCTCAGATTCGGTCGCATCAGAAGCGATCTGCTCTGATGCCGCTTCAGCTGCCTCGTCATCAGCAACTGATGCCTCAAGCACAGCTCCCTCCGGGAATACATCCCTGTCTGCCTCAACGACTACAATGACACCGTCCTCTGCTTCAGCGGTCATTGTAAGATAATACTCCCCTGATCCGTCAGACACTGCCTCCTGAACAGTCTCCTCTGCGGAAAGCTGACTGTCGGCTTCCGCTTCCGCAGCTGCTTCCCCTGCAGTCTCATCGATCTCTGCAGTCTCTTCGGTCATACCGCAGCCGTCTTCAGTCTGAGAGCTGTCTGCGTGCATCTCATCCAATGCTGCCTGTACAGCTTCGGGGAGCTGCGTATTATCATCAGCAGCCGCAGCATCCTCTCCTGTACCGGTTTCCATTGCTGCAATACGCCCATCGACATCTGCATATGCAGGGACTGCCATGCCCAGCACCATGTTGACTGTCATAACTGCGGCCAGTATTATACTCAGTTTCCTCTTGTTCATTGCGACACCTCATTAAGTATTGTGATGGTTTCCAACGAACTTCTTATTTTTCCACAAAAAAAAGTCTGAAAAAATAAAAAGTTTTTCCAGACCGGTTGCACTACTTGCTCCACGTTATAAAAGTGCCCACATACTCATAACGCTTCTCAGCTGTCTAATCGAATCCTACAATACTTTCGTCAAAAAATCAATAAAACTGTCACAATTTGTGACAAAATGTGACAATTTTGCGATATCCGACCGCTGATGTCCTATCCGGGTTCCTGATCCTGACACCATGTCCGGGCACCTGACCCGGCATATTATGCCTCCGTCGGTGTGATTGCGATGAGGATACCCTACCCGGGCACTTGATCCGGACTCCCGATCCTGACTCCCGATCCTGACATTCACTCCGGCTGCTCTGCCCGGACGCTCACTCCGAATACCGTATCCGGCTGCTCAATTCAGACACTCAGTCCAGATGATAGACCTCTTCCATTCCCGACCAGAATTCTCCCTCACTGCGGTCAAACAGAGGCTGCATGAGCGGCTTTACCACGTCCCACCACGCCTGTGTATTTGGATCGGCAGCCATCTTAGCCATATCGGCCTCGAAATCCTCACCTTCCCACTCATAATAGGCAAAAAGGTATTCTCCGCGCGAATATATACTGTAATTCTTAAGTCCGCATGCCTTTATCATCTCATTTACTCCGGGCATCGGGGCGGCATGCCATCTCTTGTATGCCTCCAGATCCTCAGGAGACTTGATCTTTATCATATCACCGAATCTTCTAACCATTTTCTCTCTTCACTTTCTGATTTATTTTGTACAGCAGGTCCGCAGCGAAACTGTCTGTACAATACTTTATGAAGTTACGGTCCACTCTGCGGTCATGATACTGTTCCCGATGAGTGGATCAATCTGTACGATATGTTAAGCTGCTGCTGTCCTCACTGATGCAATATCACCTGATCGGCGCAAAAACCATGACATTTCCGGTTCTATGCGGCCCTCATATCATGACTTTTTCATACCGGGGATGACCGGTTACATTCCCGTACCCTGTACCGATCCGGTATCAATAGTCCTTACCTGCTTCTTCAAACAGCGCCTTCACATTCTCCGGAGGCACGTCCTCCTGAAGCGCTTCGTGGGACGGACTGATAATAAGACCTGTGGGGAATATCTCCCTGAGTTCCCTGACCTTGTCACGCACCTGCTCAGGTGTACCATACGGCAGCAGCTCCTGGGTATCTACTCCTCCGCAGAAGGATACCCTGTCTCCGAAAAGCGTTTTAAGATTGCGGGGATCCATGCCGGCTGCCCTAGCCTGTATGGGATGGATCGCATCCGCGCCCGCCTCGATGATAAACGGTATGGCATCAAGGATAGAACCACAGGAATGATATATAACCTTGACTCCGTAGCTGTGTGCAAGCTCGATTATCCTTTTTGCACCCGGCATCACAAACTCTTTTACCATTTCCGGTGATATCATAAGGCTCCTCTGACTGCCCATATCATCTCCGATGAGTATTGCCTGTACCTTGCCCTTAGTAGCCTCAAGGAATATTTTCAGCGCCTTGAGGTAAAAATCCACGATGTGATCATCCACGTAATGGACTGTTTCAGGTGCTGAAACCATGTTCATAAGTGCATTCTCCATACCGAAGGCTGCACAGAAATCCTGAAAATGCGCTGCCCAGAGCATACCCATCACTACCTTGTCCTCCGGAGCCTCATCCACCAGTCTGCGGCAGAGCTCAGGATCAATATATTTGGCCGGATCAGGCCATGGGAAATTCACACGTTCAACATCCTCCATGTCCTCACATTCGCAGAAGCAGCCGTTGGCTGTCAGTGTACGATGCTCCACATCCACATTGGAGCCGCCCATATACCAGTCAAAGGCTGCAAAGATGGCATTGCAGTTTTCTGAGTGATACGGGATCTCTACGGCATAGAAATCATCCCCGCAGATCTTCTTGAGCTCCGACACACTGTTCACACCATAATAGCGTATGAGCTTCTCAGCCTCTCCCGGGGTGGGATCTCCCAGCCAGCAGGCGGGATGATCTACCGGTCTTCTCTCGATGGTTGCATAAAATCTTTCTCTGCTGTTCATGTTAACCTCCGTTATTTCTGCTATCTGTATCCGACTGCGCTCTGCCTTGATCAGTTTTTGAAGCTGTGTATCGGCGCGGGTATACGTCCTCCGCGACTTACAAAGTCTGCACAGGAGGCTTTGTTGACAGGCATGATCGGTGCCCATCCCAGCAGACCTCCGAACTCGGCCTTGTCTCCTACCTTCTTCCCGATAACCGGGATGACTCTCACCGCAGTGGTCTTCTGATTGATCATTCCTATCGCTGCTTCATCAGCGATTATCCCGGAGATCGTGGTATCCGGTGTATCTCCCGGAATCGCTATCATATCAAGACCTACCGAGCATACGCAGGTCATCGCCTCAAGCTTCTCAAGGGTCAGTACGCCCTTCTCAGCAGCATTGATCATGCCACGGTCTTCACTGACCGGAATGAAAGCTCCGGACAGTCCTCCGACATATGAGCTTGCCATGACTCCGCCCTTCTTGACCTGATCATTAAGTATTGCAAGTGCCGCTGTGGTGCCGGGTGCTCCCACCTGCTCCAGTCCCATCTCTTCAAGTATGTCCGCAACGGAATCACCTACTGCAGGGGTCGGCGCCAGCGACAGATCCACGATGCCGAAGGGTACTCCCAGCATAGCAGATGCCTCTTTAGCTACCAGCTGTCCCACTCTTGTCACCTTGAAGGCGGTCCTTTTTACAGTCTCGCAAAGCACCTCAAAGCTCTCACCCTTTACATTGGCAATTGCACTGCGCACTACTCCGGGACCTGATACTCCAACGTTGATCACCGTATCTCCTTCGGTGACTCCGTGGAAGGCTCCTGCCATGAACGGATTGTCATCCGGCGCATTGCAGAATACCACCAGCTTTGCGCAGCCAAGCGAATCACGGTCACGGGTGAGCTCCGCTGTCTTCTTAATAATGGTGCCCATCAGCCGTACCGCATCCATGTCTATACCGGTCCTGGTCGATCCCACATTTACTGACGAGCATACGATATTGGTCTGTGCAAGGGCCTGCGGTATGCTTTCGATGAGCAGTCTCTCTGCCGGAGTCATCCCCTTGCTTACCAGCGCCGAATACCCGCCGATAAAATTGATGCCGACCTTTTCCGCCGCTCTGTCCAGTGTCTTTGCAATATTCACAAAGTCTTCCGTGGTCCTGCAGGCCACTGCTCCGACCAGAGAGATTGGGGTTACTGACACTCTCTTGTTAACGATCGGTATTCCGTAATTATGAGAGATGATCTCCCCTGTTTCCACAAGCCTGCCGGCACAGCGGACTATCTTGTTATATATTTTTTTACAGAGCCTGTCCGGATCTGAATCTATACAGTCCAGAAGGCTTATGCCCATCGTGATCGTCCTCACGTCCAGCAGATCGTGGGAGATCATCTTATTGGTCTCTAATATCTCATGTAAATCTATCATGCGCGCCCCCAAATCATATCCTGTGCATGGCAGTGAAGATGCCTTCCCTCTGAGCTGTAATGACAAGACCCATATCCCTGCCAAGGGCTGCAAGTTCGTCATCCACGGTCTCATAGGATTTCTCACAGGCAGTCATATCGGCAATAACGATCATGTTAAAATAACCGCTGACTATGGTCTGAGAAATATCCAGTATGTTAATATTGTTTTCCGAAAGGTAAATGCAGACCTTAGCAATGATGCCTACGCGGTCCTTGCCTACTACTGTGATGATTATCTTGTCCATAGCTGACCTCCTGATTGATTCAAAGTATTATTGCATAGCTTATGTCACGAAATACCTAAAACCTGTACACTCCGGCTGACATCCTCTCTTATCCGACCCGGGTTTCTGTGATCTGCACGGCACTGCAGTTACTATACAAATACAGCCATTATCGTAAATCCCGTCAGGCACAGTACCGTACACAGCGAAAGTGCCGTGGAGATATCAGCCTTTTCTTCCTCTTCATCCGCAAATACGGGTACCACATAAGGCGGCGGCAGTATAAAGAAGAGAAGCAGTGTGCTTACCGGGATGATACCCTTAAGAAGGGTGTTATTGACTATAATGAAAATTAAAAACATAACTGCCAGTACCACGATACGTGAAGCTGTGATGCGCAGCACCTTATTCCAGTGCACATGGGAGAAATCCAGGTCATAGCCTATACCGAGCAGGATGAGTACGCTTGTCGGAGCAGATATAAAGCCCGTTATGGTATTAAATACCTCCTGACCGCCCGACGGCGCCATTGCATCATACAGACCGGTCGCGCCGATAACAACTCCCAGTACGATCGCCCACAGCGTAGGTGCCGTCACGGCTGACCTTACAGCACTTTTCACTCCGCCCTTTCCACAGAGCAGCGCCTTGTACAGCGTAAATACAAAGGTTGCTCCGCCCAGATCCAGAAGTGCCAGCATTGAATTGCTCTGACCCCTGAACAGCAGCGCAAAAAGTCCGTAGCCCAGCATACCCGCCTCAAAGCCTGTCAGCATAAACGGAAAGCAGCGGCTCTCCCTGAATATTGCCTTTGCCGTATAACCCAGTGCCAGTCCGGCGGTCGCTGTCACAAAGGCTGTGACCGGTATGAGTATGGTCTTTGCCGAATAGTCTGCGGAGGCGAATGACAGGATCAGCACTGCCGGAAGTGTGATATTCACGGCAATATTCCTGATGGCATCCATACCGCTCCTTGATATGACATTCCGGGTCCTGCAGAGGATACCTATCGCCAGCGTTATAAACACCGGCATCACTGTACATAGTACTTTTGTGAGCATTTATCTCCTCCTGTCCTGCTGCGATTGTTCATGATATTTCTGCTTAATGTCTGAACCGGTACTGTGCTGCGCAGCTTACTGCCGGATACTGACCCGCTTGAGACCGCTGCAGTTTTCGTGTATCCGGTATGCCTTCAAGTGTCCGGTGCGGCTCTGACCCGCCTGAGACCGGGACATTTTCCGATACATGATATTGTTCTGACCGACCCGGCTTAGGGTCGTGTTCCGGTACATTGTGTGATTCAGGCCATCCTGACTCCGGTATGTTTTCCGATACACGTTACGTAACGGTCTTCCTTCCGGAAGGCTCACTCCTCTTTGGCCCTGAACAGACCTCCCGCAACTGCAATAAGCGCAAATACCACTGCCACATCAATGGGCACCATGATATTTACGATGCATTCCGAAAGATGGCAGATGCATACAAAAGCTATTGCCATCATATACGGATAATACTTCTTGGCATGATTCTTTATTGCCAGTACGATGACACTTACATATATCCCGATATATGAGAGGAACCCGAACGGCCCCAGACAGAAGAACTGCTGCAGCAGTTCATTATGCGGTGAATCATATACCTGATGCGTAAACGCCGCTATTTCATCGTACATCCTGTCAAGATACATGCCTGTTGTCTCAGGTCCGGTACCGAACAGCTTATTGATAAACGGCAGTCCGGATCTGATCTTCATGAGTGCCTTCCATACAAACATTCGGTTTGTACCCCATGAATCATCAAATACGATATAGCTCCTGAACGGCTCCAGAAAGCCGGGAATATCCGCGTTTTCCTTATTTGCTCCGATCACTATGACTGTCAGTCCGATAAGCCCGGCTCCGAGCAGCACAGCCCAGATGTTTCTGAATACCTTCCCGGCAGGCATAGCAGCATCTCTCTTTTTTATAACAAGATCATACACGCAGAGTGCGGCTGCCAGCAGCCAGAGTATTATCGTAAGCTCTCTGATAAAGCCCATCCTGCCCAGGGCACTGATAACTCCGCTCGGCGTCACTACCATGCCCTCATATCTTACATTCCAGTACTGTACCAGTAATACAGCACTGAAAAAGGATGCCAGCAGTATCACATATCTCCTGATGCCCTTGTATGTCAGAAATGCCGCAAGCGGTGCGAATGCGTAAAAGGCAAGGAAGGTAAGATAGCCGTTATCCGAGGATGCTACGATGATCGATACGAGCGCCAGCGCAAAGGCGGCATAAAAAAGTATGGTCTTCCACAGCTTTTCCGTATTGAGCATGAACAGGATGCCCGCCGCGGCCAGCGGTATGGATGCAAAGGAGGTATATGTATTGATATTTCCGATCGTGGAAGTAAAGATCGCGTAGTTTTCTTCAGCGATACCCTGTTTGAAATGCAGCAGATCCAGCTTGAAATAATCAGTTATTGCGATAAAGCTCACATACATGGAGGCAATAAGAAAGAATGTGAATATCCTGGTCTTAAACTCCATACCTCTTGACACAATAAAGTATGTGATCACATAAAGGCCTAGGAGTATAAGTCCGTGCCGCCTTCCCTCCGCACCGGTCAGAGCCGCCCGGAAGTATGGTCCCGAAACGGCAGTGCTTATTATGGCAAATATCAGAAATGCGATCATGCAGTAATCAAGCGGATCTAACACGACCCTCGCCCAGCTGACAAACCATCTTCCGGTCTGCGGGTCTGCATAATTTTTCAATCTGCGAAAATATGCTGCGTCACGCCCCGTCCCGAGGAACCAGATCAGCATGAATACGATCAGTGCGATATCCGCTGCCAGCAGAAGCTTGTACTTGGAAGTAAGAATATCGGAATATTGATTTCTGGTAAATATAGGGAATAAAACAAGCACCACAAGGAGCCATATATACGTGACCGCAGGCGCAAAGCGGATGATGCTCTCATCCTTCTTTGCTCCGCCTTTACGTCTTGCGCTGTCCTGTAATTTTATTTTTGCCATACGCCTTACCTGATATCGGAAAGCTCCGCGCTCTCTCTTCCTTTCCACCTGATTTGCCGTTTACCGGCATATTGCGCCGTCTATTTGCTGCACCGGGACAGCTCTCACAATACGAAGCGGTCGCCGGCCTTTGCAAAGGTCGTAGCCGGATAATCCTTCTGGGCCCGCATCTCCAGACCCTTGAGCTTCTCGTCACTGTTACGCGGACTGTGGTGGCTGATAATGAGACGTTTTGGGTTGGCACGCATGGCCAGTCTGACTCCATCCTGCCAGGTGGAATGGCCCCAGCCCACATGCTCATGATAAAATGTATCTTCATACATACCGTCAAAGATAAGTATATCACAATGATCCACTACATCAAACGGGAGGTCATCCGGATTCTCGGTGTCTGCCATTACGCAGACGCGCTTCCCCTTAACATCTATCACTGCCAGATTGGCATTATCCGGATGGCTTGCGGGATAGAAGTGTACCCTGATCTCACTGTTGATCTGATAGTCCTGCTGAGTATTGACATTGATCATCTCTCCTCTGAAAAGGTTTGTAGGCCAGAAGGGACTTTCAAACAGTCTGCCAAGAGATTCTCCGCCCAGCCATGCTTCAAAATTACCATAGAATCTGAGCTTTGCATTCTTCGGGAAGATCGTGAAATCCAGTATGCCTATGATATGATCATAATGAAGATGAGTGAGTATGATATCAATATCCGTACAGTCGGCAAGAAGAGGTCTTGCCCTATACAGTCCGCTTCCACAGTCCACAATGAGGGCGTAATTATCCTTCTTCAGCAGATAGCAGCTTGTCTCTCCGCCAAATTCCTCGTATCTTGGGTCTGCCGAAGAAAACGACCCGCGGCTGCCGCAGATATGGAGGGTATAGCCTATCGGATTATGATTATTCACAACAATTGTCGGATCGGCCGGCGTCTCCATGCTGATCAGGGTATATATATCCATCGGATCGCTTTTACCCCTTACAGCCACCTTTTTAGGTACTTTGACAATGTATGCCTTATCCGCCACAAGCGTCGCCATGGACTCTGACAGATAGATATAGCCCTTGGGTGCGATCTCCTGAATATGAGAAGCAACATTGACCGTATCTCCTATTGCAGTAAAGTCCTTTCTTTCCCTTGAACCAACATCTCCTACAAAGGAGATACCATAATTGATACCTGCCGAAAAGGCCATCTCGCATTTGAATCTGCTGTTGATCTCGTAGCACTGCTCCTTAAGCTTCTGTTTTATTTCAACTGCTGCCCGGCAGGCCTTGACCGCTGCGGCTCCGCTGCCGTCACCGTCTCTCCAGAATGCCATCACACAGTCTCCCATATACTTGTCGATTATTCCGCCGTTTTTGGAAACCGCATCATATGCTATCTGAAAATAAGTATTGAGAAACTCTGTCACAGTTTCAGTTTCCATGCTTTCCGAAAGCGAAGTAAAGTTGCAGATATCTGCAAACATGACCACCGTATTGTATCTTCTGCCGTTATCTCCGGCAAAATCACCTGTGATGATCTCATTGCTGATATTATCATCCATATGCCTGCGCAGCACTTTAAGTATGCGGGTGTTAAGGTCAAAAACATGGATGAACATGGCACCGGAAGCAAACATTGCAATTCCGGTGAACACATAGCATATAAACCTGAATGTGACTATCTTTTCCTGACTTATCTGCATTACCCAGTCCGGACGGACAATAGATATGCAGTATGCCAGAGTTCCTGCAAGTACAGCCAGTACTCCTGCGATAATACGCATCGTACGTGTGGAGCACAGTCCGCACATCAGCAGACTTCCAGCGCAGAGAATGATCATCCCCGAATCGTTTCCGCCTGTTGTAAGGATCGCCGAAGGATACAGCAGTCCGCACATAAACAGGCACATCACTGCGTAGCAGACATCAAATTGTTTCAGCCTGTATCCGCAGATCATAAGGATCAGCGGCACGGCAAAGGACAATGCCGCCTGAATGACCGGTACTGTACCCAGCCCCATAATAAGCGAAACCACAAAGGCGACCACACCCATAATGACAAGTGCAGGTATCATGAGCAGCATCAGTCTGCGCCGCAGGCTCTCTTCATTTCTGAAAAATTCTTTGAGTTGATTTCTTGTGTTATTCATATAGTCTTAACAAACCCCTGTGCATACATTTATCCTTCAGCTCCGTCAGCAGCGTATTTCAAAAACCAAGCCCCGGTGTCTGACTCTCCGCTGAAATCACGAGAATGCGACACCGATATTTTATGATGCTGCTGTCATAATTTTATATTTTCACGGGAAGTAAATCAAGGGTGGGAATTGTGCTCCGGCATATACTTTTACAGGTGGAATTCAACTTTTCATTCAACGCTCCCGCATATCAGGCTGCCGTCCCTCCCTGCGGGGATCTTATGGAAGCCGCTGATCAAATAGTAATCTGCTGCCGTCTTTTCAAGCGAAGCCTTGATTCCTGTACATTTGTGAAGACAGCAGGACTGGATCGTATATTGGATCGGCTCTTCCTTAATCATCATGCTGTAAGAAAACCTCTGCCGTGCCAAATGGTACCCCTCCCAATTCGTAAAAAACGAGGCACCGGAGCCTGTGATACACTGACCTCCGGCAGCCAGACTGGACTGACCCCGGGACATGAACCACAGGCTCCGGTACCTCGTTTCCTGTACAACGTCTTAAGTTTTAATTGCACTTCAGCATTTTGAGAAGCCGTGCGATGCAGTTATTACAAGATGAATGGTCACGGGATCAATTACGGCATCATTGATACATCCTGCCGACTATATTGTAGGAAATACGTGCCGGCAGCAGTTTGAACAGGATCGTAAACAGCCTGTATTTGCCTCCCGCCACATAAAGCGGTCCCGGGTTTCTGACCTGAGCCGCCCTCACTATGACAT
>DCHJ01000069.1:7029-7287 GCA_002314805.1 Lachnospiraceae bacterium UBA1755 | reverse complement strand
TTCCTACGGCAATCAGATAGGGCTTGCGACCGGACATGTTGCCGAGATCTATCATGAAGGCTATGTGGCAAAGCATATGGAGTGCGGTGTCGTGGTGGCAGCTGCTCCGCAGGAGAATGTCGTGCGGCTCACGCCCGAACCCGGCGATGTGGTCATCCTGCTGGGAGGCAGGACCGGCCGTGACGGTATCGGCGGGGCTACGGGCTCATCCAAAAGCCATAATAAGAAATCACTTGTGACAATGGCAAGTGAGGTGCA
>DCHJ01000069.1:4225-6970 GCA_002314805.1 Lachnospiraceae bacterium UBA1755 | reverse complement strand
TGTGACAAGGCTCATAAAGCGCTGCAATGATTTCGGTGCAGGCGGTGTATGCGTTGCGATCGGTGAGCTTGCTGACGGTCTTACCATTGATCTGGATGCCGTAAGGAAAAAATACGAGGGTCTGGACGGGACCGAGCTTGCTATATCGGAGTCTCAGGAGAGGATGGCGGTTGTAGTAAGCGCAGATGATGCCGACAGGTTCATAGAGGAAGCCGGCAGGGAGAACCTTGAGGCCTACAGGGTGGCAGTGGTCACTGAGGAACCCAGAATGGTGCTCAGCTGGAGAGGCAGGGTAATAGCCGATATTTCAAGAGAGTTTCTTAATACCAACGGAGCCGGTAAGCATGCAGATGTTCTGGTCGGTGAAAAGACAGGCAGCGTGCATCCGCTGTCTTCGGATCTTTACGAAGCTGCCGCAAGTCTGAAGGCGGCATCAAGAAGGGGACTTGTGGAGCGTTTTGACTCAACCATCGGTGCGGGGACTATACTTATGCCGTACGGAGGCAGGACACAGCGTACTCCCGAGGATGTGATGGCAGCACTGATCCCGGTACTGCCGGGATGTCATACGGATGACGGCAGTGTGATGTCCTGGGGCTTTGATCCCGACCGCATGATGGCAGATCCGTACAGAGGTGCCTATGATGCAGTGTATGAGTCTGTGGCAAAGCTTGTCGCGGCAGGCGCCGACTATAAGCAGGCATATCTTACCTGCCAGGAATTCTTTGAGAAGCTGGGCGAGGATCCGCAGCGCTGGGGCAAGCCGTTTACGGCACTGCTTGGCGCACTGGATGCCCAGATGGAGCTTAAGGTCGCAAGCATAGGCGGCAAGGATTCCATGTCAGGCTCATTCATGGATATGGATGTGCCGCCGACACTTATATCCTTTGCGATCGCACCGGTCAGGGCAGGCGCGGTGATAAGCAGCGCATTCAAGGCTGCGGGCCATCCTGTATATATATTCAGTGCCGATGATAAGGCTGCGATGTTTGAGGCCTTCCATAAGCTGGCGGAGGAGGGCAAGGTCCTTGCCGCAAGGGTCACCGGCAGCGCAGGCTTTGAGACAGCTGTCATGAATATGACCTTCGGAAACGAGATAGGCTTTGCGGGCAATACGCCTTCCTGCAATTGCGGGGTCGCATCCATCATTGCCGAGCTGAGCGAGGATACGGACTGCAGCTATGCACAAAAGATTGGAGAGACATTGCAGGATGCCGTGATCGTTATAGATTCCGACAGCTGGGACATAAGAGAGCTCCTTAAGATCAGCGAGTCTGTGCTGGAAGAAGTATATCCGACAAAGGCAGAGGGCAGCGGAAGTACGCAGGTAAGGCTTCACAGCGCGGATGTGCGCAGAGCACCGGAGGTAAAACACGCAAGACCTAAGGTGGCCATCCCGGTATTCCCGGGGACCAATTGCGAATATGATACGGCAAGAGCCTTCATGGATGCCGGTGCGGAGCCTGAGATACTGGTAGTAAGGAACCTGAGCAGCAGCGATGTGGAAAAGAGTGCGGAGAGCTTTGCAGAGCTTGTAAGGCAGTCACAGATAATTGCGATCCCGGGCGGCTTTTCGGGCGGAGACGAGCCTGACGGCTCAGCCAAGTTCATTACGGCATTCTTCAGAAATCCTGCGATAAAGGAGTCGGTGACGGAGCTCCTTGATAAGAGGGACGGTCTCATGCTGGGCATATGCAACGGCTTTCAGGCACTCATCAAGCTGGGGCTTGTACCATATGGTAAAATAATAGATACAGATGCGGACTGTGCGACGCTTACCTACAATACGATAGGCCGCCATCAGTCGATGCTCGTAAGGACCAGGATAGTATCCAATAAGTCACCGTGGCTTGCGGGTGTGAATACCGGAGATATCTATACCGTCCCGGTCTCACACGGTGAGGGCAGATTCATTGCTCCGGAAGATCTGATCGCTAAGCTGGATGAGGCAGGACAGATCGCTACGCAGTATGTTGATATGGCAGGCAGACCGACTATGGAGACAGCCTATAATCCCAATGCTTCCTTCAGGGCAATAGAGGGTATCACCTCCCCTGACGGCAGGGTATTCGGAAAGATGGGACACGCAGAGAGAAAGGGCAGCAGCCTGTATCTCAATGTGCCAGGTCAGTATGACATGAAGCTCTTTGAATCGGCAGTCAGATATTTCAGGTAGGCACGGCTGTGCTTTTCATGCAGATCGCACGGCAGTCAGCATATGTATCTGGTGTGACGGCTGTGCGGGCATAGATTGCGGCATCCGGATCATTAACTTTGTAAGATGCCGGAGTAACGGCTGCGCACGCAGAGATCACGGCGTAGACCTTACGGCAGAGTGCAGACAGCGCAAGTAGCGGCTGCGTACGCTGAAATCGCAGGGAGCTCAGGTTCAATAATGATATATGAACAATAACGGAGGTGTTTTATGGCAGGATTTAAGACAGATATTGAGATAGCACAGGAAGTAAAGATGAGTCCGATAACCGAGATCGCGGCATCGGCGGGGATCGATGATAAGTATCTCGAGCAGTACGGAAGGTATAAGGCCAAGATAGATTACAGTCTGCTTAAGGAATCAGACCGCGGGGACGGAAAGCTGGTCCTTGTGACCGCGATCAATCCTACTCCGGCGGGAGAGGGTAAGACTACGACCACCATCGGTCTTGCGGACGGTCTCAGGAGACTGGGAAAGAATGTCATGGTGGCTCTCCGCGAGCCGTCACTGGGACCTGTATTCGGAGTAAA
>DCHJ01000069.1:3380-4147 GCA_002314805.1 Lachnospiraceae bacterium UBA1755 | reverse complement strand
ACCGGAGACTTCCATGCCATCGGAGCAGCCAATAACCTCCTGGCGGCAATGATAGACAATCACATCTATCAGGGCAATGAGCTCAACATCGATCCAAGGAAGATCACATGGAGACGCTGTGTGGATATGAATGACAGGCAGCTGCGCTTTGTTGTTGACGGACTCGGGGGCAAGCCCAACGGTACACCCAGAGAGGACGGATACGATATCACAGTGGCATCCGAGATCATGGCAGTGCTCTGTCTGGCAAGTGATATCACTGACCTCAAGCAGAGGATAGCTAAGATAGTAATAGGCTATACCTACGGCAAGGCATCGGAACAGAAGCCGGTCACAGCAGGAGATCTCCGTGCAGAAGGTGCAATGACAGCACTGCTCAAGGATGCACTCAAGCCCAATCTGGTACAGACACTGGAGCATACACCTGCCATCGTGCACGGAGGTCCCTTTGCCAACATAGCACATGGCTGCAATTCAGTATCTGCCACAAGGATGGCGCTCAGGCTCGGTGATTATGCGATCACAGAGGCAGGCTTCGGTGCGGATCTGGGTGCTGAGAAGTTTCTGGATATAAAGTGCCGTATGGCAGGACTTACACCGTCGGCAGTGGTAATAGTTGCGACAGTAAGGGCACTCAAGTACCACGGCGGCGTACCCAAGGCTGAACTGGGCAGTGAGAACCTTGAGGCATTGGAGAAGGGCCTTCCCAATCTCCTTAAGCATGTGAGCAACATAAGAGAGGTGTACGGTCTGCCATGTGTTGTTGC
>DCHJ01000069.1:0-3299 GCA_002314805.1 Lachnospiraceae bacterium UBA1755 | reverse complement strand
GAGCTGGGTGTAAATGTGGCACTTTCCCAGGTATGGGCCAAGGGCGGAGAAGGCGGCATAAAGCTTGCTCAGGAGGTAATACGTCTCTGTGAGGAGCCGTCAGATTTCAGATATAGCTATGAGCTGGATCAGCCGATAGAGAAGAAGCTCAACGATATCGTCACTAAGATCTACGGAGGACGCAGGGCAGTGCTTACAGCCACGGCTGCCAAGCAGGCAAAGGAGCTTGAGGCACTTGGCTATGGAAATATGCCCATATGCGTTGCCAAGACACAGTACTCACTGACGGATGACGCATCCAGGCTGTGCGCACCCGCAGATTTTGAAGTGACTGTAAGAAACCTTAAGGTAAGCGCAGGTGCAGGCTTCATCGTGGCACTCACAGGTGAGATCATGACTATGCCCGGTCTGCCCAAGGTTCCTGCTGCGACGAAGATAGATGTGGATGCTGACGGAGTGATCAGCGGATTATTCTGAAAGAGGTACAGAGCCGGGGACGGCAATGAATGGAAAGGCGGTGAAACGATATGCTGCTTACTCCAAAAGAGGGTGCGGAAAACTATTCTGATATCGGCTGCGGCAAGGCTGCTCTGCCGGTACCCGATATGCTGGTGGCCGGGATCATGTCCGGAATAGTGCTGGGCTTCTGCGCCGCAGTCACTAACATGGCAGCCTTTACGATCGAAAGCGCGTCGGCAGCAAGAGTGCTCTCCGGAGTGCTGTTTGGCTTCGGCCTGGGCATCATAATACTGATGGGCTTTGAATTATTCACAGGCAATACGCTGATGGTAATAAGCGTGCTGGATAAGAAAATAAGCCCCGCCGCAATGCTGAAAAACTGGCTGTGGGTCTACATCGGCAACTTTATCGGTTCGATGATATTTTCGTTTCTGGCTGCCAGGTTCGGCTGGCCGGGAGCAGGATCGGGAGCGCTTGCTGAGTATACGATGAAGGCCGCACAGAGCAAGATGACCATGCCATTTGGGAACGCATTTGTGATGGGCATCCTGTGCAATATCATGGTCACAGCAGGTGTTTTCATAAGTCTGGAGGCAAAGGACGGTATAAGCAGACTGGCTCTTGCGTGGGCTCCTGTAATGATATTTGTTGTGTGCGGGTTCAACCATTCGGTTGCCGATATGTCCTACTGTATGATGGGATTATTTGCCCGGGTACCCTATGCACAGGCCGCAGCTGCTTTCACCGGGCTTGGCTGGGGCAATTACTTCCTCGGCAACATGCTTCCGGTGACACTTGGCAACATAGTCGGGGGAGCAGCTGTCGGATGGGCGGTGTGGTTCTGCAGGCTCAGACATCGCAGACGGCCGCAGTGATAACAAGACGTATGAACGGATGCGACAGTAATGACAGTAAAAGATCAAAAAAATAACCGCCGTCCCTGACAAGATGCGGTTATTTTTTAACTAAAATTCTCAGGGTCAACCGTCTATCGGTAGTTCCCTTTTCCTGACACAAGCATACACCACCTTCATAAGGAAGTCAATTATCGAAAAAAGTCAATGACAGGCTTGGGAAAAGACTTTACTTTAGTGCGATAAAGTGATAAACTGATAACGCAATAAAGAAATATAAAAAGAGGTTGACATGAGTATTTTACGGGATGAAGAGAAAATTGGATATGTTTTGAGAAGCATGTACTCCGATGCAGGCTATATACAGTATAAGATGAGCAAGTTTGAGGAGTACGATTTTTATGCAAAAAACAAGGACTTCCTTGTTTCAGATGCCATAATTACTTTTACGGATACCAACGGAAAGCTTATGGCGCTCAAGCCGGATGTTACCTTGAGTATCGTAAAAAACAGTAAGGTGATAGACGAGCCGCTGTATAAGGTTTATTATGATGAGAACGTCTACCGTATTTCCAGTCTCTCACACAGATTCAGGGAGATCATGCAGACCGGACTTGAGTGCATCGGAGAGGTTGACGATAGCTGTGTCTATGAGGTATTGGGACTTGCGGCAGCAAGCCTTAAGGCAATATCCGATAACAGTATCCTCACTATTTCGCATCAGAGCATAGTGTCAGACATGGTCACGGACCTTGAACTTGCACCGTCAGCAGAGAAAAGAGTATTTAAATGCATCACGGATAAAAATATCAGCGGGATCTCGGATATATGCATCGGAAGTGCTGCAGAGCGGCTTAAGAAGCTGATAGCCACCAACGGCACTCCGCAGGACGTGATCCCGGCACTTAAGGAGCTGGGCTGTGACAGCAGATCTGTAGAACAGCTGGAGAAACTCACGGCCGTACTTGAGGAGAAGGGCTATGGTGATATGATCCGCATTGATTTCTCACTGGTAAATGACATGGCCTATTATAACGGTATCGTATTTAAGGGCTATGTGAGCGGCATCCCCTTTGGCGTGCTCTCGGGAGGCAGCTATGACGGTCTGGTTCAAAAGATGGGCAGAAAGGGCAGAGCGATAGGCTTTGCGGTATATCTGGATATGCTCGAGTACCTGCCGGAAGGAAGTCTTAATTCCGACGTTGAGATAAGTGAGGTGAGACAATGACAGAGATGCTTAATATCGCACTTCCCAAGGGACGTCTGGGAGTTAAGGTCTACGGTATGTTTGCTCAGGCCGGATACGAATGTCCGGAGGTCCTGGAGGAAAGCAGGAAACTGTTTTTTGAAAATGCCGATAAGGGCGTCAGATACTTCTGGGTGAAGCCGTCGGATGTGACGGTATATGTCGAAAGAGGTGCCTGTGATATAGGTGTGGCAGGAAGGGATATCATCCTTGAGAATGAGCCTGAGGTTTATGAGCTCTGTGATCTGAGGACCGGAGTATGCAGGATGTCAGTATCCGCACTTAAGGATTTTAAGGACGATCCTACACGTACACTTAAGGTCGCAACCAAGTTTCCCAATATTGCTACAAAGTATTACTCGGGATTTGGCAGGGATGTGGACATCATCAAGCTTAACGGCTCCATCGAGATAGCACCTATCGTGGGACTTTCTGATGTCATAGTTGATATCGTTGAAACAGGGAATACCCTCAGGGAAAATAACATGCATGAGATCCGGCTGGTAGAAAATCTGAGCGCAAGGCTTATCGCCAACAAGGCCAACTATGAATTCAGGCGTACTCAGATCGAGAAACTCAGAAATGCGCTTGAGAGTGTGATAGCCTGACAGCATGAGGTCTGCTGCAGGCAGCAGAGCCCGTAACGGTGCCGTAAGAGTAAAGCCATAAGCCGGGATCGCGCTGCTGGCGGCTGAACCCGAAAGGTGCGTAAGGAAAAGCCTAAGTCAGGACTGCACAGC
>DCHJ01000057.1 GCA_002314805.1 Lachnospiraceae bacterium UBA1755 | reverse complement strand
CTGCACTTTCTATATACTCTAAAGGCAAATTTGATAAAGAAGATTATAAAGGTTATCTCTTTGGAATAAAGGGGCTTGGTGGATTCCTTATCAATATAAAATTCAATGGTGAAACTGCCTTTAGACAAGCAGCGAAGATAATGCACTTAGCATCCTGTATTATAAATAAAAGTTCAATTCAAGATGAAATACCGGAATCAGAGCCCTTGACAGGGGAGTATTCAAAACTGAATCAGACTAGAAAGATTGATAAAAAGTCATTTGATATGATGGAATATTCTGTCAGATTATTTGATGGAAATAACTTGTAAATCTTGCAAATAGTGAGGTGTAAATTTACAATACAAACACCATAATTTACACCTTTTGCCCACCAAACTATGCCAATTTATACAGGAATATGCCAGAAAAGCATATTTGGAAAATCGCGTAAAACCTAAGAAAGATAAGGAAAACAAGCATGATTAAAGTCTTATTTGTCTGCCACGGCAATATCTGCCGCAGTCCTATGGCGGAGATAATATTTAAAAACATGGTAAAAGAAGCCGGTCTTGAGGCCTGCTTTCACATAGAGTCACGCGCAATCAGCTACGAAGAATACGGCAATCCCATATATCCGCCGGCCCGCCGCGAGATCCTGGCGCATGGTCTTAAGGTTGACGAGACAAAGCGCGCGCAGGTCATAGAAAAGAAGGAATACAGCGACTGGGATTACCTTATAATCATGGATCGAAGCAATGAGCGTGGCCTTGGACGCATCATCGGCAGCGACCCGCAGGGCAAGGTCCACTACCTTATGGAGTATACATCCACTCCGGGCGAGGTTGAGGACCCTTGGTATACCCGTAATTTCCACAAGGTCTGGGATCAGATATACGCCGGCTGCGAAGGGCTGCTGGAACATATCCTCCGCAATGGCGAGCTGAAATGACGGACGAAATATCAGATACACAGTGTCTGTGCGCAATTGCGGGTGCGCATAGCAAATCATCAGGCAAATTAACAAAAATGTAGATTTGAACCCGCAAAACAGTTAAAATTACGGAAGTAAAAGATATGTGAGAGATTGGTCCGCAGTGCCGTCATTAAATGACAGACGGAAAATGCAAGGCAAAAAATGCAGCGGGGTAGAAAAAAGCCGGGGCAGAAATGCCGGGTGGAAAAAGGCTGTGGTCAGGAAAGCGTGCCGCAGCCGGAAAATACGGTACAGGCATTACCCGGTACGGATCGAAGGCAGCACACATATAAAAAACTGACAAGAGACCATAACATCAAAGAAACGCAGGTAGAGCTATGAAATATCTTCAGAACCTAATAGACAGATACCCGGACCTCGCTCCGGTCCGGGATCAGGTTGAAGCCGCTTATAATATCATGGAGGACTGCTACGAAAAAGGCGGCAAGCTCCTGGTCGGCGGCAACGGAGGAAGCGCAGGAGACAGCGAGCATATAGTTGGTGAGCTGATGAAGACCTTTGAAAAGAGGCGGCCTATCCCCGCAGACATCATTGCCGGGATGGAAAGCATTGATGCAGCGCGCGGTGCTCTGCTGGGAAAAGAGCTCCAGGGAGCCATGACAGCTATCTCAATTACCGGACATACAGCGCTTACCACAGCGGTAGGCAATGATGTGCGTCCGGAATTCGGGTTCGCACAGCAGGTGTATGGCTATGGCAGGCAGGGCGATGTGCTCCTTGCAATCTCCACCTCCGGCAATGCGGAGAATCTCATAAATGCAGCAATAGTCGCAAAGGCAAAAGGTATGAAGGTCATCCTTCTCGCAGGCAAGACCGGGGGAGAGCTTAAGAAGCTGGCGGATGTAAGTATCATAGTACCCGATGATGTGACATATCGTATTCAGGAAAGACACCTTCCCATCTACCATACGCTCTGCATGGAGCTTGAGGATCATTTCTTCTGAGCGGCACGGATAGCAACAGGTTTTAATTCTGACAAGGTCATTCCTTTCGGTCCGACATGAACCGACGACACAGAACAACATGAAAAAGAAGCAGCTGAGAAGGCTGCTTCTTGTGTTTAAGAGTTACGTTGAAAACTGGAGAATTTAACTGGTTGATTATGATGGTACAAATATACCACACTTTGTAAATAAGAGATTGAAGAAAGAGTTAGAAGAAAATGAAGAAAGTCTTAATACAACAAATTAATTGCAGCGCCGGGTGGAGTTAAGGGGGTAGCGAAGCTAAGAGCGGTAAAAAAACACAATGGATTTTTGGGGAACAAAAATCCTTCTGAACCCAATAATAATGAGGCTATAGAAGGATTTTTTCTTTGCTCAACTGCAAAAGTCAGGTTACACCAACAACGCATAATTCATATAGTATTTTCGGATATCTTCTTTTGAGCAATCAATCTCATGAACACCCCGGTAATCCATAAGGACGTCCAAACTGATTTCCAGTTCCGTAAGGACTTTCCTGTTTTTGGGATCCTGCATCGTCAGTTCTGTATAAGCAATCGCCTTGTCGAGAAAAAAGGTCTTCTTTTCCGTGTTATCATCAAACCTCACAGCTCTCTTTACCTCATTTCCGATATTCACCATCTGTTCAGGAAGTGTCAGCCGAAACCACTGCGCTCTCAAAACTGAATCCATTCGCAAATTACCTCCGTGGCCGTTTTTTTAATTTCTTTATTCAGGATATCCATTCCGCCTCTTGGAAATCCATGAAGCTGATTCTGATGAATATTGATAAATGAATCAAACTCTAAAATATCATCGATCCCATCATTTTCAAGCCACAGGTTAAAACCCCACATATCGATTTCCTTTGAGTCCTTCTGCTGTTTCAGAAAATCTGCTAATTCGTAATGCATTTCCGCATCAAGCGCTACCAATCTCTTTTCAAGATCCACAACTCCTTTTACAAATCCATTTGGAAAATCTCTGATTGCTGCAATTTTTACTATTGTCATTTTCTCTGTCATAATGAGCATGGAAATTCCCCCTGACGATATCGCTGCTTAAACACAGGCGATTATAAAGATTCCCGATACGGGTGACTGATTTATTAATATCCTGATTATAATCGATTCCATTGCATTCCTGCAATACCGGTAAGAATTATGACGGATTAATGATTGTAAGCGTCAAGCATTTCTTTACATGATTCCTTTTTTGTGGATGTATGTGTCGATATATAGTGTGAGAGTGCTAAGGCGGCTCAACAAGAAGCGCTGGCAGATAGCGGAATTCCATAGCAGATTGAAAGAGTTAGAAGAAAATGAAGAAAGTCTTAATACAATAAACAGGCTGCTGTGCTAGTATTAAGACATCAGTGTGGATCATCCGCAGCGCTGACGGTGGTATGGTACGGCGGCGGAAACAGTAACAGCAAGGACAGGAAGCAGCGATACTGGCAGTAGAGACCGCATCGGTGAAGGTGGCAGCAACGGTGACGGTGACAGCTTAGTCGGCAGTGGTATGGACGGCAATATTTACGCGCTGAGATTATCAAATGCAGCAGAGTATTAAAAGACGGATATCAACAAACATGAGTAAGAAGAACGAAAAGACAGCAGAAAAGACAAACGTGATGCGGCTCCTGGATCAGGCGGGCATTGCTCATGATGAAATTACATACGGACCGGAAGTGGGTACCAACGGTGTAGATGTGGCAAGAGCCATCGGAGAGGATCTGCCGCATGTATACAAGACACTTGTGACTACCGGCAGATCGGGTGCACATTATGTGTTTGTCATACCAGTAGCAGCTGAACTGGATCTAAAGAAGGCAGCACGGGCGACAGGCGAGAAGTCGATAGAGATGCTGAAGGCAAAAGAGCTCCTGCCGCTGACCGGATATATCCACGGTGGATGCAGTCCCATAGGCATGAAAAAATTCTTCACAACCACAGTCCATGAAACCGCATGCGGTCAGGAGTACATGGTGTTTTCTGCCGGCAGGATAGGCTATCAGGTCAGACTCGCTCCGGCCGGTCTGGAGAAGATGATTCCTCTGACGTATCAGGATCTTACGGTATGAATGTATACACATCGGAGTTTCGGGCGCCACGGCAAAACACGGTGCGGAACCGATATCGTCTTTAAAAGAGCCGCAGGAAGGTGTATATCCTGTGTAGATACGGTCCGGAACAGGGATATTTCACTGAGAAGCTGTGCCGGTACAGCGGCGTCGGAACCGGACAGGCAAAGAACAATTGAGGCGGCTTATGAAAGAAGCTGAATTGGGGATGTATGGCAAAGACTATCATTGAAAGAGCTTGTGGCGGTTGAGTATGAAGACACTGACACACAGCGGGTGTATGAAAAGAGGTGCATTATGAAAAGAATATTAACAATAGTAGTGACTTTTATTCTGGCAGCGGCAGCTGTCGGTCTTACTGCCTGCGGCAGAGCAGCCGCAATACCGGAAAGAACCAGACTGGGGATCACAGACCCGGATGAAATGGTATTTATCAAAGAAGCAGCAATGGAAGAAGCGGCGGCTGCCTATGAAATGGATGCTGCGGCAGGCATGTCAGTGGGCTTTAACGGGGAGAGCGGAAGTGTATCAGTTGCAAATCCCGGCAGAAAGCTGATCAGGAACGTAAATCTGAGCCTTGAAAGCAAGGATTATGATAATTTTACGTCTTCGGTAATAGAGAAAATCAGGGTTTTGGGAGGTTATGTTGAAAACTCTTCCTCCTCCAGTCCCAGTGTCAGCAGCGACAGCGCTTACAGGTATGCAAGGAATATGAATATTACGGCAAGGATACCTGCCGACAGGCTGGATGCTTTCGTGGACGGAGTCTGTGCCGAGAGCAATCTGACATATAAATCTGAAAACGTAGACGATGTCACACTTCAGTATTCAGATACGGAAAGCAGAAAAAAGAGTCTCGTCGAAGAGCAGAATCGTCTTAATGAGCTGATGAAAAAAGCAGAGACTGTTGAGGATCTGATCAAGATAGAAGAAAGACTCAGTGAAGTAAGATATCAGCTTGAATCAATAGAATCACAGCTGAGGACCTATGACAATCAGGTGGATTATTCCACGGTGTATCTGGATATTACAGAGGTTGTGGATTACACCCCGCAGCAGGAAGCAACCCTTGGGGAGAAGATATCTGAAGGCTTTTCAGGGTGTATCCACGGGTTGGGAAGATTCTTTGCCGGATTATTTGTATTTATTATTTCGTACTCTCCGGTACTGATATTGCTTGCGGCAGTGGTGACGGGCGTTGTATTTTTAGTAAAGAAGAAGAGCAGCAAAGCGCAGGACAGCAAAGCGCAGGACAGCAAAGCGCAGGACAGCAAAGCGCAGGACGGCAAAGCGCAGGACGGCAATGAGGGGGACGGCAAAGAGCAGGACAGTTAAAAAGACAAAGGCAGTATTAACGATCCGTATAAGATAGCGCCCGGAGACGACACTAACGAATAATACCCAAAGAAGTCCCGCGCCATGAAAAGCATGTACTTGAAAAGCTCCGAAGCAGACCGGCGTTGTGAATACGAAGCCGGTGAGCATAGGCTGGGTGAGCGTGGCAGTCAACCGATAGATAGACCGTGAAAAACCATGTACTTGAAAAGCTCCGAAGCAGACCGGCGTTGTGAATACGGAGCCGGTGAGCATAGGCCGGGTGCGCATGGCAGCAATCGGGGGACACGTCTTTAAATACCCCGGCCCCGGAAGTTCAGAAACCGTCTTACGGCGGTATGACGTGAGCGCCGGGAAAAGGCCGCAGACCGGGGATTTATAGCAGCGATAACAGAGACAGCATATACAGCATATACAGGAGAGCGCCGGCATAACTCAGTTATGTCAGGCGTTCTCATTATGTACAGGGGGAACGTCATCCTTACAGAATTCTGCGATCTCATCCAGCCTGCAGTTAAGGATGGTACAGAAATTATTGAGTGTGTGGGTACTGACTCCCTGATTATGCTTCAGTCTTGTCAGCTGGCTCGGGCTGACTCCCTTATATTTGATCAGGTAGTATTGTGATATCCCTCTTTCTCTTAACATACGCCATAGCTTTTCGAAACAAATCATAAAAACTCCTTTCTGATGAACTGAAACCTGCCCGTGTTAGGGTCTGTTTTTTATAGTCACTGTTTATGATTATTAATCAGGTCTGTTCCAATGTTACAGCATATCAGGCAGGGATTTATTGATCAAATCCGATGAAATGACGGGTAAGTGAAAGAAAGGCAGAGTCACCTTGCGCTCCCGCAGACAAAAAACTGCTGATATCCCATGCTGCTATCGGCGGGGGGAGACAAGTAAGCAATATGCCGTAAACGGCTTTTACAGCATAGCAAAACCTCCCATGGTACGCGGTTACATTCCGACCATAGGAGGTTAGTGAGGTACATATTTACCGGGTTTTGTTCACAGCTTCGCTGCTGCTGTGGTTTATATTCGGCTTCACTATTGGTTTACGCAGCAAAACTGCATTGCCGTGCATGCCCGGGATATTCTATTCTACGACACGTCCGACATATTTCTGGACATTGATGGGCAGTTCGTTGAGGACTTCCACATGCTTTCCCCATTTGCCCAGAGTCTTCTCAACAAGCGCAAAGTCAAAACCGGGTATCACTACATCATCCCATTTGTTTCCGATTCCCCTTGCTGCAACATCCAGCATAGTAATGATCTGCTCGCCGAGAGGCTCTTCGGAATTGAGAGTGATGGCGCCGTAGAATTCCTGGCATTCCGTATAGCCGCCGTTATGTGTACCTGTGTACGGCTTCTGCTTTTCCATATCGACGGGATGACCGACTCTGATGGATACCTCTTTCGCATGAGCGTTGAAGTATTCAACAAGAGCCTGCTCCTGAAGCTTGGCCGGCAGATTGTTTTCCGCAATTCTTATATAGCCCTCAAGACCTGTCCTGTAGGCGCCTTCCACAAAGTTGATCCAGTAGTGCTGATCTTCCGTGATAGTAGATGGATCAAGCGTGGCGATTACAGTACATCTTTCACAGGCGGTGAGCCCGTCCACGGTAGGTCCGACTCCGAGATGTACGTAATCACCTTCCTTAATCGGCAGATTCATAGCCTTGCCGATGAGTGTGCGGTTAGCTTCTCCTGAGGTAACCATGATGTCAAAGCCCATGTTTTCAGTACCGAGCTGACGCGCGGCGAGATAGCCCCAGCCGGCAACCTCTGTCTCAAGCATTCCGGGCTCCAGTACGGCAAGCATACATTCCATGATTATATCAGCGTAACGGGCAGCCTGTTTTGTCAGCTCCATCTCGCGGTCTGATTTGATATATTTCTGCTTAAAATAGATCTCCTGAGCATCGATCATGTTTTCTTCGCCAACAATATCGGCAAAGAAATCATATACGCCTATCGGAAGTACGGCGCGGGGAGTAAAGATCGCGATATTCTTCGGGATCCTGCCGCAGCATTCCGTGAGGATATCATGTACATCCTCTGCAGCAACAGGGTATTCCTCATCGGCAAGCTTTAAGAATTCAGCCTTGTGCAGCCGGCAGCCTGAACGCTTACCCATCTGCTCGCAGGAATAACCGCCTTCAAGACCGGCAAGGAGGTGGAAGCCGTTCTTTCCGAGAAGTCCTGCGCAGGGCTCGACACAGAAATTGATATTGCCGCCCAGATAGGGTACATCGCCGTGATAGTGCTCATCCGAATATACAAGAGCACACTCAAGTCCTGACTTTTCCATTTCGGCATACAGATCTGCAGCCCTCTTTTTGAATTCCTCCGTTGAAATCCTTGCAAACTTGTCAAACTTTGGTGCCCGGGCCAGTATCCTGTCGACCTTGGCAGCCTTCTCCATAAATGTCTCCATAGTATCTCCCTTCTTTGTAGAAAAAACCGATTATAATAACAATTACACACAGCCGGCACTCATCTGCCATCGAGACACAGCAGTCCCTTCAAAAATTCTGCACAGCACGTCGGTATAAACTAATAAAGAATCTAATATCTGCACAGGCTGCGCTCCGGCCTCGCACCGGATACTGTGCCAGTGACCGTCAGAGGAAGCCCTGACCGCGATACAGCGGGCAGTATCAGAACATAGCCTTGTAAGGCTCATAATTAAATTTCGGTCTCGGGTCATATTTGATATAGCATTCGAGGAAACGTCCGTCCGGCAGCCGGCGCCCGGCGCGCTGGGCACAAAGGTCTTCGATGATGGCCTCCTGACTGGGGAACGCCGAGATGCTTTCAATGGTTTTGTCTTCAATGCAGGGAGCCGCGGCAACCACAACATTGGCACGCACATCCACCGATCTTCCACTGATCAGCGCGTCCTCCGGGTCAAATTCCGCCCAGCAGCTGTACATAGCCACCGACCTCACAGGGTAAGGCATGGCCCAGTCCACACTGTGGGCATCACCTGCCTGCGGCGCATCATAGGCACCCATGAGATACGCAGCCGTATGGTCAGAATGCTCATGATACGGATTGGTAGTAAGGATACGGGTGATACGGTTTTTGCGCAGATTAGTGATGGTCTTGCGGAAATGCCCCTCACGTTTGTTTTCATCAATGAAAAGGCCCACATACGAAGCCGCCGAGAAATCCGGCAGTTCAAGCCTTAGGATATGATCCCGCGGCACACCCAGCACTTCATATCCGCGATAAGCCTCTTCGCGTCGCCGGTCAACGATGGTATCCTTCTCCTCCGGAGTCGAATAGCCGCAGTGTCCGTTGCAGGCGATGGTCACAAAGACCTGCGCCCCGTCAGCCACACAGGCCTGGATCACATAGCTTGCGCCAAGGATCGCGTCATCATCATGACCGCAGTATACCATGACCCTCTCATCAGGGCCCATCCAACCCGGAAACAGCGTATCCAGACTTTCGGTCTTTTTGCCGGTGTTGGTGTCAAGGTAAGTAAAATTGCCCATAAAACTCCTTTCTGACCTATATTTTTAAGATAAAAGGCGGGAATTCTCGGTTACTTGTATCCGAGTAATTCACTTAATATACATTCCGCAGTAAGCCGCGGTAAAAAACTGATGAAAGCTCAGTCGGTTATCGCACTTTAATCACTCGCAACATAGTTATTATGAATTGCGGGCGCGCAAGGCAAGGCTGCAGCGTATTCGACGTCAGTACATTCACCGGTACGCCGGGGCCGCAGTCTTCTTTGCAGCCTTAAGAGCAAAAGGAACAAAGACTGCAGCAATAAGCAATCCTAATAACGCACCGCCCACACAGCCCTTTAGCATGGCAGCCACACCTGCTGCAGACACAGCCAGACCGCCGAAGAGATTGCCAAGTGCATTGCCGAGTGAATACAGGGCCGTACTTGTGGACTGTCCCTTGACCATATCGCGGTCATCCACGCAGTCCCGTGCGTAATAGAGCTGGCTCGGAGGCAGCAGCGCATAAGAACAGCACTGGAAGACCTGTCCCAGATATATCATCCCGACACTGCCGGCAAGCACATAGAAGAGCATGCGTATCGTATAGGAGATACCTATGAGCAGCCAGATCCTGCGGGCCTGTAATTTCTTATATAAGCGGGAGGCAATCAGAGTACCGGGTATCTCCGCCATAGTACATACAAGGAGGGCAACGCCTACATTGCTGCTGTCACCGCCCAGAGGACGCACGATCTCAATCAGATAATTCTCGGAAGCGACATGAGAAGCACCAAAGAGCATGACTGCACCGACCGAGAGCACATACCACTTGTATTTTCTGATGAAACAGATAAGAGAGAGAGAACCCGTGCCGCTTTCTGCTCCGGTCAATACATGGTCCGACGCCGGCCTGCACTGGTGAGTATCTGACTGATGCTCCGCCGGAGTTATGGACGTGTCGGTAATTGCAATACCTGACAAGTCAGCCTGCTGTACTGCCTGATCAGGCCTGTCTGCAGGACCGTCAGATGCGTCACCATGCGCACCCGCAATTCCGGACGGACCTGCCGCGCGGGAAGCAAGCATGCCTTCCCTGGGATACAGCAGTGTAATAGCCGTATATGCCGCCGTTGATACCAGTGCGGCGAGGAGCGAGACATCGCAGCCTAAGATCTTCATGGCATAGCCCATACCCAGAGATGAAAGACCAAATGCAGCAGCAGCAATAGATCTGGCGATACTGTAGCTGACAGTATAGCTGCGTTTGGAGTAAAAGACCACGATGGAATTCATCAGCGGCATTTCCATATCAATTCCGGCTGCCATCGGCACATACAGTACTGCAAGCAGCCAGAGCGGGATATCGGTAAAGCACAGTACGAGCATGATGATGAGGGGTATCCCGGAAAGGATGATCATCAGCAGCTTGAGCGCTCTGGAATCGCCGGATTTATCGGCTATGCTGGCAAGGAACAGCTGCACGGCAAATGACAATATGTTGGCACCAAACAGGACGAAACCTACGGCAGAAACATCAAGCCCCTTCGCAGTCATATATGTGGCGGCAAATGATACGGTGCAGCACACCACTATCCAGTAGAGGCACTGATGTATAGAGTAAATTGCTGTAAGACTTCTGCGGTTAGTGATTACGTTGTTCATGCTCTCATTATATATTGAATATCCCCCGGAATAAAGGTAAAATAAAAAATGTCGGTGCG
>DCHJ01000078.1 GCA_002314805.1 Lachnospiraceae bacterium UBA1755 | reverse complement strand
GTTCTTGTCGGCAGAGATTATGCGACGGCTTCAGAGGTACTGACCGCCTGCGAGGAATGCTATAAGATGCATGGACTGAAGTTCAGAAAAAAACAGATCATCCGCGGCGACTATATGGCAGAGAGCGGATATGTTGAAATGACCAGAGCACTGAAAAGGGGCGTGACCTGGACTGCATTAATATCAGAAAACGACCAGATGGCCATAGGAGCAATAAAGGCGCTTAAGGAAAACGGAAAGTCCGTTCCTGAGGATGTAGCCGTAGCAGGAGCAGACGGACTGTTCGTTACCACACTGATAGAGCCCACACTGACTACAGTGGAGACACCGAAGTTTGAAATGGGCTATAGATCCGTAACCATGCTGGTAGATATGATAAAAGACGGACCGGAGAAATGTGATCATATCAGACTTGCAGGCAGGATGATAGTCAGAAAGTCTACAGACATTAATGCTCATCAGGAATGGGATCTCAGAGGCTGGTAAACAGCCGCATGATGCAGGGCAGCTCATAAGGTGTGAATCAGAAGCCAGAGCAGGATTTGCTGCTGTTGCAGCGGGTCAGGAACATGTTTGTGCAGATTGCACAAAAAAACCGGGTAAAAATCTAATTCCAATACTAATCTGCCCTGTATTATAATGTGAGCAGGAATAAAATAATGCGGTGTACAGCCGTAGAATAATTGGAGGTTGATTATGGCAAACGTACCAAAGAAAAAAGGCTTTTTCAGGGCTTATCTTGACTTCAACGTCCTATACAAGATCCTTATCGGACTTGCAGTAGGCGCTGTGGCAGGTATCATCCTGGCATCTTGCGGAGTGACTGCTCTTCCGAAGTGGATCAGTATGTTCGGAACCATATTCACAAGACTGCTTAAGATGATAATCATACCTATCATCGTGGGATCACTCGTAGTAGGTGCATCATCGGTTTCTCCCGCCAATGTAGGTAAGGTAGGAATTCGCGTTATCATTATTTATCTTATTACATCAGCTATCGGTGTATGCATCGGTCTGGCTATGGGTGCGATCTTCAAGCCCCAGGCTGATCTTGCAGCTGTTACAGAGCTTGCAGCAGAGGCAGAAGGAAAGCTTGCAGATACCAATGTATGGCAGGTAATAGCTGAGATCGTCCCGACCAGTGTACTGACTGCACTTGTAAATGAAAATGTGCTTCAGGTGATCTTCTTTGCATTGCTGTTCGGAATCTGCCTGAGCTACATGAAGGTATCGGACAATGAGAGGATCAGAACTATCTCTATGACTACCTATAACATCTTTGACTGTCTCAGTGAGATCATGATGAAGATAGTTTCAGGTATCATGCAGTATGCTCCGATAGGTGTTGCAGTGCTTATTGCGGAGGTATTTGCCAAGAACGGAGCAAAGGTGGCAGGTGCGCTGCTCATAGTAACAATTGCCTGCTTCCTCGGATATGCTATCCATATCGTACTTGTATATGGCGGACTTCTCAAGATCTACAGGATCAAGATCCGTACCTTCTTTAAGGAGGCAAGGACTCCTTTCATCACGGCATTTGTTACACGTTCATCCAACGGAACACTTCCCACTACATTCCAGGCAGCTGAGAATCTCGGCGTACACAAGGAAGTATATGCATTCTCACTTCCGCTCGGTGCAACGATCAACATGGATGGTACAGCTATCTATCAGGGTGTCTGCGCAACCTTCCTTGTTCTTTCATGCATAGGCAGGCCTTTCACAGGCGGCGAGATCGCAATGATCATCCTCCTTGCAACTCTGGCTTCAATCGGAACAGCAGGTGTGCCGGGCGCAGGTGCGATCATGCTTGCAATGGTAATGCAGGGTATCAATATGCCGATCGAGCCGGGTACAGTTATTGCCGGTGCATATGCAATGATCCTCGGTATCGATGCTATCCTCGACATGGGACGTACAGCCCTCAATGTAACCGGTGACCTTACATGTACCTGCTGTATCGCTAAGAAGCTGGGCTATGTCAGCGAGGATTCGGTTCTCAAGAATAGCAAGTAATAATATTGAATCTGTTGGAGCATAGTATCGATTTGGAAAAACATGACCTGGAAAAAAGGCTGAGAGACCTGGGTGAGTACAGTGAGTACTGGATGCGCAAGGAGCTCAAAATACTGGGACCGATGATAAAACCCGGAGAAGAGCTGTACTGTGTGCTGACCGGAGTCAATGAAGCCAACAGAAAGATGCTTGCAGTGACGGATCAGAGGCTGATCATCATCCTGGCCGGCGCTTTGGGCTCGGGAGAGATCAAGGTGATCAAAAAAGAAGCGGTCACAGGCTTTTGCTTTGAGAAGAAGCTTTTTTCTAAGCTGGCGATCAGCGCGGCAGGCGAAGAATATGTATTTACCAATACCCAGGGAGGGCGAAAAGAACTCTTTGAGTGGGCTATGGGAAAATAGAATAAAACAATAGTGCGGAAAATCACCCCGGTACACTTTGGGTCCGGGGTGGTTTTTCGTAATGATGAAAGCTGCAGTAATTCAACTGGCTCAGGCAGTGTCTCCTGCTTGATCCAAAAACTTTGTACAAACAAAACGTTAAAAAGTGCGTGCTTTTTATGATTCGGACTATGTTGCTTTTTGGTCAGCCGATGACAATCCATGGAAGACGGGGATGTAAATCTCAGGTTTAATGATATTTTTGGACTTGCGTTTTTTACTTACACCGGAACTGCATAATATGGTGACCCATATGGAACATTTCATTAAAAAACTGAAACTCAGATTTCCCAGTCTGATGGATATAAGCTTCACAGAAAGCGACAGGGATAAGTACACGGCAGAATCGACTCCGGCAGGTCCGGTGGAAACGGTGTATTTTTTTGAACGACCTGATTTTGAAAAAGCAGTGACTGCATTAACATACAGAGATGCATCCCGCACCGTGCCGTCATCTATGGGTGCAGCTCTTATTAAAGGGCTGCTGGATCATTCCACGATGAAAAAGGTGACACTTATCATCCTGAGCAGGGGCGGCTACAGCGGCATCAGCTGTGATGAGCTTAAGCGTGCATATCAGAAGCATGGCAGGAGCGTGATAGGATCAGACCGTTATAGGAGCGAAAGCTATGAGCGGGACAGTTATGAGAGCGAAAGCTATGAGAGCGACAGTTATCAGAGTTACAGCAATCAAAGCGACAGCTATCAGAGTTACAGCAATCAGACCGGCAGCAATCAGGACGACAGCAACGAGGGCGACAGCTATGAGACCGACAGCAATGAGAGCGACAGTTATAAGCCCGGCAATTATGAGAGCGACAGTTATAAGCCCGGCAGCAATCAGAGTGCCAGCAATCAGACTGTCACCTCCGGCGACATTGCAAAACCGGAGTATATGCCACAAATAGATATGAATTGCGGGTGCGCATTGCAGGATCTGACTCCTCAAAAATGGGAGCAGATTTCACTTATTATCAGGAAAAATCATGAGCTGGCACACTTTATACAGCAGAAGCAGCCGGCAGGGGAACCGGAGCTGCCCGCAATTCCCGCTGTGCTCAGGGACGAGATCCTTGCGGATATGCATGGTATCGTCAAAGCCTTTGGAACCTATGACGGTTTTCTGGCAAGGCTTTTCCTGGGGATAGAGGACGGATCATACCGTCAGGGAGGCAGGCTTGAAAATTATCTGTCATCCTCAGAGGATCCGGGGGATATATGCAGGGCGGCAGATTCATATATTTCAGCTTTGGAAGAATACTCAAAAGCCACTCCAAAGCCGGTTTCATGACAGGTACAAAATCGGTTAAAGATTTGATATACTTATTGAGGCTGCTGCGCAATGCTTTGGCAGGAAAAAGGCCATATCGGTTACCATCGGCGGACGGTTCCGACGGACCGTTATTGTATCGCCGAGGGACGGCTCTGGTGGACCGCCATTGCATCGCTGAGAGACGGCTCAGACGGACCACTACTGCATCGTTGAGAGACGGCTCTGTCGGACCGCTATAGGGCAGTTCAAAATAAATGAAAGAAATTAATAAAAATTGTAATGTTAGTCACGGCGGGGCGTATGACAAAACAGGGACGCCCGCGCACCGGAGGAATTATGGACAGTGCATGGGTTGAGAAACTGTATAATGAGCAGTCGGGCAATCTTGTGAGATATCTGAAGGGACATACCGGAAGTCAGCAGGATGCCGAGGATATTATGCAGGATACCTTTCTGAGCGTGGATAAGCATAAAGCAGAGTTTGATGCCGCGCGATGTGACGAGGTGGCATGGCTTTATATCATAGCAAAAAGGAAGCTGATCTCATGGTACAGGAGCAGGAAACAGGATTACAGTCTGGATGAGAGCCCGGATGAAGCCGATGGAGCGTTCAGAGTATTCGAGGAACCATCGGTGAGTCCGGTGGACGCCGCGGTCAGACTGATGGAAATGCGTGAACAGGTAGCTGAGGCACTTTCGGTACTGGATGAAAGAAGCCGCCAGGTTGTGGTCCTGAAATATTTTAATGATATGAATGATGAAGAGATCGCCGCACGGCTGGATACCAGCGTGAGCAACGTACGTGTCATCAGAAACAGGGCGATGCTGAAAATGAGAGGAAGTATAAATGACCGGTGATATTGAGAAAATGTTATTCGCTGTCAGAGACAGTGTCAGGATGAGAGGCATAGGCGATGAGCTGGAGAAGCTTATCCTTGAGACCGAGCAGTCAGCCGGTCTGTATAAGGCTGAGGCTCTCACGGATGATGAGTTGGATATGGTCGCCGGAGGCATAAAGACCGCAGGCGAAGATGATATCCCGGCATCCTTCCTGCTGGGCTGAGATCATTTCAGCTGTCCGGTCAATACCGGGCTCACATGCGGCACTCGCCACTGCAGGACTGCTGCAGGACGGGGAACGGCAGACGCTTGCAGAAGCCAGATATGTGCATCCGATGCTGCGGTCTGATTCTGAAGTGGAACTGATTTTGAAGTGGAACTGATTCTGAAGTAAGATACGCAGCGGGACAATTCAGAGACTGCTGCAGGCGGCTGATGAGAACCAAAACTTCATCCGGACAGGGTCTGACTGAGCGGGCACTGCGGGGCAGGGCATGTACAATAAGGTATCATAACGGACAGACAATAGATCGGACACACAGGAGCTTATATACTCCTGCGAGACCGGTTGGAAATACGGAGGATATGATGGGTTTAGGTATAGGCGATGTAATGAAGATAAAAGGAGCTTGGGACAGATTCACAAGAAATCATCCCAAGTTTCCGGCATTCTTAAATGCAGCAAAGGCCAAGGGTATAGTTGAAGGTACGATAATCGGGATCACTATCACCGGTCCTGAGGGCGAGACAATTACCACAAATGTTAAAGTGACGACAGAAGATCTGGAGCTTTTCAATACACTTGCAAAGAGCTGATGCATGCAGTGCAGGTACCCAAAATGCAGACCGGGAGCAAATATCGCGGCCCGCATAACGGAGTGATGCTGCAGTGCTTTCAGATAATACTGTCAGGCTGAATCATGCCGGGGGCAGTCCGGGCGATAAACTGCACCATGTATCAGGGCGTATCGGAGACAGGACCGCATCAGATGCCAATGCGTATCATGTGGCACGGCCACATCAGATGCAAGGCGTATCGGAGACAAGGTCACATCCGCAGAGAAAGGGAGAATTATGCATATCGAAGAAAATCCCGATAAGGAGATAGCTGCGACAGTGAGAGAGGGACTTAAAAGGCGGGGAGGCTTCTGCCCGTGCCGGAGAGAAGATATCCCGGAGAATAAATGCATGTGCAAAGAATTCCGCGATCAGATCGCAGATCCTGATTTTGAAGGCTTCTGCCATTGCATGCTCTATTACAAATACAAAGACTGACATCGCATCTGCATCTGCAGTATCAGTCTTTCAGAGCCTTGTGAAGATAGTTTAATACGCGCTTCTTATCGGCTGTCCAAAGCGGAGAGATAAGAAGGTTTTTTGGTGGATCGCCGGTCAGACGGTGAACCACCATTTTTTTCGGAATAAGCGGCAGCAGACGCCTGAGCAGAGCAGCATATTCTTCCGGAGAATATTCGTGAAGTGTCACATCTTTGTTTCTGACCATTTCTTCAAGCCGTGTCCCTTTAAGGACCTGCAACAGCTGAATCTTTATACCGTCGGGCATTGAAGTGATCTTCAAGTCTGTATCGATAACTGCAGCAGGACCTGAGCCTGCAGATGTGCTGTGACAGGGACTTGTACCGACAGAATTGACAGGACTGATCACAGAAACACCGCTTCCGGAACCGACATTGAGGAGATTCTCATAGGAGTGCTTTACAGGATCACTGACAGAGCCGGCATGACCGGGAGCCGCGCAGCCGCAGGTGCTGACTATATGGCGTATCGTATCAGCCATCATGTCCTCTGTCTCCCCCGGCAGACCGATGATCATATGCGTGACGACTCCGATACCGATCGCATGGAGGTCACGTACTGCCTTATCATACACTTTAGTGGCATAGCCGCGGTTGATGAGGCGTGACGTATCATCATGTACCGTCTGCAGCCCCAGCTCGACAATGACCGGTTTGATCTGGTTAAGGGAGGCAAGCATTTCAAGTACATAACCGGGGAGTGCATCCGGACGGGTCGCAATAGCTATGGCGACGATCTCGGGATGCCGGGCGGCTGCAAAAAATCGGGCTTTCACACCCGCAAATTCCTTATCATCACGGAAGTATGTGTTGGTAAAGGACTGAAAATATGCCAAGTAGCCTGCAAAGCTGCGGCTCAGCTTGGAGGCAACCTTTGTCTTTGCGATTTCTATCTGGCGTTTAACAGAATCGGTGATCTGTTCATGTGATATCAGATAGTTGCGGTCTGCATGGATATCATCAGACGAGCCGCTATGACCTGTGTCTGTTTTTGCAGCGAACTCTCCGGAGCCTCCCGCACTGCAGAAGATACAGCCGCCGGTGCCGCACCTGCCGTCGCGGTTGGGACAGGTACAGCCGGTACTCAGAGAAAGGCGGTAGACCTTACCGCCGAAACGCTGCTTCATGTAATTGTCAAAGCTGGTGTAATCCATTATTCTGTTTACTCCGTTGTACAATGGCGGCTGGGTGCTCCGGACGGGCAGAAGCATATGGCACACTACACACTGCATACTGCCTTTGAGTCGGCACCAATAACACCATACGAAGTGAGCAGGTCACGCAAGAGACACAGTGAATCTGCCGGCTGCACATTCCGCGCCTGCCGGATTGACAGCATGAGGCGTACCATGTGACTGTGTGACCGACTGCACATTTTGCACCTGCCGAATTGGTCTTCAGAATTCTCATGAAAAAGTATACAGAACGGGTATTCTTTAATCAAGAGGTCGAACTTATACAACATGCGAATATTGCATTAGGAAGCAAAATGAAATCTTATTTTTGATGAAATACAGGAATGCCAGAAGTGGTTAATGATTATATAGAGAACAAAGATTTTCAAACTGTAATCAAAATACAGGATGAAATATTATCAGACTATGCCGATGACTTTTCGAAGCATGCACCCGTAACAGAGATAGAAAAACTACGTATTATATGGGATTCTATTCCGAAACAGTTGACAAAAGATAATAATAAGTTTGTCTTTTCACATGTTAGGGAAGGAAAAAGAGCTCATGAATTAGAAGCTGCACTTAGTTGGCTAAAGAATGCAGGCTTGATTAATATTCTCGAATTGGTTCAGAATGCCGAAGTACCATTATCCTTTAATGCTGATGCCACATATTTTAAGGTATATATGTCCGATATAGGTCTGCTGAGTAGAAGACTGGGAATATCGATAAATGACTATATGTCTGAAAATGATAACTTGAAATCTTCCAAAGGTGCAATAGCAGAAAACTATGTTATGAATGAATTAATAAGTCAAAAAAAGTTACCATATTATTGGAAATCCGGTAATACAGCTGAACTTGATTTTATTTATGAAAACGAAGGAAATGTTGTTCCGGTTGAAGTAAAGGCTGCTGCTAATACTCAGGCAAAGAGTTACAAGCAATTCAGTAAGAAATACGAGCCCAAGGTAGGATTTAAAGTATCTCTTAAGAATATAGCATCAAACAAGATTAACGAAACAAATACAATAAGTATTCCGTTATACCTATTGTGGAATATTGATTATTACGGATGAAATATAATTGGTCACCCCACCTTTCACACCCGCAATTATCAAAGCTACAACACACTCTGCATTGAAAAACCTTCCGCGTAGTGATAGTATTTTTCTATAGATGTGCATGGAAATTCACGGATCGAAATGGAGGCATTTTATGAGTGATATCAGTATGGAGACATATAATAATTATTGTGCAATACTGCGCGAGGAACTGATACCCGCGATGGGCTGTACGGAGCCGATCGCTGTTGCGCTGGCTGCGGCAAAGGCAAGGGAAGTGCTCGGACATATTCCGGAGACGGTCCATGTTGAGGCTTCGGGAAGCATCATCAAAAATGTGAAATCAGTCATAGTCCCACATACCGACAACATGCGCGGGATCGGTGCGGCGGCAGCGGTGGGCATCATAGGCGGCAAGGCAGAAAAGCTCCTTAACTGCCTTTCTGAGGTCACCAAAGAGCAGCAGGAAGAAATGAAGACCTATATGGCCAAAACTCCTATCACTGTCGGGCATACCGATGAAGAGCGTATCTTTGATATTATCGTGACGGAGTATTATGGCAATGATATGGCCAGGGTACGTATCGTTGACTACCATACCAACATAGTATTTGTACAGAAGAATGATGAGATCCTGGAGGATAAACCGCTCAGTACGGACGACAGTACACGTATGACCGACAGGAACTGCCTCAGCGTGGAAGGCATCTGGGATTTCATTAACAATGTTGATATCGAAGATATCAGGCTGATTCTTGATCCTCAGATCGATTTCAACATGGATATCAGCGAGGAAGGCTTAAAGCATTCATACGGTGCCAATATCGGTTCATCGCTCATATATATGTATGGCAATGATATCAAGATCCGTGCCAGGGCAGCGGCAGCAGCCGGGTCTGATGCAAGGATGAACGGGTGCGAGATGCCGGTTATTATCAATTCCGGTTCTGGCAACCAGGGAATCACGGCATCGGTACCGGTAATCACATATGCGAGAGAACTCGGAGCAGGCGATGAAAAGATGTACAGGGCACTGGCATTGAGCAACCTGGTAACCATCCACCTCAAGACCGGCATCGGTACGCTCAGCGCATATTGCGGAGCAATGAGTGCCGGTGTGGGAGCAGGCTGCGGCATTGCATATCTGCTTGGTTCAGGTCTTGAAGGCATACTGCATACCATCATCAATGCTGCAGTGACGGTTTCCGGAGTGATCTGCGACGGAGCCAAGGCTTCCTGCGCAGCCAAGATCGCCACGGCAGTTGAGGCCGGCATCAACGGCTACTATATGTATCTGGGCGGCAATAATTTCAATGCCGGAGACGGAATAGTAGGTAAGGATGTTGAGTCGACCATAAGAAACGTGGGACGTCTGGCATCGGAAGGCATGAAGAGCACCAATGATACCATTATCGATATCATGATAGAGGAATAATAGAGATAATAGAGATAATAGAGGGATAATTCCCGTATTGTACAGGGAGATACAGACGCTGCGAAGGTGTACGTATCCATTATAAAACGGAATCACATGGAAATGACCCGGGATGACCGGGCCATTTTCAGTCGGAGCATGCCGGACTGTGAGATATGGAGAATACTCATTGACGCATCCGGCTGCCTCATCCGGCAGACTCTTTTTCAAAATAGCTCAAAAGACAAGTCTTGCCGCAGCCCCTTGGTCCGACGAATATCGCTGTAAGCGCAGGATCGCTGCCTTCGCTGGTAAGCGCTGCACCTATTTCTGTGAGTATATTGGTTCTGCCGGCAAACTGTCTCGGCAAGACACCAAACGATGGTGTAAACGGATTCAACATATGGCCTCCTGTTATTATTTATAGATTTTATAAAAAGTTATAGGATTTATTTATTATTATAGGTATTACAGCATGTTATCTAATATAAACAACCCTGATAGACCAGCTGCTCGGAGTGGTTCCGTCTCAGGAAGCAGCACATTTTACTTCATAGTTCATTACTTCATTACTTCATCACGGCTTCATCATCCGGCGGGATTGGGTTTGTCACTTATCCGGAATTATGATATAATATAGCAGACTGTCGAGACCCGATTCCGAAAAGGAATTATGAGAAAGTATATCAGAGGATCGATCCTTGCAGCGGCATTTTTTGCCTGTGCAATAGTACTTAGCTGCTGCAGCAAAAAGGATATGGAACTGTCGCTTGATGCAGCGGCGCAGGAGGAATCTGCTGAGGTCACAGCACCATCAGACAGCCCGGCAGCAGGTGATAGTTCAGACAGCGAAAACAGCATTGATGATCAGAAACTGATGGAAGAAGCCGGTGCAGATGCGGGTGCGCATGAGACAGCAGCTGAGCGTACGATATTTGTGTATATCTGCGGAGCTGTGAAATGTCCGGATGTGTATGATGTAAGCCCTGACTCGAGAGTGATCGATGTGATCAGGATGGCAGGGGGATTTACAGATGAGGCAGACAGTGATTATCACAATCTTGCCGGAGTATTGTCAGACGGACAGAAAATATATGTCCCTACTGAGCAGGAGGTTTCGGACGGAGCAGTCCCGGCTCCTGAGCTGAATACCGTGTCTATGCAGGGTGTACAGTCAGCCGGTACGGCATCGGCAGAGGGGGCTGCAGCAGAGAAAAGCGGCAAGGTCAATATCAATACGGCCACGCTTGAGGAGCTTAAGACTCTCAGCGGTATAGGCGACAAACGTGCTCAGGATATCATAGACTATCGCAACAGCAACGGCAGTTTCAGGAGTATAGAAGATATTAAGAAGGTCAACGGGATCAAAGACGGCATCTTCAACAGGATCAAGGATCAAATTACTGTATGAAGTGAGGTGACAGAATGGACGGATTAATAGGAAAAGTTAAGATATCCAATGATGCACTTGCAAGCATCGCTGAGGTAGCAGCCAACGAGATCAAAGGCGCGACGGCAATCAACCGTATCTTTGGCAGGAATATCAAAGTCAATGTGGAGGCAGGCGAGGTCAATCTTGAGATCCCTGTAATTGTATACAATGAAGCTGTGGTGCCGAGGGTCTGCAGGGCTGTACAGGAAAGAGTGAAAAGCGTGATCGAGTCAACTACAGGACTTAAGGTGGGCGAAATTAAAATAATAGTATCAGAGGTGACAGTCAGATGATCAGGACAAAGGTTGATGTAGTATCGGGCTTTCTGGGTGCAGGCAAAACTACATTCATTAAAAAGCTTCTTGGAGACGTGATCAGGGATGAGAAGGTCGTCCTTATTGAAAATGAGTTTGGAAAGATCGCAATCGACGGTGGTTTCCTGAAGGATTCAGGTATAGAGATCAAGGAGATGAGTCAGGGCTGTATATGCTGCTCGCTTGTGGGCGATTTTGCCTCAAGTCTTGAGGAGATACTTACGGAATATGCACCGGACAGGATCATCATCGAGCCTTCGGGAGTAGGCAAGCTCAGTGATGTGCTTAAGGCTATTCAGGGAGTTGAGGAGAGACTCAATGTCGAGAGCAATTCTGCTGTAACGGTCGTTGATGCAAAGAAGTGCAGACTGTACCATAAGAATTTCGGAGAGTTCTTCAACAATCAGATCCAGTTTGCGACTACGATACTTTTAAGCAGGATAGATAAGTGTTCAGCGGAAGACATAAAATCTGCAGTGGAGACGGTCCGCAGTATCAATCCGACGGCGGTTATCATCACCACAGCACTTGACCTGCTTTCTGGCGAGAAGCTCATGGAGATACTGGAAAGTCCTGTTGATCTGAAAACAGAGCTGCTGGCAGAGATAAAGGAGGAGCATCACCATCATCACCATGATGAGGATGAAGAGTGCTGCGGTCACCATTACGATGATGACGATGAGTGCGAACATCATCACAGCCATGATGACG
>DCHJ01000058.1 GCA_002314805.1 Lachnospiraceae bacterium UBA1755 | reverse complement strand
GGGTCAAAGTTTAAAACTCAGGAGGTGCTCATTGCAGGGTTGTGCTTCACTTAAGAATGTGGTTGACAAAGTGGAAATATTGCTATACAATATCAAAGTTCGCGAAATCAGACAAAGGAGGTGTTTGGCGTGTCAATTTGTCCTAAGAACAGAACTTCCAGAGGAAGAAGAGACAAGAGAAGAGCTAATTGGAAAATGTCTGCTCCTACACTTGTAAAATGCAGTAAATGCGGCGCACTTATGATGCCTCATCGCGTTTGCAAGGCTTGTGGATCATATAACAAGCGTGAGATCATCTCAGCAGAATAATGATTAGACTACTGAAGGTTCCCCGATGGGGAGCCTTTTTTAGTGTATAAAGCGGGAATCTTCGGTAATTCTGACCTGATCCTTTTTTCGTCCACTGCAAAAAGGAGTTCAGTTATGGAGATGAAAGCATAGTTATGTCCCATGGAGTATAATTGTCATTGGCAAGCAATAATAGGAAGAGGCCGAAACCTCTTTCACATCATACAGAAATCGCAAGGTATTTATTTGTTGTCAGAGAGGTTGTCAGAGACATCTGAAGATGATTGACAGCTTGTGCACAATGCACTAAAATTGAGTTGGAAAACATGTGAAACAGGTAAAAAAACAACAAAAACAATAAGGGGGAAGAATTATGTTAACAGGTCTGGCTTTGCTGTTAGTTTTCATTGCAGCGGTAATTCTGATGATTGTGGCAATATCCAAATGGAAGATACATCCGTTCTTTTCCATCATGGGTGTTTCCCTGATCCTTGCACTTCTTGCCATTCCCGATATCACCACTATCGCGGATATCATAGGTGCCGGATTCTCGGGAACATTCACCAGCATTGGAATCGTAATTATTCTCGGTGCACTGGTAGGACTTCTTCTTGAGAAGACCGGTGCGGCATTAAAGATGGCAGACTGTGTTGTCCGTCTTGTTGGTAAGAAGAACCCGGAGCTTGCCATGCTGATCATGGGCTGGATCGTTTCCATTCCGGTATTCTGCGACTCGGGTTTTGTTGTTCTGAATCCCATACGTAAGGCATTGGTTCAGAGAACGAAGAAATCATCGGTAGCCTGTACAGTAGCCCTTTCAATGGGACTTTACATTTCACATTGCTTTATTCCTCCCACACCGGGTCCCATCGCAGCGGCAAATACTCTGTATGAAGGCATCGGTGCCGAGACCAATCTTCTTCAGGTAATGGGAATCGGTGCTCTCTGCTCCATCCTTCCCTTGATCGCAGGCTATTTCTTTGCTGTGCTCATCGGCAAAAAAGTTAAAGCTGATGATGAAGCAGACAACTCTGCGGCTATCGGAATGACGTACGAAGATCTTGTTGCAAGCTACGGAAAGCTTCCCAACGGCTGGGCTGCTTTTGCACCAATCGTTGTTCCCATCATACTCATGGGTCTGGCATGCGCACTCAGCATGGGTGGAAAGAGCATTCCGCTTTTCGTATTCCTCGGCAAACCCATCATCGCTCTTGCAGTAGGTGTGATCCTTGGAGTGATCCTTCTTGTATGGTCAGGAAAAGCAGGAGAGTTCTATCAGCTTTCTGATGATACATTACGTACCTGCGGACCTATCCTCTTTGTGACCGCAGCCGGCGGAGTACTCGGAAAAGTCATCGCAAACTCGGATTTAATAAATTTCATCCAGAATAATGCGGGAGTTCTTCAGACCCTTGGTCTTGTATTCCCGTTCCTGCTTGCAGCACTTCTCAAGAGTGCACAGGGAAGCTCAACAGTGGCAATCACTACAACGGCAGGCATTGTTGCTCCTCTTATGGCTACACTCGGATATGTAACTCCGGGAAGCGCAGCCCTTATAGTTGTAGCTATCGGAGCAGGTGCTATGGTTGTATCTCATGCAAACGATTCCTACTTCTGGGTAGTTACCAAGTTCGGAGAGATGAAGGCACAGGACGGATACAAGACCCAGTCAATTGGTACTCTTGTGATCGGTGTTGCTGCCATCATAAATGTTCTTCTGGTATCTCTGTTCATCAAGTAAGATACTTATAAAACAAAGAATATTAAGAGCTGCCGCCACGCAAACATGGCGGCAGTTTTTCAGAACATGCCCCGGATGGGGAGTCGGAGGAAACAGAAATGATAAAAGATGCTCAGAAGATCATTGACCGTGCGCTGGAAAGTGCTATGCCGGGAACTGCAGTAAAGGAAGCGCTTGCAAAGGCGGATCTTTCGGGAGGAAGGCTGGTAGTGGTAGCCGCCGGAAAGGCAGCATGGGAGATGGCAAGGGCGGCATATGAAAGCCTGGGTGACAGGGTAGACCGGGGAGTTGTTATCACAAAATACGGACATTCCCGGGGAGATATACCATGCTTTGATGTATATGAAGCAGGACATCCGGTACCGGATGCAGGCAGTTATTATGCCACTGAAAAGGCCCTTGAAGCGGTAAAAGATCTTAATAAAGAAGATAAGGTCCTCTTCCTCCTTTCAGGAGGAGGATCCGCGTTATTCGAAAAGCCCCTTGTGAAGGAAGATGAGATGGCTTCGGTCACCGGACAGTTGCTGGCATGCGGAGCGGATATCGTGGAGATCAATACCATAAGAAAGAGGCTTTCTGCGGTAAAGGGAGGACGGTTTGCCCTGGCATGCCTCCCGGCTCATGTATATACGGTGGTCCTTTCAGACATTATCGGAGATCCTCTCGACATGATCGCTTCGGGACCGGCTTATCCCGATTCTTCCACATCGGAATCAGCCTGTGAGATCATATCCCGGTACGGACTTACACTGTCGGAAAGGGCAGCAGAGCTTGTAATGCAGGAAACGCCGAAGGTGCTTACAAATGTGGATACCTTTGTGACGGGAAGTGTCAGGCAGCTGTGCATTTCCGCCGGGGAGACCGCACGGGAACTGGGATATGAGCCTGTTTTTCTTACCGCATGTCTGAACTGCGAGGCAAGAGAGGCAGGACGGTTTCTGGGCTCCATAGCAAAGGACCATCAGGATGACGGAATATCCTATGCATTTATCGCAGGGGGAGAGACGGTGGTGCATCTGACGGGAAAGGGAAAAGGAGGAAGAAATCAGGAGATAGCTCTGGCGGCTGCAAGAGAGATCAGCGGATTGAAGGATACTCTGGTGTTTTCTTTCGGATCCGACGGAACCGACGGCCCCACCGATGCGGCAGGAGGCATAGTGACTCAGGATACCGCAGGGGAACTCACCGGAAAAGGCTTTGATATCCGGGAGGTTCTTATGAACAATGATGCCTATACCGCACTTAAGGCGGCAGACAGCCTGATAATGACCGGTCCTACGGGAACAAACGTTAACGACCTGTCGGTACTTCTTATCAGAAGATGAGAAATCAAACGCCCAGTCCTCCTGGTGATACACGGGACAGGGCGTTTTTTTGTCATAAGGGGAGCGCTCCAGTCAAAAATACCGAAATTGACATTTTTATAGTGTTCTGTAATAATATCTCTATGATTAATTTAGCTATTGACGCGATGGGCGGAGATCATGCACCTGAGGAAGTAGTAAAGGGTGCTGTTTTGGCTGTGAAAAAATGCGATGAAGTAATGCTCAGCCTGACAGGAATACCGGAAGTGATCGGGCCGCTCCTAAAGAAGACAACAGGAAAAGATATCAATGAACGCATCCGGATAGTGGGTGCAAGTGAGGTGATCGGGACCGGAGACCATCCGGTGAAATCAGTCCGTGAAAAAAAGGATTCCTCCATGATGGTAGGAATGAAGCTTGTCCGTGACGGTGAGGCAAAGGCATTTGTAAGCGGGGGCAATTCGGGCGCACTTATGGTAGGTGCGCAGGTCGTAATAGGGCGCAGCAGCAATGTAAGCAGACCTCCGTTTGCACATCCGATACCGCATGCCAGGGGCAGGTCGCTTTTGCTTGACTGCGGGGCCAATGTGGATGTGAGACCGGAACACATACTGAGCTTTGCATATCTCGGCATTGACTACATGAAAAATACGATGGGTACGATGAACCCGACGGTAGGACTGGTCAATATAGGCGCAGAGGAGAGTAAGGGCAATGCTCTGACTGTCGAGGCGTATCAGCTGCTTAAGGAAGCCGGGGATATCGATTTCGTCGGGAATGTGGAGCCCACAGGTATCACCGAGGGTCAGGCCGATATACTTGTCTGTGACGGATTTACCGGCAATATGATAATAAAGCTGTATGAGGGAATGGGCAAGCTGTTTAAGGGGATCCTGACAAGGACCTTTACCGCTGATGCAGGGACAAAGCTCGGAGCCCTCCTGGTCAGAAATGTACTCAGAAAAGAATGGGAACCATTTGATGCTCACAGCTATGGCGGAGCACCGATACTGGGGCTTAATGCACCGGTGATCAAGGTGCATGGCAATGCTGTGGCTGATGAGTATTGCAACGCAATAATGCAATGTATTGAATATTTAAAGGCAAAAGGAGAAAAACATGGAGTTTGAGAAGCTGAGAGACATCATTTGTGAAGTCCTGAATATCGAGCCGGAGGAGGTAAGCATGGCATCTAATTTTATAGATGATCTTGGTGCTGATTCTCTTGATGTTTATCAGATCATTATGGCAGCAGAGGAAGAGTTTGATATTGAGATCCCTCAGGATACGGCCGAGAGCATTAAGACTGTAGGAGATGCGGTTGAAGCAGTAAAGGCATTGCTGTGACGGAACTGGAAAAGAAAATTGGATATTCATTCAGAGATCCTGAAAAGCTTAAGCTGGCACTTTCTCACAGCTCATATGCCAATGAGCACAGCTGCCGCTCCAATGAACGCATAGAGTTTTTGGGTGATGCGGTGCTTGAGCTTGCAAGCAGCGAGTTTCTGTACGAGACTTTTCCTGATGTACCTGAGGGCAAGCTGACCAAGCTCAGGGCAAGCTTCGTATGTGAACGCGCTTTGAATGATATTGCAGTGAGAGTGGGACTGCCGGAGTATATCCTCCTGGGCAAGGGAGAGGAAGCTACCGGAGGCAGAAACAGGCCAAGTGTAGTGTCCGATGCATTTGAATCCGTCATAGGGGCAGTCTACCTTGACGGGGGATTTTCTGCTGCAAAGGACTTTGTGATCAGGCTGATCTTTGCTGATCTTGACAGGCAGTTTTTCTTTGACAGCAAGACTGCTCTTCAGGAGCTGGTTCAGGCAAGGGGAGAAAGTGACCCCGTATACAGAGTCGTGTACGAGGAAGGACCGGATCATGACAAAAGATATACGGTAGAGGTGACCGTCAACGGTGTTGTAGTGGGCACAGGTACCGATACGAGCAAGAAGCATGCCGCGCAGGCGGCTGCTCTTGAGGCTTATAACAGACTACAATAATATCGGGTGGTTTATTTATGTATTTAAAAAAGATAGAGGTACAGGGATTTAAGTCCTTTGCCATTAAGACAGTCTTTGATTTTAATGATGGTGTCACGGGAATCGTGGGACCAAACGGATCGGGAAAGTCCAATGTATCCGATGCTGTGCGCTGGGTGCTCGGTGAGCAGTCAGCCAGGCAGCTCAGAGGCGGCAATATGCAGGATGTCATTTTTGCCGGAACACAGACGAGAAAGCCGCAGGGCTTTGCTTATGTTGCCCTTACACTGGACAACAGTGATCATGCCATCCCCATAGATTTCAGTGAAGTGACTGTCTCGAGGAGGCTTTACCGTTCCGGAGAGAGTGAGTATATGCTCAACGGCAGCCAGTGCAGACTTAAGGATGTCAACGAGCTCTTTTATGATACGGGTATAGGCAAGGACGGTTATTCTATCATCGGACAGGGACAGATCGATAAGATACTGAGCTCAAAGCCTGAGGACAGGAGAGAGCTTTTTGATGAGGCTGTCGGAATCACCAAGTTTAAACGCCGTAAGATGCTTACCCAGAAAAAGCTTGAATCAGAGCATCAGAATCTTGTAAGAATAGCAGATATCATCACTGAACTTGAATCGCGTGTGGGACCGCTGCAGAAGCAGAGCGAGACGGCACGTGAGTATCTGCGTCTGCGTGATGATCTGCGCAGGGTGGACGTAAATCTTTTCCTCAAGGAGCATGATTCTCTCAAGAGCGAGCTTACGGAAATAGAGAAGAATTATGGAATTGCATCCGCAGATCTGGAGACGGCAAATACCGAGTCCGAGCAGCTCAGGGATCAGTATGAGGATCTTGAGAATGAGATAGAGAAGTATGACCATACCATTGCGGCAGCACGCGAAGGCATCGCAGGTGCCAACATAGGGATAGGAGATCTGACAGGCAGGATCAATGTCCTCAACGAGCAGATCAACAATGACAGAAACAACGCAGAGCATATCAGCAGCAGACTGGCAGTGATATCTGCCGAGACAGAGATCAGGGAGAAGGCTCTCAGCGAGTATAAAGCCCAGGAAGCAGAGAAAACGGCTGCCTTTGAGCAGGCCAGGCAGATTCAGACTCAGGCAGAGAAGAATCTTGTAGACACTGATGAGCGTATCATGCTTCTTGAAAAGAGGATAGAGGATGCACAGGCAGGGCTCATCCTTGCTCTTAACGAGAGATCTGAGATCAATGCCAGCAACGAGGCCATGGGAGCCACTCTGGAACAGCTGCAGATACGCCGTTCGGAGTTTGCACAGAAGATACTGAAGGTCAGGAGCGATGCTGACGCAGTTCAGGCACAGTATGATGCTGAGACAAAGAAGCTTGCGGATATCGGTGAAAGGATCGAAGAAATAGACCGTATCGGGCAGAGACTTCAGAAGGAATACGACGAGACAGCTGCAGATGTGGAAAAGCTTACAGTCAATCTCAGAGGTCTCAGTCAGAAGAAGGAACAGGTCGAGGCAAGGCTTGAGTCACTGAAGAATATTGCAGAGAGATATGAGGGCTATGGCAATTCGGTAAAGAAGGTCATGGAACAGGGTGACAGGGGCGGCGGTGTCCACGGAGTGGTGGCAGATCTTATTTCTGTTGATAAGGAGTATGAGACAGCCATTGAAACCGCTCTCGGAGGCAGGATCCAGAACATAGTGACCGAAGATGAGGGCACAGCAAAGAAGCTTATCAGTTTCCTTAAGGAGCAGAAGCTTGGGCGTGCCACATTCCTCCCGCTTACAGCTATGAATGAGAAGAAGTGGGATGCGGGAGCCGTGCTTAATGAGAAGGGTGTCATAGGCCTTGCATCTGAGCTTGTGAAGTATGATGCCATATACAAGGGTATGGTCAGCCAGCTCCTGGGCAGGACCATCGTGCTTGATAATATCGATGATGCCATCGCACTTCAGAAACGCCACGGTTATGGTTACAATGTAGTCACCAGAGAAGGTGAGCATCTTGCACCGGGAGGTGCGATCAGCGGCGGCGCCTTCAGAAACAGCTCCAATCTCCTGAGCAGAAAACGGGAGATCGATGAACTTGAGGCAGCTCTCGGTAGGGCGGAGGAAGCTCTCAGCAGCGGATATGAAAAACTTGAGTCCCGCAGGCTCGAACTCAAGAATAAGCTGGCAGAGATAGAAAAGACCAGGGAAGAAAGACAGAATGCGCTCATTGCCAGAAATACAGTTGAGATCAACTATGCCGCAATCAATGAAAAGCTGGGGAACTGCAACATCTCCTCGGATGAGGCGGAAAGAGACCTTGAAAATGTGGAAGCGCAGATAAATGATATCACTGCACAGCGGACAAAGTGGCAGGATGATATGGCAGGTCTTGACTCAAGACAGGGAGAGCTGGATGCAGGTATTGCAGCGGCTACTGCAGAACTGGAAGAAAAGCGCAGCAGCCGTGACAGCATTGCGACGGAGTCAGCCAGAAGTCAGGTAGTTACCGCAGGATACGAACAGCAGCTTGAGTTCATACGGGAGAACATGGCCCGTGTAGGAGACGAGCTTACCGGACTCATCACAGAACGTGAAACACTTCAGTCGGGTACCAGGGATTCGGAAGAAGGTATCGTACTCAAGCAGCAGGAGATCGCTCTGCATGAAGCAGAGATAAATGAAAAGAGAGAGGCTCTGTCCACCCTTGAAAAGACTCTTGCAGACACTCTTGAAAAGAAGGATGCAAAGAGCGGTGAGCAGAAGCGGTATTTTGAAAAGCGGGATGCTGTTACCGAAAGGATCACTCTCCTGGACAAAGAGATATTCCGTCTGCAGAGCCGTAAGGAAAAATGTACCGAGAAGCTGGACACGCAGATCGAGTATATGTGGAGTGAATATGAAGTCACTCTTGAGACGGCTGAAGAGTACAGGTCTGATGAATACGGTGATGCTGCGGAGATGCGCAGGAGTGTAAGCGGGTATAAGAATGACATACGTCAGCTTGGTCCGGTCAACGTAAATGCCATCGAAGAATACAAAGAGGTTTCTGAACGGTACGAGCTCATGAAGACTCAGCATGAGGACATCATTGAGGCAGAGGATCAGCTCAGGAAGATCATCGAAGAACTTGATGAGGGGATGCGCAGTCAGTTTGAGGAGAATTTTGCCAGAATACAGAACGAGTTTGACAAGGTATTCAAGGAACTCTTCGGAGGCGGTGTAGGAAGACTCGAGCTTGAGATGGATGAGGAAACGGATCTGCTCGATGCAGGTGTGCGGATCATCGCTCAGCCTCCGGGCAAGAAGCTGCAGAACATGATGCAGCTCTCGGGCGGAGAGAAGTCCCTGACTGCAATATGTCTTCTCTTTGCTATCCAGAATCTCAAGCCGTCACCTTTTGCGCTTCTTGATGAGATCGAGGCAGCACTGGATGACAGCAATGTAGACAGATTTGCACATTATCTGAAGAAGCTTTCAAGAAATACGCAGTTTATTGTAATTACTCACCGCAGGGGCACCATGGTATGCGCAGACAGGCTGTACGGAATAACGATGCAGGAGAAGGGAGTGTCCACTCTTGTATCCGTAAGTCTCATTGAAGATAAGCTGGATGATTAAATGATCCTGAGTAAATTTTTCAATTCAATAATCGGCAGTGATATCGATGATGATTTCTATGATGATCTGGAGGAACATCTCATCATGGCTGATTGCGGTGCAGCTACTGCTGATGAACTGGTGACGGAGCTCAGACAGGCCGTGAGGGAAAGACATTTAAAGACCACTGCTGATGCCAAAGCTGAGCTTATCGGACTCATCAAGTCACGTATGGAGCTCAGTGCGGGTGCGTATGATGCAGAAGCAATGCCCTCCGTGTTCATGATAATCGGAGTTAACGGAGTGGGCAAGACGACCACCTGCGGGAAGCTGGCACTGCAGTTTAAAGCATCAGGAAGGAAAGTACTTCTTGCAGCTGCGGATACCTTCCGTGCGGCGGCCATTGAACAGCTGGATGCATGGAGCAGACGTTCGGATGTTGACATGGTCGCAACAAAGGAGGGGGCTGATCCCGGCAGCGTGCTTTATGAAGCTGCAGATGCGTGCAGGAATAAGGGCTATAATATGCTTATAGCCGATACGGCAGGGCGGCTTCACAATAAGAGCAATCTCATGGCAGAACTCAAAAAGCTGTACGGCATCATAGACAGGGAACTGCCCGGATACAGGCGTGAGACACTGGTAGTGCTTGATGCAACGACCGGTCAGAATGCGGTGGAGCAGGCAAGAGTCTTTTCCGAGGTTGGAGACATCACCGGGATCATCCTGACCAAAATGGATGGTACAGCCAAGGGCGGTGTGGCAGTAGCTATACAGTCAGAACTTGGACTTCCCGTAAAATACATCGGCTATGGCGAGAAGATAGAAGACCTTAAGAGATTTGATTCGGATGAATATGTGAAGGGACTGTTTGCCTGATATCGTAAGCGGTTAGCGGCATGTATATGATGAAAGTATAGGAAACGCTGATTAAAGTTTCTCTCAATATGATGGAAAAAAGCTCTCCGCTTGAATTGACTGGCGGAAAGACTAATAGCGGCAGGATCAGTGGCAGGCATATGCCCTGAGACGGCGGAGCATATGCGCATGACAGGCGTGTGTGCAGACATGAGATATGAGTGTCAGGATATCTGACACTCAATTTGTTAGAGAACTGCCGATACATGGACGATTCTTGAAGGATATTAAGGTGAGACCCTGGTATTTCTGTGCTTGAGAAAATAGCAGGCGGAACAGTTTATTAAATCAGAGTTACTTTACCGACAGCAGCGAGGCGGCAAAAAAGAAGGAAGAGGGCAGACAGCAGCTATGGACAGAAAAGTCGGAATACCCGGGCTGGCAATGACCTTTGCCGGAAGCATCCTGGGGGCAGGCTATGTTTCCGGGCAGGAACTGTTTCAGTATTTCGGGGCATATGGCGAAAACGGCATTGTGGGTATTGTTATCTCTATAGTGCTTATAACAGCATTTTCATTTCTGGTATTATGGCTGACGGAAAAGAGCAAAGCCGCGACCTATGATGCTGTAGTTATCAGATTTGATAATAAGTGCCTTAAGACAGTATTTGGCATAGTCTTTACGTTACTGTATTATATGGTCACAATAGTGATGATAGCGGGAATCGTCTCACTGAGTGAACAGCTCTTCGGTATAAGCCGTCTGCCGGTGGCAGTTATAGTTACAGCTGCCGTGGCAGTGATCGTATACTTTGGTGTTGATGGTATGGTGGCGGTATTCACTCTAAGTGTGCCGATACTCATCGTGGCAGCAATTATCATATGTATGATACAGATATTCGGGGGAGGACTCAGGGAGATAAGGTTTACTGAGGCATCAGTCAATCCACTGCTGGGCGGATGGCTTTTCAGTGCTGTCAACTATGCTGCATGCAATGGTTTTGCTTCCGCAGGAGTACTCACTCCGCTGGAGCCGAGGCTCAAAAATAAGTCGGCAAAGTTCCTGGGTATGATTATAGGAGCAGCAGTGCTTTTATTAATTGCGATAGCAATACTTGCTGCGCTGGCTACATGTCCGGGTGCAGTGGTTTACGATCTGCCGATGCTCAGTGTAGCTCAGACAATAAGCCCGGCAGTCGGATATATTTATGGCGTACTGCTGTTTCTTGCGATGTTTGGAAATGCAGTGGCGACATTTGTTGCAGTCATGAATTATCTCCTTGCAAAGACAGTATATGTACAGCGTAATAAACCGGCATTTATCATCGTTATAGGAGCAGTTGCCTGTATTGCAGGTATGACAGGGTTCTCCAGACTGGTGGGGCTGGTATATCCTGTAATAGGCTATGTCGGGATACTGACCGCGGTCCTGATGATCGAACATGCGATACATCTGAGAAAATGAAAGTCAGACATACATTACAACTGAGACATAAAATACTTCTTGTGTTTGCCATGACATGGGCTGTCGCCATTATTGTCATCGGTATAGTAAGTCTGTACGGGCGTATTAAAGAAAACCGGCATGCAGAGATCGAGAAAAATGCCGTTACTTTAAATGCCTGCAAGACGGCCGCCCAGAATAATATCGATGCGGTCAACCTGACCGCAATGGAGTTTACACTAAACGATAATGTATCACAGCTCATGTCTTCTGATTTTA
>DCHJ01000003.1 GCA_002314805.1 Lachnospiraceae bacterium UBA1755 | reverse complement strand
CCCGGCGAATGGGCGAGCATCATAGGTACCACGCTGGTGCTCAAGGGAGTTACCAAAAGCTATATAAGTGATCCGACAGGCTGTGTATATTGCCATAAGCATCCGGAGGGCTGGTGGATGCCGGGAGGTGCCAGCAACGTAGGTGCCAGATGCATCAATGAATGGTTCATACCACAGGGGGCAGACAGCAGTGCAGTCCTGCAGGCTCTGAATGCACGTATTCCTGTGGAGACACCGACAGGCATGCTGGAGTATCCGCTGCTTGTGCCCGGCGAGAGATTCCCGTTTCTCGACAAGAGCTTTGGGGGTTTCGGGGGACATACCAGCTACACGGCGGTTATTGAGGGTATCTCCTATGTTGAGAGGCTGTGCTTTGAAAAGCTTGAGGAGCTCGGCTGCGATGTGGGCGATGTGATATACGCGACGGGCGGAGCCTGCAGATCCGATGAATGGCTGCAGCTCAGAGCCAACATACTGGGCAGATCCATCAAGGTACCGGAGGTCACCGATGCTGCGATCGGAGGCGCGATGCTGGGTGCGGCAGCTGTGCACTATGCTTCGCTTTCAGAGGCAGCAGACCGCATGGGAAGATTTGCAAAAATTGCCAGGCCGCATATCAGTGAGGCCGGCCGGCAGAAGTATGATGAGATATTCGATGCATTCAAGGCGAAGATAAGAGAGACAGTATAAGTACATTTGCAGCATGTACGGCAGAGAAAAAGGGGTTTTGCGGTTACATTAGCTGTATGCAGTACAGAGAAAAAAGACCTTGCCGGTACATTCACTGCGTGCCGGCAAAGATAAAGAGACCTTGCCGGTACATTCACTGCGTGCCGGCAAAGATAAAGAGACCTTACCGGTACATTCACTGCGTGCCGGCAAAGATAACAGAGACAGTATCAGTACATTTACCGCATATACAGCAAAGCTGAAAAGATAAGATGAGTATATACAAGGATTGTGATATCAGGGGAAAATACGGTGAAGAGTTTGACGCAGAAGAGATGCGTCTGGTCGGGCGTGCGATAGGACACCGTCTTGCCGGCGGCAGCATAGTTGTGGCCGGAGACGTGAGAGTGAGTACACCTGCTATCAGGGAAAAGCTTACGGCAGGGCTCGCTGAGGAAGGCGCACATATCATAGATATCGGTATAGTTCCTACTCCGGTCGCATATTTTGCCAAGAGCAAAGCATGCTTTGATGCGTATGCTCTGGCTATAGTCACGGCTTCTCACAATCCTGCAGGGTACAACGGTATCAAGCTCATGTTCGGAGATTATCCGCCGACTCCTGCGCAGATCAAGTCCATCGAGGCCGAAGTCAGGGCGTATCAGAAGGAAAGCTCAGGCGCAGAGGAGACAGGCGCAGCATCCGGTACGGTGCCTGATGCCGGTACGGAGTCCGGAGCATCCGGATCAGTATATGAAAGTATCAGTGTAGTAAAGAAATATAAGGATTATATCAGCGGTCTGGTAAAAGGAGGCTGTGGACTCAGGGCAGTGCTCGATATCGGAAACGGTACCACTGCAGGCATCGCTCCGGAGCTCTATCGCTCTTTGGGCTATGATGTAGTGGAACTTTTCGGACAAGCGGACGGGCGTTTTCCCAACCGAAATCCCAATCCGGCGGATTTTAAGAATCTGGATGCAGTCAGAGCTAAAGTGCTTGAAACCGGTGCGGATTTTGGCGTTGCTTTCGACGGAGACGGAGACAGGGCGGTATTTATCGATAATCTGGGTCGTCCTGTGATAAACGAGAAAGCACTTATCATGCTTACAGAGCATGCGACAGGAAGGAGCTTTGAGGGCACAGAGGTATGTGATAACGCAGAAGATACTGTCAATAAGACTCACATCGCTGCTTCAGGCGCACATCCGGAAAAAAGCATACTGATGGACGCTGCTGATAAGACGGGTATGCCTGCGGCTGCAGCATATCAGGCAAATGGTGCAGCGGACGTCGAGTCTGCAACTGCACAGGATATCAGGGATAGCTTAAGTGACGGCAGCTTCTCTGTGGTTTATGATCAGAAATGCAGCAGGATCGTCCCTGATGCCATCAGCGCCATGGGCGGAGAGGCTATACTGGAGCGCAGCGGACACGCTTTCATTAAAAAGAAATTTCTGGAGCACGGCAGTATTATCGCGGGAGAGATAAGCGGTCACTTTTTCTTCAGTGAACTGGGGCATGATGACGGTATATATGCAGGACTCTGCATGGGAGATTTTCTGGCAGGTCATGCTGCAGGTCAGGACTCCGGCACAGAAGCGGGCAGTCAGATATCCGGCGCCGCGCCGACACTGGCGCAGCTGGCTGACAGGCTGCCCGACCCGCACATCAGTCCGGATCTGAGATACAAGGTGTCATATGCAGAGATGGATGAGGTGCTTTCCGGGCTTAAGGCACATTATGAGGAGCTTGGCATGCAGGTCTCAACCTATGACGGCGTGAGAGTGGAGCTGCCGGGCGGCTGGCTGCTGGTGCGTAAATCGGTGACCGAGGAAGCCATGACTGTCAAAATAGAAGCACAGGATGAGGCCGGGATCAATGAAGTGAGGCAGTATATCGAAAAGAATTATTTCCCGGACAGCCGTCATGCAGACTGATGAAAGTATATGAATATTTCGTTCCGATGGCTTCGGGTGGGACAGCCATCATGCATTCCGGTGAAAGATTTTTATAGGTGCGGTGTGCAGTGCTGCCGGAAAAATCCTTTCTGAGGGGCAGAGCCCTTCTTGACAGGCGGTGAGACGGTGCTGCAGAAAGAGAAAATAATATCTGCCAAAAACCTGCCGGCGTTTACCTGACAGGTTACTGTTCACGGGTGGGGCGAAAAAAACGATAGCTTGTGATAATCTGGTCAAACAGAATAAGCTATCGGTTAATCTTTCTCCTGACAGGATCCGGTGACGAAAGCAGCACGGGTTTTCTTGCCAGTTTGCGATAAAAATGCTAATATTATTTGGAAAACGTGAGAAATCACACGACAGCAGTGCACAGGGATGCATATCCCGTGACAGAGAAAATTATGGAGGACAGTATGAAAAAGATTTTGGCTTTAGTTCTTGCTATGCTTATGGTAGCCGGTGTATTCACAGGCTGCGCAGCTAAGACAGAAAAGGCTGCTGAAGCAACAGAGAAGGCAGCTGATGCATCAGATGTAGTTATGGCTGTTTTGGTTCCCAATGCAGACCATGGCTGGACAGGCGCAGTTATGAAGTATGCTGAGGAGTATGCTCAGAAGCTTACAGGTGACGGTAAGGCAAAGGTTAATGTTATCACATCAACAGATGCTGCAAACCAGATCCAGCAGGTTGAGGATCTTATCGAGAATAAGACAGCAACTCATGTAGTTATCCTTCCGCAGGACAACACACTGGAGGCTACTCTCAAGAAGCTTGCAGACAGTGGTATCCCGTTCGCTATGTTTGACCGTGTAATCGACTCAGTAGCTGATGCAGCAGTTGCTTCAGTAAAGGGCGACAACAATGGTATCGGCGCAGAGACAGCAAAGAGATTTATCGCCAAGGGCATGAAGCCGGGCGACAAGATCCTCATCATGCCGGGCGACAACTCATCAGTTCCGGAGATGCGTAATAACGGATTCTTTTCAACACTTCTTGACAATGGCTGGACACAGGATCAGATCGACGCTATCGAGTCTACAGACTACACAGGCTGGAGCCGTTCAAAGGGTAAAGAGTTATTCACAGCATGGCTTGATTCCAACACAGTTGATGAGATCAAGGATACAAAGTGGATCTTCACACATGATGATGAGATCGCAATGGGCATTCTTGAGGCATTAAAGAGCGGTGACCTTGATGCTGAGAAGAAGGATGCTTTCCTTTCAGCAGGAGTTAACCTTGGTACATCTTCAGGTCTTAACGAGATGTATTCAGTACTTAAGGGAATCCATCAGAAGGATTACACAGCTGAGGTTGCACAGCTTGCAGACCTCTTCTCTGTAACCTATGATCCGGCTATGATCAAGGCAGCTATGGATGATATGATCACATTCATCGGCGGCGGAAAGCCTGAGAAGGATCATGTTATTGCTGTTTCTGTTGTTGACAAGGACAACGTTGCAGACTTCCAGGGCTTTGGAGATGCTGTTTCTAAATAATCGCAGCTTAGCTTAGTATTGTGACGCGGGCACCGTTGAGTGCCCGCGTTACTCTAAACAGGACTTTCAGCATAACAAATTTGGCAGGAGGCCGTTGATGGAAATATTGAAGATGACCGGCATTACCAAATCATTCTCCGGTGTTACAGTCATCCGCGACATTGATTTTTCTGTTGAAAAGGGTGAAGTTCACGCACTCCTGGGTGAAAACGGAGCCGGTAAATCAACACTTATGAATATCCTTGCCGGTGTTCATGATTACGATTCGGGAACAATTGTGTTTAATGGTGAGGAGATGAAGGACATTACCGTTAAACGCTCGGAAAGCGCCGGTATTGCATTTGTACACCAGGAGCTTAACCTCTTTAATGATTTAAAAGTATTCGAGAATATCTTTCTCGAGAAAGAGATCCTGACCAGGCTGGGGACTCTCAACAAGAAGGAAATGATCAGAAAGACCTATGAGCTTTTTGACAGTCTGGGGGTCGATATCGATCCTGAAGAGATGGTATCTGAGCTTGAGACCAGTAAGAAGCAGCTGCTGGAGATCGCAAAGGCGATCTTTGCAAATGCCGAGCTTTTTATTCTGGATGAGCCCACGACCTCACTCAACAACAATGAGATAGACCACCTGTTTGCTCTGATCAGCAGACTTAAGGCACAGGGTAAGTCTTTTATTTTCATTTCGCACAAGCTAAACGAGATATTTACTATTGCGGATACCTATACGATACTTCGCAATGGTTCATTCATAAAGGCAGGCAGTATTGCAGACACGACTCCGGAGGAGGTAGCGCAGCTGATGGTTGGAAGCAGTATGGCAGACTCTGCGATCTATCACGAGAGGGCGCTTGGAGATGTGATACTTTCTCTTGATAAGCTCTGCGGTGAGGGCTTTGAGGATGTTTCTCTTGATGTCCGCAGGGGTGAGGTCATAGGTCTGACCGGGCTTAAGGGCGCCGGAGTCACCGAGATGATGCAGGCAGTCTTCGGAGCACGTCATATCACAGACGGAAAGCTGTATATCAATGGTAAAGAGATGGCGGGAGACCGTATCAGCAGCGCAATGAAGAATGGTGTCGCCATGGTTGCCGCCAACAGAAAAGAGAATTCGGTGATCCATGATTTTACGATACTTGAAAACGTCTTTGTCTCAGAGCATACGCTTTCAAAAAAGCATCCGATCATTAACAGGAAGAAGGAGCTTGAGAATTATTACGAAATGAAGGATTTATTGAATATCAAGGCCAATGACCCCGAGGATTCAATACTTTCACTTTCGGGAGGCAATCAGCAGAAGGTGATCCTTGCCAGATGGCTTTCGACAGGGGCTGATATTTTCCTTATGGACAACCCTACACAGGGTATCGATATCGGCGCCAAGGCAGAGATATATAAGCTGATCATGGAGATGGCAAAAGCAGGCAAGACTGTGCTGGTCAATACACTGGAGATCCCGGAGATCCAGAAGATCGCTGACCGCTGTGTGGTTTTCTTCCACGGACATATTCAGAAGATCCTTATGCGCGAAGAGATCACAGAAGAAGAAGTCATGCTGTATGCAACCAATGTAAAGCAGGGGCCGGAGGGTTAATATGGAGACAAAAACAACAAAAAAACGTAAATCGATAGGTACAATATTAAGCAATTACAGCTTCGTACTCATCTTCCTTGCAATATTTATTGCATATATCATTATCAACGGCGGCGCCACGACCTGGAGCGGTGTCATGAATATCCTGAGACACTCAGCCGTTGTGGGCATCATTGCATTCGGTATGGGACTTGCGATCATCACCGGCGGTATAGATCTGTCTGTGGGTTCAATGCTGGCAATTATTGCGGGATTTGCGGTAGTCCTGTTTAATGCGACCAACAGCATTTTCCTTACCTTCCTGTTTACACTGGCAGCGGGCGGGGTATGCGGCGCATTCAACGGAATACTTATAGGACGTGCCAAGATGCCTGCGTTTATTGTTACGCTGGCGACTATGCTGATCTACAGGTCGATCTCGCAGTATTACCTGCGTTCCACGGGATCATCCATCTACAGTATGGACGGTACACTTTCAAGCTACGATGCCTTTTACAGCTTCGGACAGAATAAGATCCTTACTATCCCGATCGTCGGAATTGTGCTGATAATCATCACGATCATCATGGTCTTTATTTCTACCAATACCAAGTTCGGAAAAGAGATCTTTGCTATAGGAAGCAATGAAAAGGCGGCTCTCCTTGCAGGTATCAATGTAGACCATATCAGAGTACTGGTATATGTTATCGGCGGAGTACTTGCCGGACTCAGCTCCTTCCTCTGGCTGGCTATGAACGGCTCCGTTGACCCGGCAACTATCGGAAAGAGCAACGAGATGTATGCCATTGCAGCGGTCGTCATCGGCGGCATCAGTATGTCGGGAGGTAAAGGCAGGCTGTTAGGCGTGCTGTTTGGTTCAATGAGCTACACCATCATCGATAAGATCATTTCCTCACTTGGTGTGGATGCGCTCATCAATGATACTATCAAGGGTTCTATCCTTCTTCTTGCAGTATTCATCCAGATAATGCTTCCCGTCCTGCGCAGCAGGCTTGCAAAGCATCGCGAGAATCCGTGATCCTGAAAGAAGGCTGCCGATATAAGACTCAGGCAGGATATGAGTGCTTTCCGGAAGCGGAAGGAAAATTATTTTTCAAATAACTGACCGGAAGGTTGGTAAAAAAACTGAATAATGCTATACTGTAGTAGCAGTCGCTTCGGCTGCTGCTATTTTGTTGTGTGAAAAATGAAAAGCGCAGTGACAGCAGGTCTGCTTTCGTGTTTATTAAGCAGCCGGCAGAATTTAGCTGCCGTCCGTGCAGGTGTCGCTATGAGCATCTTTATGATCTGACAAAGGATAAAGCAGCCATGCGCACCCGCATTGCATGCTGAAAAAGGTTCATGAAAAGAATTTCGGATGGTGAGAAATGGGAGAGAAGCTGACTCAGGCCGACATCGACAAGATACAGGCCGAGATAGATAACCGGATACTGGTGGAGAGACCCAAGCTTATTGCGGCGGTCAGGGAAGCGAGGGCCCAGGGAGATCTGAGCGAGAATTTTGAGTATTATGCCGCAAAGCGTGAGAAGAATCAGAATGAGAGCCGTATCGGCTATCTGCAGCGCATGCTTAAGTTTGCGGAGGTAATAGAGGATGAGAGCGCCAATGACGAGGTGGGCCTCAACAAGCTGGTCGAGATGTTTTTTGAGGATGAGAACGACACCGAGACCTACAAGATAGTAACACCTATCCGCGGTCAGTCGCTTGAGGGCAGGGTGTCTATCGAGTCGCCTCTGGGCAAGGCAATACTGGGACACAAGGCAGGCGATAAGGTGTGGGTACCTATAGCTCAGGATGAAGGCTACTACGTGATCATCAAATCGATCACACCGGATGATGTGGACGACGGGATACGGCAGTTCTAAACCGGAGCGGCAGT
>DCHJ01000104.1 GCA_002314805.1 Lachnospiraceae bacterium UBA1755 | reverse complement strand
CAAAAGTCCCGCAGCATGTGATGCGGGTACTGTTTTTCACAACAGCTTTATTATACTCCTATTGTTAGCACTGTCAAGTTGCGAGTGCTAATTTTACAAAAGTTTTATAATATTTTCCCTAGAAATCTTACTTTCCTTGGAGTAAAATAAACCTATCCGTAATACATGAGGAGGTTTTAAGATGAGATTAAGCAGCTTTTTAGTAGTTGCCGCAGTAACAGGAGCGGCAGTTGCGGGTTATCTGTATTATAAGAATTACAAAAAGGTACACGAAGAGCTTGAAAAGGATTTTGATGAGTTTGAGGATGATCGCGGCTGTACGTCCTGCAAAGCAGCTTCATCAGGCACAGGTGCATACGATCCCAATAAGAAATACACCTCTCTGAGTGCAGACAAGAGTCAGTTTGCAGATGCCGCAAGGAACACCTTTGAGGCAGCCAAGGGTATGGTTCCTCCCGCAAAGAACATCGCAAGGGATGTAGCCGACATCATCCAGGAGAAGGCATGTGATGCCAATGTAGTGGCAGGCGATTATTACAATGCAGCCAAGGACAAGGTCGTTAATGCCGCAAAGGAAGCCAAGGACAGGCTGGGTCTTGTTGAGGAAAACGCTCTGGGCAAGGACACAGTTGATGACGTTGTCATCGACATCGACGTAGCAGGCAACATCAGAGAGGAATACTGATCCACAGATATAAATAAGGCACCGCAGATATTATCGATCCGCGGTGCTTTTTATTGCTCACATTTATGATATTGGATTGCGGGGCTGAAAGCCTACTTCTCTTTCTTCTTCTCAGCAATGCGGTTTCTGATCTGCGGTCCGATAACCTGGATCACGATTGCCACAAGAAGGATTATACCCTTGATTGCATTGTTGATAAGTGAGTCCACGTTGAGGGCTGCGATGATCTTATCGATAACGGTATAGCTGAGTGCACCGAATATAACTCCAACCAGGCTTCCTTTGCCGCCTGCCATGGAGATACCGCCGAGCACAACGGCTGCGATCGCAAACATTTCGTTGTTAACACCTGTTGTCGCCGGGTCTACATTGCTCTGCATGCAGAGCCACATAGCTGCTGCGATACCACAAAGGAAACCGGTGAGTGTAAATACCGAAAGCCTGGTGTTCTCTACATTGACACCTGCCATATGAGCTGCCTTGGCGTTGGAACCGATCGCGTAGAGCTTCTTGCCGTATTTAGTGCTTGTAGCCACATAGATCAGGATGACTGCGATGATGACGAAGATAAGTCCGCAGATCGGAAGTGTCAGTACCTGTCCGTTTCCGAAGCTGTACATTGCATCTCTTGCGGCTCCCTGGATCATCTTGTAGTTATTGGTAGAAATACCCTTTACTTCTGCCGGAAGGATACGGCTCGCATACTGAGCGGCAGATCTGTAGATCAGCTGTGTGGCAAGTGTTACGATGAATGCCGGCAGCTTGACCTTACCTACAAGTACACCGTTAATAAGTCCGAGAACGATACCTGCTGCCAGACAGAACAGTACTGTAACTGCAAAGTTGACCGCCGGTGCTGCGCCTGCCAGCTCCATAAGGTTAAAGAGGACACATCCGAAGGATGATACACAGCAGAGTATAGCTCCTACACTCAGGTCGATATCACCTGTGATAATGATCAGGCCCATGCCCAGACTGATCGTACCTACAACTGCCGAATGGCGGAGGATGTTAGTGACGCCTGTCCACTTCAGCTGTCCGCTTACCAGGTAGTAAACGATAAACAGTGCGATAAAAATAAATATATAAATATACTGACCTAACTGAATCTTTGTTTTTCTGGTTGTTGTTTCCTGGCTCATTGCTCCTTAGCCTCCTCAAGTTCAATAGCATTTGTTGCATACATCATCACTGTATGTTCTGTTATCTCTTCGTGGGACAGGATCTTCACGACTTCTCCCGAATAAAAGACAGCGCATCTGTCGGATACCTTCTGCAGCTCCGGGATCTCCTGTGAATTCACCACCACTGTCTTTCCGCTTTCCGCAAGCGTAAGGATCAGCTTGTATATCTCGGCCTTGGCTCCGACATCAATACCCTGTGTCGGATTGTCAAGAAGGAGTATCTCTGCGTCTGTATTAAGCCATCTGGCAAAGAATACCTTCTGCTGATTTCCTCCCGACAGTGAAAGGATCAGATTGTCCGGAGACTCTGCCTTGATATTAAGGCTTGCCTTCTGAGCATCATATTTCCTGTATTCATCCGGTTTTCTGATGACCGGACGCGCCGATGACAGCTCGTGCTCCGAGATGTACATGTTCTCGAGGATCGTGCCATCCGGTACTACCGAATTCTCCTTACGGTTTGACGGCAGGAAGGCAACACCCTTCTTCATCGCGTCATGGATCGTGAGGTTCTTCATCCGGTCACCGGCTATCTCAATACTTCCGGACAGCACCGGATTCTCACCGAAGATGCACTGAAGGAACTCGCTGGCACCTGAACCCTGCAGTCCCGTGATACCCAGTATCTCTCCCTTTTTCACGCTCAGGGATACATTGCTGAAGCCTGTGCCTGAAAGCCTGTCGGTCTTAAGTACTTCTTCCTTAAGCTCCCTCGGCTTATACACCTGTGCATTGTCAAAGCTTGTGCCTACCATTACAGATGTGACCTCCTGAGCAGTGACCTCCGAGATCTTTCCGGTCTGGATGAATTCTCCGTTGCGGAGTACTGTATAGCTATCTGAAAGGCGGAAGATCTCAGGCATTTTATGTGAAATGAAGATAAATGTCTTTCCTTCGCTCTTCAGCTTGTTTACCAAATCAAAAAGATGATCTATTTCCTCATTGGTAAGGGCCGTCGTCGGCTCGTCCAGTATAAGAAGCTTTGCATCAAAGAAAATTGCCTTGGCGATCTCCAGTGTCTGCTTATCGCTTGCACTGAGATTCTCTACCATAACGGTGGGATCGATATTTACTCCCATGTTAGCGAAAACCTCGTAGCACTTTTTGATCATCTCATTCTTCTTCAGGGTACCGAACCTGCTGACAAGCTCCTGCCCGAAGAAGATATTTTCATAAACTCTCAAATCATTGAAAAGATTAAGCTCCTGATGTACAAAAGCGATCCCTGCCGCATCGCTTTCCGCGATCGAGCAGTTGGTGATATCTTTTCCGTCAAATATTACCTTTCCGGCATCACATTTGTGAACACCTGTAAGGATATTCATCAGTGTTGACTTACCGGCTCCGTTCTCACCGAGAAGTGCGTGAACCTCTCCCTTCTCGACCCTCAGGCTTACATTGTTTAACACCTGAACGCCTACGAACGCCTTGTCAATATTGGTCATTTCCAGAATATTCATAGCGGCTCCCCAGAAAAGACTCACGGTATCCTGTGTAAATGGCACAGGATACCGCAAATCTCATATTTTAGTTATGTTTTACACGATAGTGTAAGGCATCGGCTTATTCAAAGCCCTTGTCCATGAAGTCAGCAACGTTGTCCTTTGTTACGCACTGAGCAGACTGTGTATTCTCCTGTGGAACATCCTTTCCATCGAAGTAATCAACAAGTGCCTGGATAGTATCCTGGATCATTGCCGGCGGATATGTTACATCCATGATGCCTGCAAACTTCTCTGCTACAGGATATGCGCTGTAATCGCCAGCGATTACGTTGTAGATAGCCTTAGGACCGCCGCAGCCTGTGATGTACGGAGCATTTGCAAGGAAAGCTTCCTTTGTTGCCTCGTCGATAGCTGAACCTGCGAGAGCATCCCATACGCCCATTGCAAGACCTGAATCCCATGCAGCGATGTACTTTGTATCAGCATTGTCCGGATTTGACATATATGTCTCGAAGTATGCCTGAGCATTTGCCGGGTTCCAGCCTGTTGAGCCTGAGTAAGATACAGAATCAAGGCTTGTCCACGGAGCAGCGATCTTCTTTCCGTTGTACTCAACCTCACCCTTGAGGAACTTGTTGAAGCCGTCTGTACGGTCTGTATCAGCTGATGAACCGTCGCCCTCGATAACTACGATCTTGTCGCCTTCCTTAAGACCATTGTCTGTAAGGTAGCTTGCTGCTGCTGCGCCGATCTCTACGTTATCGTACTTGATGTTGGAAACTGCTGTATCCTTTACAGAAGCAATGATACGGTCTGCTGCTGTGTAAGGAATACCTGCGTCTGCAAGCTGCTGGATAGCATTCTCAAGCGGCTCGCCTGCCGGAAGCATAGCAACGCCTACAGAGCCGTCGCCGGGATCGTTAGCGATGATATCCTCGATCTGCTTGATCTGATCATCAGCTGTAGCGAATGTCTGAAGCTGTACATTGTAGTTGCCCTCGCCGTTGAGCTCATCAACCTTCTGCTGAGCAAATACACCGATAGCACCTGTCCAGCCGTGATCCGGGTTCGGAGCAAGTACGTAGATAGTCTTCTTAACGCCGTCTGCTGTCTTCTCTTCTGTTACTGCTGCAACTGCCTCGGGAGCTTCTTCCTTTTCCTCTGCAGGTGCCTGTGCCTCAGCTGCCTTCTCCTCAGCCGGTGCTGCTGCTGCCTGAGGCTGTGCTGCACATGCTGCAAGTGAAAGGACCATAGCTGCTGCCACAACAATAGCTAAAATCTTTTTCATGTTTTCTTTTCCTCCATTAAATATTTATTTCAACCGCCTTAAGCGGCTAAAACCTTATTATTCTGTCTTGATTGCACTGTCAAATGCAACTGCCGACGGATCGAAGTTGTACTTCTTGATGTACTCGCATGCTTCTGTTGCACCATATACACGATCCATACCTGAATCCTCCCACTCGATGGATACAGGTCCGTCATACTTGCCCTGATTGAGCACGCGGCAGATAGCATCGAAGTCAACATCGCCGTGTCCGAGAGATACGAAGTTCCATGCACGGTTAACATTGCCGAAGGTGATATGTGATCCGAGTACGCCGTTGCGTCCGTTGAAGTTGAGCTTAACGTCCTTTGCATGTACATGATATACACGGTCGATGAAGTCATTGCAGAATACTGCCGGATCAACACCCTGCCAGAGCAGATGGCTCGGATCAAAGTTGATGCCCAGTGTCGGACGGTAGTCAAAGGTCTCAAGGAGCTTCTTTGTTGACCAGTAGTCAAATGCGATCTCTGTAGGATGAACCTCAAGAGCAAGCTTTACGCCGCACTCATCATATACATCCATGATCGGACTCCAGAGCTCTTTAACCTTCTGATATGCAGCCTCAACCATCTCCTCTGATGTCTGCGGGAATGAATACCAGAACTTCCAGATCGGTGATCCCATGAAGAAGGTTACTACCTTGCAGCCCATAGCCTTGGCAGCCTGAGCTGTATACTTCATCTCTCCGATAGCCCACTTCTGGATAGCCTCCGGATCGCCTGCACACTCTGCAGGTGCAAAGCCGTCGAGACGTGAATCATATGCATCCGGCAGTGTATCGCATACGCACTGTCCTGCAAGGTGGTTGCTCAGTGCCCAGCACTTAAGTCCGTACTTCTCAAGTGTAGCCTTAACCTCTGCCACATATGCCGGATCTGATGCCGCACGCTTCATATCGATATGTGCTGCTGAGATCTCGAGTCCTTCAAAGCCCATCTGCTGAGCAAGTCTGCAAACCTCCTCAAAGGGAAGGTCGCCCCACTGAATCGTAAAGAGAGTAATAGGTCTTGACATAATTATTCCTCCTGAATTTTTTGTTTATTAGCTTTGTGATCCCGGTATTGTACTTATACCTCTACCCATACGTTTCCTGCCTCGTTGGACTTAAGGCAGGCTGCAACAAACTTGATACCCTCAACTCCTGCTTCAACCGACGGATAATCGATCATATCAGGAGTAAATGTTCCTGCCTTCCTGGCATTGATGCAGTTGATGAAACACTTATAGAGGTTGCCCATTGACTCGAGCCAGCCCTCTGTATGTCCGGAAGGAAGTCTGCCGTACTTAGCTGCCTCTGCCTCAATACCGCCGTTGCCGCGATGACGCTCAACGATAGTTCCGTCAGCATCGATCATGGTAACTGTCTCGCACTCCTCCTGTCTCCAGAGGATAGAACCCTTCTCACCGTAGATACGTACCTTGAGGTCATTGTCATGACCGATAGCAAACTGGCTTGCCCAGTAGCAGCCTGTTGCTCCGCCCTCATACTCTACAAGGACAACATCATTGTCATCAAGCACTCTGCCCGGTACAACGATATCCATCTTTGCAAGGACCTTCTTTATCTTAAGGCCTGTCATATGGCTTACTGCGTTCTCGATATGTGTTCCCAGATCACCGAGACAGTTAACGCCGCCTGACTGCTTGGGATCGCATCTCCATTCGCCCTGCTTGCCGCCCCACTCGCCTTCTTTGTTGAGCCAGCCCTGAGGATACTCAGCCATAACGGTACGGATCTTTCCGAGCTTGCCGGCCTTGATGAACTCTCTGATATGCTTTGCAGTCACATGTCCCATATATGTATATGTAACAAGGAAGAGAAGATCCTTCTCCTTTGCAAGCTTCTCAAGCTCCTCTGCCTGCTCTACCGTAAGACAGAGCGGCTTGTCGCATGATACATTGATCCCTGCCTCGAGGAATGCCTTGCATGCCGGATAATGACTTACGTTAGGAGTAACTACTACAGCAAAGTCAATTCCGTCTTCGCGTGCTGCCTCTGCCTTTGCCATCTCGTCGAATGTTGCATAGCAGCGATCAGGATCGATACCGAGTGCATCACCGGTCTCACGACACTTCTCAATCGTCCTTGAAAAGCATCCTGCAACAAGCTCAGCCATTGCATCGATATTGATAGCTTTTCTGTGAGCGTCGCCAATGAATGAACCGGGTCCGCCGCCAACCATACCGTACTTAAGTTTCTTCATACCGTTGACCTTCTTTCTTCAATTTTTACCTATAAAAAAGGTGCCTCACCGGCACACTTTTTTATGCGCACAACTACGTTAAGTATAGCTTTTTTTGATATTTGAGTCAATCCAAAGGATTCCAATAGCCATTGTGCAAAACCACCAAAATAATCATCAATTTTAGGTAGTTTCGACCAAGTATACTGCCTCTGTTACAGCCCGGCAATCCTGTGTCTGATCAGATGGCCGGACGGAATCATGATGCAGATATGTGTCCGTAATGATGGATACAGAAAACATTTCATCTCCACGCTTATGGGTAAATTGCTGCCAATAGGCTGCTGCACCAGACGGGTATGATTTCATCTCCACGCTTATTGGTACATTACATGTCAGGCATGAAAAAACAGCACTATCAACTAAGCTTAAAGGATGACTTGAGGCTGACTATACGGTTGAATACCGGCTGTCCCTGTATGGAATCCTTACAGTCCGCGCAGAAAAATCCGTTTCTTACGAACTGGAAGCTGTCATATGCCTCAGCCTGCGCAAGTGCCGGTTCCACAAAGCATCTGTCGATCACTGTAAGTGAATTGGGATTGAGATTGAGGCTTCCGTCTTCATTGAGCTTGCCCTTTTCCTCATCCACGATATTCTCATAAAGCCTTGCCGTGACCTGCTTACAGTCTGCGGCATTGACCCAGTGGATGGTCCCCTTGACCTTACGCCCGACCTCCATGCCGTTCTTTGTCATCGGATCATAGGCAGCATGCACCACTGTCACTCTGCCGTCTGCATCCTTTTCGCAGCCTGTACAGGTCACGAAATATGCGCCCATGAGACGTACCTCATTGCCCGGGAAGAGTCTGAAATACTTCTTGGGCGGCTCCTCCATGAAGTCTTCTCTTTCTATCCACAGCTCCTTCCCGAAGGTCAGCATGCGCTCCCCCAGTTCAGGATTCTCAAGATTGAGCGGCATAGGCAGCTCCTCGGTCTGTCCTTCAGGATAATTGTCTATGACAAGCTTTACCGGATCGAGCACTGCCATCATCCTCGGCGCCTTCATCTTAAGATCCTCACGGATGCAGTATTCAAGCATAGCACTGTCGACAGAGGAATTGGCCTTGGAAAGACCTACAAGCTCCACAAATTTCTTTATGGAAGCCGGTGTATAGCCCCGGCGGCGGAGTGCTGCGATGGATACAAGCCTCGGATCGTCCCAGCCGTCCACGATGCCGTCCTCTACCAGCTTCTTGATATAGCGCTTGCCTGTCACCACGTTGGTCAGGTAGAGCTTGGCAAACTCGATCTGGCGGGGCTTGGGATCAAACTCACATTCCGTTACCACCCAGTCATAAAGCGGTCTGTGATCCTCAAACTCAAGGGTACAGATCGAATGTGTGATGCCTTCGATGGCATCCTCGATAGGATGAGCAAAATCATACATCGGATAGATGCACCATTTGTCGCCCTGACGGTGATGTGACTGATGTGCCACACGGTAGATGACCGGGTCACGCATATTTATATTGGGTGATGCCATATCGATCTTGGCGCGGAGCACTCTTGCGCCGTCTGCGATGACACCGCTCTTCATCTCCTCAAACAATGCAAGGTTTTCCTCTATGCTGCGGTCACGGTACGGTGAATTCTTACCCGGCGTATTGAAATCGCCTCTGGTCTCGCGGATCTCGTCGGCACTTAAGTCGCATACAAATGCCTTGCCCTTTTTAATGAGCTTTACTGCGCACTCATACATCTGTCCGAAATAATCGGAAGCAAAGAAGAGCCTGTCCTCAAAGTCCGCTCCAAGCCACTTTACGTCGGCTATGATGGACTGCACGAATTCATCTTTCTCCTTTGTAGGATTGGTATCGTCAAAACGCATGTTGAACTTACCGCCGTACTGCTGTGCAAGACCGTAGTTGGTAAGTATTGATTTTGCATGTCCGATATGAAGATATCCGTTGGGCTCCGGAGGGAATCTTGTCTGTACATGATCGTATACGCCCTCTGCCAGATCCTTATCGATCTCCAGCTCGATGAAATTTCTGGATACCTTTTCCTCTGCTGCTGTCTCTGCTGCCGTTCTTAACTCTTCGCTCATAATTACCCCTCTGCTATCCTGCCAGCTTAGCCGCCTGATCAGCGGCAATAAGACTGTCTAAAATCTCGGTGATATCACCGTTCATTATCTCTTTTATCCTGTAAGATGTAAAGCCTATTCTGTGATCAGTCACACGGTTCTGCGGGAAGTTATAGGTCCTGACCTTCTCGGATCTGTCTCCGGTACCGATCTGACTCTTTCGCTCCGCAGACTCCGCCTGCTGCTTCCTGGACAGCTCCAGGTCATACAGCTTGCTCCGAAGCAGCGCAAATGCCTTGTTCTTGTTCTGCAGCTGACTCTTCTCTGTCTGCGAATATATCACGATACCCGTCGGGATATGCGTAAGCCTTACAGCTGAATCTGTCGTATTGACGCACTGTCCGCCGTTGCCCGACGCGCGACACACATCTATCCTGCAGTCATTAAGATCGATCTCCACATCAACCTCTTCCGCCTCCGGCATGACTGCCACGGATGCCGTGGATGTATGTATCCTGCCTCCCGACTCGGTCTCAGGCACTCTCTGTACCCTGTGTACCCCTGATTCATACTTAAGCCTGCTGTATGCTCCCTTGCCTGTGACCATGGCCTCGACCTCCTTGATACCGCCGATACCGGTGTCATTGAGATTAATGATATCCACCTTCCAGCCCTGACTGTCACAGTAATGCTGATACATCCTGAAAAGCTCTGCCGCAAAGAGTGCCGCTTCCTCTCCGCCTGCCCCCGCGCGTATCTCCAGCACGATATTCTTGTCATCGTTGGGGTCCTTCGGGAGCAGCAGTATCTTCAGCTCGCCCTCAAGCTCCTCCCTGCGCTTTCTGACTCCGGCAAGCTCCTCCTTGGCCATCTCGCGCAGCTCCTCATCCGATTCCGTCTCCAGCAGCTCCAGCGCGCTTGCCTCATCCTCACCGGCCTTCTTATATTCCCTGTAGGCATCAACAATGGGAAGCAGGTCGCTCTGCTCCTTCATGAGCCTGCGAAGCCTGTCCGGATCATTTGCCACATCCGGACTTGCCAGCATCGCCATAAGCTCTTCGTAATGCTTTAAAATATCCTCTAAACTGTCGAACATATTACTCCTGTAATTTGGCGCATACGACTCTGTCCAGATGGGACAGGTCCTGCACTGCTCTTATATCCTTGAAACCGTTATCGGCAAGAAGCTTTTTCACATCTTCCGCCTGATCGTATCCTATCTCCAGGTAAAGCCTCCCGCCCTTCTTAAGATACTTTGGCGCTTCCCCTGCGATGATACGGTAAAACCTAAGTCCGTCCTTATCCCCGTCGAGAGCGATACGCGGATCATGATCCCTCACCTCCGGCATCAGCGTCTCACATACATCGCTCCTTATATACGGCGGATTGCATACGATCACATCCAGCTCCGTGAGCGCACCAAGCTGGTCAAACATATCACTTTCATAAAAGGTGATATCCACTCCGTTGCGCATAGCATTTGCATCTGCTATCTCCAGCGCAGGTCTCGAAATATCCGAGGCAGTCACACGCTCATAGCCGCCTTCCTTCGCAAGGGCGATGGCTATGCAGCCGCTCCCTGTGCACATATCGTGAATGCGGGTGCGCATGCCGGGGTTTTCTCTGAGCACGGTCTCCACCAGCACCTCTGTATCAAACCGCGGCACCAGTACATTCTCATCCACATACAGATCAAGACCGAAAAAATGCGACTCGTGAGTGATATGCTGGAGCGGTATACCCTCTGCGCGAAGTCTTACTGCACTGCGGTATTTCTCTGCGGCTTCTTCACTGACCTCTTTGGATGTGTAATTGGAAAGCAGCTCCGTCATGTCGATATCCAGCGCCCACAAAAGCAGCAGGCGGGCATCATTCTCACCCTCCCGCTTCTTAAACAGTGCTATCCTGCCTTCATCATACAGATCAAAATATGTCATTTTCCTGCCGGATACATTCCTTCCGTCTGCTGCTCACTCTGCCTTTGCACCCGCAGCTTCCGTATCAGCCTGTGCCGTACCACCCTGTACAGTCTGCGAGGCGGCAGCACCGCCGGTCACAGTCTCTGTCTCTTCCCGGTCAGATTTCTCAGTCTCCGTCTCCGGTTCGGACTGCGGCTCCTGTTTTGGCTGTGGATCTGCTTCTGCCTCGGGTTCAGGCTCCGGATACGGGATACCGTCCGGATAAAGCTCCGGGAATTCCCTGGTTAAAAAGGCTCTCCAGTCAAAGACAGCCTCTGTTGCCCTGATTGCCACCTCTGCCATATCTGCCTGCGGCTCCATGGTGGTCAGTCCCTGCATCCACATACCGGGACGGCTTAAGATATTGACCAGCCCTGACTCACTGCGTCCAGCAAGCCTGAGGAACTCATAGGATACCCCGGCGATGACCGGTATGAGCAGGATACGGCTGATCACACGCATCCATACTGTGTCTGTCCTGATCAGCATGAAGAAAAGTATGCTGATGATCATGACGATCACGATAAAGCTTGTGCCGCAGCGCTTATGCTCCTTGGAACTGGACATTACATTTTCGACTGTCAGCTCTTTGCCCAGCTCCACACAGTTGATGCACTTATGCTCCGCACCGTGATACATGAAGGTGCGTCTTATATCCTCCATATGGGATATTGCTTTGATGTACAGCACAAAAAATACTATGCGCAGCACGCCCTCGATCAGTGCCAATACAAAATGACTGTCTATCCATCTCTTTAACAGACTTGATATCAGCATCGGTACCAGCATAAATACCAGCACTGCAAAAATGAGTGCCAGCACCGTCGCAAAGCCCATTATCACCTTTTCGGTCTTGTCCCCGAACTTTTCATAGAGCCATTTTTCAAATCCGGAGGGTTCGTCATACTCATCATCTTCCACAAGTGAAGCGGAATACTGTATGGTGCTCATCCCCACTGACAGTGAATCAACAAAAGCGAAGACTCCGCGGATGATCGGCCATCCAAGTACCGGGTACTTTTCCGCCATAGATGCACATGGCTGTACATCGACTATGATCTCTTTGTCAGGCTTTCTGACAGCAATGGCATATTTATTGCCGTTTTTCATCATGATGCCTTCCAGCACCGCCTGTCCGCCTATACAGCTGTAAACTCTTTTTACGCTCAATTTGATCTCCTTGCACTAAAAAAGGAGCATAGGCAACACACCTCAGCTCCTTTGTAAGTAATCCTACTGCTCAGACTTCATTCCATACTTCCTGTTGAACTTATCGATACGTCCGCGTGCCTGTGTAGCCTTCTGCTGTCCTGTGTAGAACGGATGGCATGCTGAACAGATTTCTACGTGGATCTCCTTCTTTGTTGAACCTGTAGTGAATGTGTTGCCGCAGTTGCATGTAACTACTGCCTGATTATACTGTGGATGGATTCCTTCTCTCATTTCTGCTTCCCTCTTTTCATTTTCTGCTGATTTCCGAACAGCTCAAACATTGTATCACATTGATTTTCACTTTGCAAGCAGTATCTGTTATAAGAGCAAACCTGCATAAGCACAAAAAGAATTTGATACATTGGTCGCTATCGTACCAGATTATCTGGGGATCCAGGCAGATGTTGTTCGCAGGGATTATTATATTGTCAAATTGCTGCAGAATCTGCAAATTCCCCATGCAATATCTATATCTTCCAAAGACCAGTCGTTTATTTGTAATTGTACATTCACCCCTGACAAATTCAATTCAAGCTTCATTTCATCTTCTCCCACTATACTTTGTCATTATCAAGAAACTGTACCTGTTAAGGCTCAGCGGATCCATCAGGTCACCAATGTACGTATCCTTCGTGCTAAAGCTCCCAGTACGGGTGTTATAGTACCTTGCCCTTAAGTATACACTGCCGGTCTTCGGGTCATAACTTTCTGCATTGTACCCGTAGAAGGTCTTCTGATACCGGTTGGTGCTTGTGGCTCTCAT
>DCHJ01000032.1:220-9792 GCA_002314805.1 Lachnospiraceae bacterium UBA1755 | reverse complement strand
CCGCTGCAGTGTTTATCTGTCTTTCGCTGTATGCGTACTCAATCAATACCGGCCTTTTTTGGGGAGACAAAAATAACGAAAACTCAGCAGCTGATTATGACATTGCTACGCGATTGCTCGTAAGCATATCACTCAGTCAAATTTACGAAAGGACACTTCGCATCCGATTATGAAAACAACAAAAAACGTACTGGCCGCACTCTCTGTATGTCTCCTGACAATATGCACCGCTTCCACCGCCTATGCCGGAACCTGGAAACAGGATGCTGCCGGCTGGTTGTGGCTCAATGATAACGGAACCCGTCCGGTTAACAAATGGCAATGGTGCGACGGCAACCGCGACGGTCTTTCCGAGTGCTATTACTTTGACGCTGACGGTCACTGCCTCACTGATACCGTCACACCCGACGGGTATACCGTCAATCAGGATGGCGCATGGACCGAAAACGGTATCGTCCGTACCAGACGCCTCAGCGGCGGTCCCGGCGGTCTCTCCACAACGGCCGGAACATCTCAGCAGGCAATTGATAAAGTCAATGAGCTCGGCGGTACTTTGCAGGCTGCTTATAACTGGTGTGCCTGCGGAGGCATTACATATATGTCTGATTTTGCTCTCAACGATGATCTTGGGATCCGGCACTATGCCAACAGAGGATTTTCAACACAGCATGGCGACTGTTATGATATGGCTTGCTGCCTCTGCGAGATGGCAAGGGCGCTGGGATATGAGGCCAATTGCATAAGCGGCTACGTTCCTCTGCGCAAGGGTGGGATCACCCCCCACTGCTGGTGTGAGATCGTCATCGACGGTACGACCTATGTCTTTGACCCCGATTTCCAATACGAACGCGGTACCAACGGCTATATGATCAATTATGGGCAGAAAGGAACCTGGCGCTATCAGGACTATCATGCTATGCATGATTAATCACAGACAGCAAACCCTGATGGCAATACCTAGGGAAAGACTGATTTAATATATAATTCTCTTCTGCAGTCTTCACAAATGTCCAATAATCAAGGCTTAAAATGCAGGCGCGGTAATGATTACTCTTTAATCAGCGGTTCCCTAGTGGCAAGTAAGCTTGATAAATCAGTCATACTTACACTGCCGCCGGGTACGTAAGCCGCGAAGCTGCATATGCTGCATATTCCGCATATGCCACATATGCCACATATGCCACTTATGCCACGTATGCCGCATATTCCACGTATGCCACGTATGCCGCATATTCCACGTATACCACGTATGCTACATATGCCACGTATGCCACATATGCCACATGTACCACGTATGCCACATGTACCACGTATGCCACATGTGTTTTTCACAACTACCTTAAGGAGTATCCGATGATAAGTAAATCGCAAAAGAAACGCACCTTTGGACTTGTACTGAGTCTGATTTTTCTTTCGTTACTTGCATGCTTCGCATTTTATGTTAACCGCAATGTACAGCTTGATGCCCTCTACATGGATGATCTGTACATGTGGTCCTTCTATGGCGAACAAAATATCTTTGAATTCTCCTTCCCCTTCAGGACGGCCTCACGTTTTCGCCCTGTATACTGGTTCCTCACATACCTTCAGATGGCGATAGTTGGTGCCAACGTCCGCGGATACCTTACCTTTAACATAATTACAAACACGCTGCTGGCATATACGATCTACGCCATGTGCACCCGCATCTCAGGAAACCGCATTGCGGCCTTTCTATGTGCTCTCTGTTATCTGGCTTCACGTTTTTCCTACTACCAGATCGGGCAGGCACTCGGTTTCATGGAAACTCTGGCCTGTTTCTTCGCTCTGTGTGTACTCTATTTCCTGTACCGTTTTTTGATTGCGGGTTCGCATGACGAGGCTTTTCTTTCCTCAAGAGGCATCCTGCAGCTGAAACTGAGTGAAAAAGGCTGTTTCTTTCTTGCCATTGCAGCCTATGTACTTGTATCTTTTACCCATGAACGCTATATCACGCTGGTTGCACTGTTTTATCTTGTGCTGGTTATCGGACTTCTTAAGACGCGTAAGCGCTGCCGCAAGGCGAACTTTTCTGACAAGCTGATCTTTTGGATCATCCCCGCTGCCACGACAGCTGTAATCATGCTGATAAGATTTATCTTCATCGGAAAATCCATACCCGGCGGTACAGGTGGCACCGAGGTGACAGAGACGTTTTCTGTCAGCCAGACGCTGCGGTTTTGTGTAAGTCAGGTTTTGTATTTGTTTGGTGTCAACGACGGACCGGGCTATCTCTGTGCGATCCCCTGGGCGGATACGCCGGCCAACATCAAGACCTTAATCAAGCTGTCCGCATTTTTCTTCGGCCTGATCGGACTTGGCTTTCTCTCATCTATGATCATTGATCTAAAACGCGGCTGCCGCACTGATACGGCGGCAGCTGATGCCGAGTCAACACGCAGCGCACAGCAAGGCGCGGTGTCTGCTGACACATCTCCCGGTGCCGGAATTCTGAAAACCATTGATTATTGCAGTGTCCCGGATACCTCGCAGCTCGATTGCCACAGCCCGGTCAACGAACGTACAGACCACAGTATCTCTTGCGGGAAGCGGCTTTTTTGCCGGAAATTGGCTGTCAGCCTTCTCTTTGCCGGCTTCATCGGGATTTGCATCCTCTGCTCGTCTATTACTATCCGGGTTGAGATGCGGTGGGTATACGTGAGTTTTGCAGCCATGCAGCTTTTTGCCTGCTATATGGTACGAGGCATAGAGACTCTCTGCAGAGCTTCTTTCAAAATGAAAACACCGGCCTCCGCAGCTTCCGGATGCGATCGTGCAGATCATTATCTTGTTAACCTTGCCGGACTTGCAGCCCTCATAATATATGCCTTGTATGTCCTGCTTTCGATCAAAACAAATGTATTCTGCCGTGGATATATCAATAACCTTTATTTTATGGAAGGACAGAACCGGGCCAACAATATCGCCTGTGAGACCATTCACAAATTCGGCCCGGAACAAGTCCTCGGCAAAACGGTATTCCTGATCGACACGACCTATGAGATTTCTGATTTCTATTGCGAATATTTCTTCAGACCCTTCGATCCGGAAAAAACCGGTCAGGGATCGATCCTTGTATTGGTCGATACATATGAAGCGGCCCAGCAATATCTTACGGAACACCCGGCAGAAACGACGCCCGGGCCCTCCACTGCAATTTCTAACGGAAATATCACGGAAAGAGCAATCTTCCTGACAGAAGACCGCGCGACCGGAAAATATATCCCACTGAATGTAGTGAATTGACGTAATATCTCATCAGTGTAGCTGTCCTTTATGTGGGGTTTCGGAAGGTGTTTGTAATGTGTTCATATGTGATTTCGAACGGGAATTCGGCTGGTGTTTCAGAAGATGTTTTGGATGGGATTTCAGATGAGGTTTCAAATGGGGTTTGGAAGGGTTTCAGTGGATGTTTCGGATAGGATTTGGCATTTTTTAGTTAATTCAATCGAGTAGGAGGCGGTGATTAACCGCCTTCTGCCTTTTTGAGCTGAAGACGGTTTTTTTATGCGTATTTCCCTTTACGGGATCATGTGACCTCGTGAACTATACGCGACAATGCTGTGCCGTCCGCGGGACAATCCACGGTAAAGTCCAAATGTGCTGCCCTTGGCTGTTTGGAAACCGCCGATTAAGGTATGACCCATAGTATTGTTTTCAAAATGAACCGCTGATTCTTGTAAGTTTGTGAATATCACTGTATGAGATTGTTCATTAAATCAGTGTTTCCTTGGTAAACCGCTGAACAAAGGGTAATTAATTGCTGTGTTTTCACGCGAAACCTTGATTACTGTACATTGGTTAAGGCATCTGCAAGGTTTTGTATACCAAATCAGCGTTTCCCTAAGAAATTGCAAAGTGTACGCATAACACTGCAAGGCCCTCTGATAAATTCTGTTATATGCAGAAATCACTTGTGCAGCTTTTTTACAACCACCGTATTTTTATTGATTTTATCAGCAAATTTGTCATCGTCACCTATCTCTCCGACACCGTCAACGCACCCGAAATGAATCGGAATCACATATTTGGGAGCCAGTTCGTTGATATAATCAGCTGCCTCATCCATATTCATGGTATAGAAGCCACCGATCGGCACCATAGCAACATCACATTTTACCGCCCTGATGTCTTCGTTGATATCAGTATCTCCAGCTGCGTAATATCTGACTCCGCCTGCCTCGACAACATATCCCAGCCAGCCGTATTCCTGCTTGTGGAATTCTTTATTTACGTTGTACGCAGCAACGGCTTCGATATGGATATCGTCGATGTCTATCTCGTCCCCCGGCTCCAGAAATTCAAAATTGTCATCCGTAAGGTCTGACAGCTTTTCCTTGAGCTCATCTTCAAGACTCCACGGAGCAAGCACCAGCGTGCCCGGATGTGAAACTCTCGCAATGTCTTCCGGTGACAGGTGGTCAAAGTGGTTATGTGTGATGCATATTACATCTGCATCTCCCTGTGTATCCGATATCTTCCACGGGTCAATATATACGACCGCACCGTCGTTTTCAATACGGATACTGCTCTGGGTGTTGACTCTTACATTCTCAAACATTGTCTGTCCTCCTTTTTCTTTCCTGTTCTTATTTCTCTTTGTATGACCCGCCCTGCATCGGCCATTCTCTTAGCTCTTCCGGACGTTAATCACAGCTATCTTTTTCCATTTGTTTACGGCTCATTTGCGCCTGTTTCCGGTTATTTCCGGCTTCGGACTCGCTTGCTTAACTGTACCTTCCATTTCATTCCTGCCCGTACCCGTTGGTTCTGGCTTCTGCCACTGTTGTTTACTGCGTATTCCTATTATTTACTGCTCGTTCCCGGCTGCCTTTTGTTATTCCTATCATCTGCAGCTGTGTTTACTGCTCTTTCTGATTATTTCCTGCTCGTCACCGGTTATTTCTTACTTCTGCCCACTTGTTATGGACATACACAGTAACGTCTCCTGTTTCTTAGCTCAGATCGTTTACACGTTTTCTCATCCGCCTACTGGGTCTGCCCGGATCCCAAACAGTCTGTATTTCCAATTGAGCCGGCACGGTACTGTGTCCGGCGCGTCTGTTTCCCACTTCAGTCATCCCGTGTCCAACGCGCCTGTTTACCCAGGAGGCTGCCTCTGGTAATTATATCATTGCCAAATCGCACGCGCAGCTCATCTACGGCTGTTTCTGCAGCCTTCTGCTTCTCATAATCGGTCCGGTCAAAGAGGCTTATCTGCCTGGCGCTCTCTTCCTCTACCTTGCCGGTCCTCACCCCAAGCTGCCTGAGCGGTGCTCCGTCCCACATGCAATCAAAGCATTTACAAGCTGCTTCGTAGATTTCCGAAGTAAGATCTGTGGGGTTTAACATCTGCATCTGATGGCTCTGTGTGATAAGCTCTGAGCTTCTTAATCCAACTGTGACTTCACCGATTTTTACCCCTTCCTCCCTAAGTCTTGCCGCTACGGTCTCTGACAGCTCCAACAGGTACTGTTTTGCCATCTCGGTGGTCGTTACGTCCATGGGAGTCGTCAGTGAGTTTCCGTAGCCTTTGTTTGGTCCGATATCCATATCGAAGCAAGACCGGTCTATTCCATTTGCAAGGTCATGGATAAAATATCCCTGTGACTTGAAGTGTGCATAAAGAAGTTCTCTATCCATTGCAGCAAGCTGCCCTATGGTCCGGACTCCCAGTTTACCGAGTTTTGCACTTGTTGCTCTCCCGATGAAGATCAGATCGCCTACAGGAAGCGGCCACATCTTCAGCGGTACTTCTTCAGGCCACAGTGTATGTGTTTTGTCCGGTTTTTCGAAGTCTCCCGCCATCTTTGCCAGAAGCTTGTTGGAAGAAACACCTACATTTACTGTAAAACCCAGCTCCTGTTTCATGCGCACCCGCAATTCATCCGCTAGTTCTACCGGATCCCGATCTTCGCAGCAGGCGCTCATATCCATAAAGGCTTCATCTACAGAATACTGATCCACCTTGTCTGTGTACTGCTGCATGAGCGCTATCGCAGCATGAGATGAGCGGTTGTAGAGTGAATAATTGGGCGGCACAAGACGCAGCTGCGGACATTTTCTGAGTGCACTGACTACCGGCTCTCCGGTCTGGACGCCGTATTTTTTAGCCGACGTCGATTTGGCCAGAATGATGCCGTGACGCTTGCTTACGTCTCCACCCACCGCGCTTGGGATATCCCTCAGGTCCTCTGTCTCACCCAGTGTATGGACCCTGTAGCAGGCCTCCCAGGAGAGGAAGGCGGAATTCACATCTACATGGAATACAATTGTTTTCATGCTTTTATTATAGTATAATTCAGCTATGAATAGTTATAAAAGTTATGATCATCTTAATATCGCAAACCCCAGGCGTGGGCACAAAACCATCCGCCCTTCGGACCGGACTTTCTTAAGTCTCCTTCTGTTCTGGATCCTGCCGTTTATTGCTGTCAATGTTATCCTTTTTCTGTTGTTGACGGCTCAGCCAAAGTTTACTGTTACCGTGGATGACCCCGGTGACTATAAGACAGCGCTTGTTACAGTGAAGGTTGATTCTATTTTTCCCAACAGCGGAGTGTCTGCGACCTTGACCGGAGAACCTTTTGAACTCACTGAAGGAGAGAACCGCACATATACCGGTACTGCAACCAGTAACGGTACGCTCGAGGTCGAGGTCCGCAACAAGAATAATATGAACAAGATCCTGAGGGAAACGATCAGCTGCATTGATGACGCACCGCCAACGATCGTTCAGGGTGACTGTATTGCAGGTCTGGTTTCTCTTTATCTTGATGATGCCCAGTCGGGTGTGGATTTTGGTTCCGTGTACGGAGTGGATTCCACCGGAAAAACCATAAGCCCGTCGCTGATTGATGAAGGTGAGGCCCTTGTGGTGTTTGAGTTTGATACCCCCGGTCTGGAAGTTCATGCCAGCGACAAAGTCGGCAAGGAGACGGTTGCAACCTTCAGTACTGATTCTGTGTCAGATATACCTGGAAATGTAATTGCTGAGGACATACCTGCTGCTGAATGATGCAGACTGGGGCGCAGACTGGGACGCAGACTGGGACGCAGCCTGGGACGCAGCCTGGGACGCCGGCTGGGGCGCAGACTGGGACGCCGGCTGGGACGCCGACTGGGACGCCGGCTGGTGCGACGGCACTTATGAGAGTTTTTTCTGCTTATGAGTCAGATCAATTCCAAAAACACGAAATTCGAACTTGCCAATGCTCTTATCGAACTCACCAAGGAACACGAGTTTAAGGATATCAGCATATCTTCGGTTGCTTTTAAGGCCAATATGCATCGAAACACGGTGTATTATCATTTCACAGATATGAGGGATCTGTGTTTTTTCACGATCCACAATGAGCTTCTTAAAGCCATTGACAGTCATGGTAGCACAAAGGATGCGCTGGTCTTTTTCTTTTCCAGATTTAAGCCGCTGCTGGATTTCACCCGCGGAGAAGTTGGCGTTGACAGTTTTCTTTCACGTATGCGTATTGAACTCCTCCCTTTTGTTGAACCTTTGATTGCCGGAGAATACATCAACAGTGATGAAAAAAAGCGTGCCGGCGTAGACCTGTTTGTAGAACAGCTGCTAGTCGCATATCTGCTGCAGGATAGACCCGGCAATATGATCCGTATCATCTTTGAAAATATCATGCCGGAATTTCTGGCGCACGATTTCCTGCGCAGCTGAATTGCATCTCCTTTGCCCAGTCGATAGCCCCGGCGCTATGTATTTTCACCCTTCCTGTTACATCTTCGGGATTCTTGATACACTCTGATTTCCTCTGATACCATTACTACATTTCTCCGGGTGAGCAGATACTTCTCAAATTGCTGATATGTCTGCCGGACTTCCGCTTGCGTCTCAGTACCCCCTGATGTATCCCGTACGTTTTTTACTCCTACGGTCTCCCGCTTGCGTCTCAGTACCCCCTCTGTTGATATCACGAACGGCTTAGCACCACCGGACTTTCCACAGGCGCCTCCCGACAGCATACACCATTTCCTCGGTTCAATATACGCTACATCCGCACAGGCGTTATTTCCCGCAACATTAAATGCGAGCGGTCAACCCGCTCGCGATTTATTAATTGTCATTGCATGCAAATTTTATTCAAATGTAAATGTAATGCAGTGTTTCTTTATCTCGCCTGCTGCAAGTGCCGGAGCCGGTGACTTCTTTTCTCCAACCAGCGGTCCGTCCATCTCGCAAACCAGCGGCTCAAGCCCCATGACATACTGCCCGCTTGTAAAGTACTGCCACTGGCAGAGCTTGGGGAACGCTGCAGCGGGATATTTTGCGGTTACTGCAACACCTTCCTTTTCATTCTTAATGGTGTATCCTGTATTCCCTTTAGCATCGGGCTTCATATCATAAATATAACAGCGCTCCGGCCATGAGTTTGCTGGCGAAGGAACCGTATTGATCTCTTCAATAAATGACTGTGCCCGATCATCGCGTCCCCTGACGCTTGTATGCTCCACATCGATCTTTGTTGCCTCCGAAAGAAGCGGCCATCCATAGTTTATATGATAGCCCAGGACGTACTGCTGCTTTGTGAACCCGCAATTCTCGATCATATCACACATCTCGATCTTATTCTCGTTGCAGAAAAACTTGATAGATCTTGTGAGGCGAAGGTTAGGTCCGAAGATCCATGCTTCTCTCATCGTGCCCTTAACGGTAACTGTCGGCTGTCCATCCTTCTCTGACCCTCTTACGATCTCTACATTCTCTGCGGGTGCATATGCCGACTTGCCGTGAAGTCCATGCTCACCGCGCGGTCCGCCGAAATGCTGAAGTCCGATAGTTGTCAAAAATCCGCAGTAAAAGCCTTTGAGCCACTCAAGGCCTCTTGCATCGTAATACTCGGGAGCTACAATACCACATGGTGCAATGTAATTCAGATTCTTTCCCTTAAATCTGATCTGGTAGATGTCCATACCGCGATCCGGAAGCAGTGTAACACTGAGTCCTGCAGCATTTTCTACATGAATCATCTTTACGCCCTGCTGACGTCCCTGGCAGAGTACACTTTCATGAACAGTCATGAGCTGATCTTCGTTACCAATGTACTTGTTCTTGTAATTCATAGATCCTCCTAATAATATACTTTCTGGTTCTGTGATACTAAGAAAACACTGATTTAATAATTCTCTCCTGCAGTCTTCACCTATGTCCAACAATCAAGGCTTTAAAAGCAGGCACAGTAAGAGATTACTCATTAATCAGCATTTCCCTAATATAAGGCCCTTAGCTGCGCTATCACTATTATTTGCGCATCCTTATTATAAGAAACTTTTACAGGCTTATCAATTCTTTGTTATTATATAATTAATTGATCTCGGCGTTCTATTGCTGCCGGTATAGTTCATTAGTTTTTCAGTATAAAGTTTATAGACCCAAGTCCCTCAGCAGCTGTCTTTGGGTGAAGGGACTATTTGGGGTCAATGAACTGTTTATCATATCATAAAAAAAGAAAGCATATACTGCTTTCCGTGTAATTGCGGGAGTAGGATTTGAACCTACGACCTCCGGGTTATGAGCCCGACGAGCT
>DCHJ01000032.1:0-148 GCA_002314805.1 Lachnospiraceae bacterium UBA1755 | reverse complement strand
AGCGCCCACAATAGGACTCGAACCTATGACACTGCGGTTAACAGCCGCATGCTCTACCGACTGAGCTATGTAGGCATATCCTGACTTAAGAACTAAGCCGATGGGGGGACTCGAACCCTCAACCTGCTGATTACAAATCAGCTGCTCT
>DCHJ01000107.1:1232-3899 GCA_002314805.1 Lachnospiraceae bacterium UBA1755 | reverse complement strand
CCCTGCCCGACAGCGGATCCCTGATGCAGCCTCCTATACAGGTCGCCGCACCGCCAAAGGGTTCGATCTCCGTCGGATGATTATGCGTCTCGTTTTTAAACATAAGGAGCCAGTCCTGCTTCTGCCCGTCCACATCGACCGGCACTCTGATGGAGCAGGCATTTATCTCCTCACTGACATCTATGTTTTTAAGATATCCCTGTTTCCTGAGCGCCTTTGCTCCGATAGTCGCGATATCCATGAGCGTGCGCGGACGGCCCGCTGCCCTCTCACCATACACTTCCTCCCTGAGCTTAAGATATCTCTCATAAGCTCCGGCAACGTCCTCCCTTGCGATATCGACCTTATCCAGATGCGTCGAAAACGTAGTATGCCTGCAGTGATCCGACCAGTAGGTATCAACGATCCTGATCTCGGTGATCGTGGGATCCCTGTGCTCATCGTCCCTGAAATACGCTCTCAAAAACCTTAAGTCATCGCTGTCCATGGCAAGCCCGAGACTCTCACGCAGACCGTCCAGCTCCTCCTCACTCATCGCAGTGAAACCGTCCACGGTCCTCACCATAGGCGGCTCCTCATGCTCCTGTATTAAGGTCTGCGGGTGCGCAAGGTCAGCCTCTCTCGATTCAACAGGATTGATAACATACGCCTTGATCCTCTCAAGCTCTTCTGCCGAAAGCTTTCCGGTGAGGACATAGACCCTGGCAGCCTTGACGATCGGCCTGTTGCCCATGGACAGAAGCTGTATGCACTGAGCTGCCGAATCAGACCTCTGGTCATACTGACCGGGGAGTGGTTCCACTGCAAAGACAGCATCTGCCCCGCACAGATCCGGTTCTTCATATACATTATCTATCTGCGGCTCGGAAAATACCGCTGTCCTGGCATAATCAAAAAGCTCCCTGTCAATACCCTCAACGTCATATCTTACTATCACCCTGAGCTGCTCAAGTCCCCTGATGCCAAGGAAATCCCTGCAGTCCGCAAGGAGCTTTACTGCTTCAGGGCCGAAGCCTTCCTTCTTTTCAACATATACTCTATAGACCATTATCCCTCCAGAGCCTTAAGCGCTCTCGCCCCGATATCCTTTCTGAAATATGCATTTCCGAAAGAAACCTTTTTTACATTTTCATATGCCCCTGCGACTGCACTGCGCAGATCCTGTGCAACGGCAGTCACTCCCAGGACTCTTCCTCCGCTGGTGCTCAGGACTCCGTCATCATACCTTGCGCCTGCCACATATACAAGCTCCCTGACATCATCATCCATGCTGATCTCATACCCCTTTTCATATGCCACGGGATAGCCCTCTGAGGCCATGACCACGCAGCATGCGGCACCGTCCGAGAAGACGACCTCTGTCCTGTCCAGTGTGCCTTCGGTAGTTGCCTTCATGATGGTGAAGAGGTCTGACTTAAGCAGTGGCAGTACCACCTGCGTCTCCGGATCTCCGAAGCGGCAGTTATATTCTATCACCTTGGGACCGTCCTTTGTCAGCATAAGACCGAAATACAGACATCCCTTAAAGGGCCTTCCTTCGGCATTCATTGCCTCAACAGTAGGCATGAATATCCTGTCCATACATTCCTGTGCGATCTCCTCAGTATAATACGGGTTAGGTGCCACCGTACCCATGCCGCCTGTATTGGGACCCAAGTCACCGTCCTTTGCCCTCTTGTGATCCATGGACGAAACCATGGGTACAAGGGTCTTTCCGTCAGTAAAGCTAAGCACCGAAACCTCCGGCCCCTCAAGATATTCTTCTATCACTATGCGCTCGCCTGATGCACCGAATACCCTGTCCTCCATCGCGAAACGTACCGCATTTTCTGCTTCAGCTCTTGTCATGGCAACCGTAACACCCTTGCCCAGTGCCAGTCCGTCTGCCTTGACCACTATGGGTATCCTGCAGGTCTTTACATACTCAAGAGCCTCTCCCGCATCCTCAAATATCTCATACTGCGCAGTCGGTATCCCGTACTTCTTCATGAGATTCTTGGAGAATACCTTGCTGCTTTCTATCTCTGCAGCCTTTGCGTCCGGTCCGAAGGCAGGTATACCGACCTCTCTGAGCGCATCCACTGCACCCAGTGCCAGCGGATCATCCTGTGCGATGACTGCATAATCGATACCGTTTCCCTGAGCAAAGCGTACCTGCGCCCCAATATCCTTTGCGCCGATATCCACGGTCACGGCATCCCCGGTCATACCGCCGTTGCCCGGGAGGGCATAGATCTCAGTTATCTCCGGGTTCTTCTTTAAGCTCCTGATTATCGCATGTTCGCGGCCTCCGCCGCCTACTACCATGATTTTCATATCCTCTCCCTGATCACAGCTGTACTGATGAGCATCTGCTGCATATGCCCTGTATGTGTTTATCTGCTGACTCTGTACGCTGTCGCTGCGTACCGTATCTGTCTGACGCCATCTGCTGTCTGTTTCAGCTGACTGCCGTAACTTGTTACTGCCCCCGGCTGCTCCCATCGATCCGTACTTCCGGCACCAGGGCAGTGTATACTGCCATCGTCGGCTGTCCGGTCAGCGTTCCGGCTGTCTGTTGCCGCGCTTTACTGCCCTCTGCTGCTGGCGGCTGCACCGTCCGAAAGTACATCAATGGTGGAAAAGCCTCATCCCGGTAAATGCCAGCACCATGCCGTACCTGTCGGC
>DCHJ01000107.1:0-1141 GCA_002314805.1 Lachnospiraceae bacterium UBA1755 | reverse complement strand
GACTTTCTTGCCCTCTCGATGTTGTCACCGAAGGGGAAGAATGCGTCGCTTCCTACTGTAACTCCCGACTGAGTCGCTATCCACGCCTTCTTCTCCTCTGCCGTAAGCACCTCCGGCTTTACCTTAAAGATATTCTGCCAGGTGCCTTCGCGGAGCACATCCTCATATTCATCTGATGTGTAGATATCGATGGCATTGTCCCTCTCAGCTCTCCTGATACCGTCAACGAACTGAAGTCCCATTACCTTCGGATGCTGACGCATGAACCAGTTGTCTGCCTTCTGACCCGCAAGTCTGGTACAGTGGATCCTGCTCTGCTGACCTGCACCCACACCGATCGCCATGCCGTCCTTTACGTAGCATACGGAATTGGACTGTGTGTACTTAAGTGTGATGAGGGAAATGATAAGATCGATCATTGCATTCCCGGGTATTTCTTTATTTGCCGATACGATGTTGTCAAACAACGTCCTGTCGATCCTGTAATTATTATGTCCCTGCTCAAAGGTGATACCGAACACATCCTTGCATTCAATATCTGCCGGCACGTAATCAGGATCTATCTCAACCACGTTGTAATTGCCGTTCTTCTTTGCCCTGAGGATCTCAAGAGCCTCCTGAGTGTATCCGGGAGCAATGATACCGTCAGATACTTCCTTTGCTATATAAGCAGCTGTGGCTGCATCACATACATCACTGAGTGCTGCCCAGTCACCGAAGGAGCACAGCCGGTCTGCACCCCTTGCCCTTATATAGGCACAGGCTATGGGTGAGAGTTCTGCGTCACTGTCAACAAAATAGATATGTCTGTCCACATCTGTAAGAGGAAGTCCCACTGCAGCGCCTGCCGGCGATACATGCTTGAAGCTTGCTGCCGCCGGAAGTCCTGTCGCCTCCTTAAGCTCCTTGACAAGCTGCCAGGAATTAAAAGCATCAAGGAAATTGATAAAGCCCGGTCTGCCGCACAATACTCTGAGCGGAAGCTCTGAACCGTCCTTCATATATATCCTTGCGGGTTTCTGATTGGGGTTGCATCCGTATTTTAATTCAAATTCTTTCATCGCTGTTCTCCTGCTGTTATATTGTCATAGCCATGCTCTGTCTTTTCTGCAGATCCGGCTATGCTGCCTGAAATACTGCA
>DCHJ01000117.1 GCA_002314805.1 Lachnospiraceae bacterium UBA1755 | reverse complement strand
GACAGCTCCACCAGATTGACGACCAGATTGTTAAGACGCTTTGTCTCTGCCTCCATGCCGGTGATCCGTCTGTCTTCAGGTAATTCCTCCTTCAGCATATTTGTATATGCAGATATTGCCGTAAGAGGCGTCTTAAGTTCATGGCTTGCGTCTGTAATAAACCGTTTCTGAGCCTCCATATTTTTTACGGTTGAAGCGACAGCCGTCCCCGAGAAAGCATAGGCAAGTATAAATGCCGCAAAAATTGCTGCTGCTGTAAGCAGAAGTGATATCCTGACAAGATTTCTCCGGGCCATCTGCTGTCTGGCAATATCCAGAAAGACATACAGCAGTCTGTCTCCGTCGGCAGACCTGAGATACCGGTAATTGTCTATGATCCCGTATTCAGACTTTCCGTCCGCAATACGTCCGATGATCTCTTCCGCCCGTTCTCCCGAAATTGCCGCGATATGCTCCATGTGTACATCCAGCACATTGCCTCCGGCATCTGTCCAGATAGAAAAATACCTTGTATCAAAGGGTGCTTCCGGCGTAAAGTTTATATTTTTGATAAGCTTTCCGTTTTCACGTGGCATTTTTCTCGGAAGGATGCCATCATTTGCAGTTATCAGTCTCAGCATGGAGTCCTGACCGGCCTGAGTACTGCTGCTGTAAAAAATATTGATACCGAGCACCAGTGCAATGAGTACTATCGAGATCGATGCTACTGCTACCAGTGTAAATTTCCATCTCAGTTTCCTGATCATTTTAATCTCCATTCCGCAGCGATCCGCGGCACAAACAGTGATGACAGAACTGCATTCTTTTACACTGTCATCTCTTCAGTTCCAGCCTGTACCCTCTCCCGCGCATTGATTTGATTATTACATCTGCATCTATCTCATCAAGCTTTCTTCTCAGATATCCGATATATGTCCATACGACATTTATCTCTGCATTACTGTCCCAGTTCCAGAACCTTGCCATAATATTTTCTGTTGAAAACACGGTATTGGGATTTCTCATGAAGCATTCCAGTATCTGAAATTCCTTATTGCTAAGTCTGATGATATGTCCGGGAGTACTGAGTTCATAATTACCTCCGTTGAGCCTCATATTCCCATATGAGATAATATCAGGAGAATAGGTATCACTCCGCCTGAGCAATGCCCTTACTCTTGCCTCCAGTTCTGTAATGGCAAACGGTTTTGCCAGATAATCATCTGCGCCCATATCCAGTCCGATCACTCTGTCATCAAGGGTATCCAGTGCAGTCAGCAGGAGAATAGGGACATTGGACCCTTCCTGTCTGAGCTTCTTTACCAGCTGCAGACCATCCATCCCCGGCATCATGATATCGAGGATAATACAGTCGTATTCAGTCTGCCGGGCGTACAGATATGCATCCTCACCATTGTCGGATGTATCAACAGTATAATTATTCTTTTCAAAAACATCCTTCAGAACCCTGAGTATCTCCGGTTCATCATCTGCAATCAGAATACGCATAGCTCCTCCTAATGATCTGGTTTCTCGCCTTCATTGTACGCATATTACTTTAATAGTAATTAAAAACCGCCGGTTTTGGGCTTCCGTCCTGATCCGGCATCACCTTTCTGCCGATCTGTCATAAGCTTCCCTGACACCTGATCTTTTCGTATCCATACGATTGCCCGGACGGGATACCTGGATGTGCACTCAGCTCAGATAACGGAATACTTGATGCATGGTCTGCCGCCGGTTTCGTAATCCATCTCACCCTTTGCCTTACCGATACTGACCAGATAATTCATATACCTGCGTACGGTAACACCTGACAGTCCGATCCTGCTGCCTATCTCTTCACCGGTCAATGGTCTTGATGAATGACCGCCGAGAAAGCCCATCAGGGTATCTTTGATCTTATTGCTGACACCGGATGACAGATGCATTGCTATGAGCATGATGACTGCCAGGATGATCCCATATACGATCAGAGTATTTATTACCTCTGTTCGGATATTCTTCATCAGTTCAATGGCCAGAACAAATCCCTTGTATTCTCCATCCTTATCGTAAACAGGCGCGTATGCTCTCCGTTGCTGACCGGACGGGCCGCTGCCGTTTTCAACATATCCGTTGCTGCCGCGGGCAGAAAAATCCGGGATCACACCATCATATTCTGTGCCTATAAGCTCATTATTGGTATGGAATACTCTGATGCCGTCCTCATTTACTACTGATATGACATCTACTCCCTTTAAGGATGCTGCCAGTCTGTTCATTCTGTCGACCTCCCGGTCTTCTCCGGCAGTATCCGATGCCTGCATTTCAGCAGCCATCCGGGCAGTATTCAACAGGTTTATATCTCTTTTTTCTCCCTCTGTCTTCAGATTCAGGAATGATCCGATGCATGCAGACAGCAGTGACAGTATCCCTATCAGTATTGCCATCGGTCTGAAGATCCTGTTTCTTAATCCATTCTTTTTATTTTCTGCGCTGTCAGTCATGAGCCCTCACAAAATAATTTTTTTTTTACATTATATGAGTTTTATAAGATAGTTTCACCCTTTTGAAAGTAAAATAAACGCCTGCTGCTGTATTTTTCTTTCTTTACTTTCATAAAATTGTGCTTTTCGGAATGGATGATAAAGTATGTCCTGAAAAGGAAAGGGGAATAGTCAAATGATATCAATATGCGAAACCATGATGCTCATCTGTTTCGGTCTTTCGTGGCCGATGAATCTCACAAAGGCTTACAAGGCCAGAACCACCAGAGGCTCAAGTCTCCCGTTTATACTGCTGATCACGTTGGGTTATCTGTGCGGTATCACGGCAAAGCTGCTCACAGGCAAAATCAACTATGTATTTGTCGCTTATATAATCAATCTTCTGATCGTCCTGCTAAATATCGCAGTGTACTTCAGAAACCTTGCTATCGATAAAAGGACTGCATCCGGCAATTTTGACAATGATGCCGGAGAACCAGTCGGTATCACACTTAAAACCATAAGCTCCGGGGAGGGAATCAAAATGAGTCTGGACAGAAATGAGATCAATCAATACCATACACTTAATGAAATCACCACAGGAAACGGCATCGTGATCTTTGGCGGCACTGATGACAGAGCGATTCCTGCCAATGAACTTAAACAGGCCTTCGGAATCGAAGAAGCCATCTTTAACAGATCCCTTACCGGCTTAAAGATCTGCGATGCCAAGGTTGCTTTCGATGTATGTATATCTGAGCTTATTCCCGAAAGTATACTGATCCATATCGGAGCTGAGGATCTTGATACTTTTACCGAAAACACAGCAGTCTTTGACAGTGAATATGCTTCTCTCATATTTCACATCAGGGATTATGCACCTAAATGCCGTATCGGTATTGTTACTGTGGATAATCCTCATGAGAATGAAACCATACGTACTATGAATGAGCATCTTAGCTGTATTGCACGATCCGGGAAATGTGATTACTGCGACATCAATAATATGATGTGGGCACCGGCAGAGCAGCAGAGGCTGAACAGCTTTATTATCAATACCGGCTTTGAAAGCCCGCTAAATATTAAAAGACCTCTGTTCAGCATCGCCCGCATGCTTTTCAGATATCAGCGCGGAAGTAATATTTCTGTTGCCGTACAGACTTCGTCTGAAAGCAAGGAATATCATAACATCACTGCCTGATTATTCCGCTGTTTATTGGCATAATCGGGGGCCGGATGATCCATGCTTTTCTGCCTGCAATAATATGAATCCTGTATTTATTGCTGCTACGGTTATTAACAAAATATGTCTGCTGCTGTAAACAATAATTGGTAGAATAACTCTATCCTATGTTTTATTATTGATGTTATAATCAGTTGCATAGGTGGGAATTTTATGAGAAAGACATACTTGGATAATATCAGATGGGTCACGGTAATACTCGTATTGGTATTCCACGTCCTCTATATGTACAATGCCGAAGGCATACCGGGTACACTGGGAAAGATCACAGATATGGAAATACAATACTATGATGTCTTCCAGTACATTGTATACCCCTGGTTTATGATGCTCCTGTTTATTGTATCCGGTATCTGCTCAAGGATATCTCTTGAAAGGAAGACCGCAAAGAGATTTGCTGCCGACAGGACTGTAAGGCTTCTTGTCCCATCGACCGTCGGCCTCTTTGCCTTCCAGTTTACCCAGGGTTGGATCAATACCTCCTTTTCGGCTGCCGGCAGCGAGATCATGCGATTCCCCGGTATCATAAAGTATCTTATATGTGTCCTCTCCGGCTGCGGAGTGCTGTGGTACATGCAGCTCCTCTGGCTGTTTTCCATGCTGCTGATACTTGTGAGGAGATTTGAAAAGGATCGTCTATGGCGGCTCTGCGAAAAATGCGGCATTGTATGGCTGATCATAATGACTGCTGTTATATGGCTTTCTGCCCAGATACTTAATACTCCTGTGGTTACGGTGTATCGGTTCGGATATTACGGTGCTGCCTTCTTTCTGGGATACTTCGTATTCTCGCATGACTGGGTGATTGAACTGTTAAAAAAATGGTTTTATCCATTACTGGCCGCTGCCGTAATACTGGGAGCAGTATTCTGCTGCAGCAGCTTTGGTCTAAACTATGCGGCAGAGCCGCTTAACCGGACACCGCTTTATGCCGCATATGCGTGGTTCACTTCTCTGACTATGCTCGGCGGTTTCGCTAAATATTTTAACTTTGATACCGGATTCACCAGATGGATGAGTGACCACAGCTTTGGACTGTATGTATTCCACTATCTGGGGATATCATCCGCAGCGCTGCTAATAGCAAAACCCGGACTTCTTCCTCCATGGGCATGCTACGTTGTCAGTCTGGCAGCAGGCTTTGCAGCAGGTTACGGACTGTACGCAATAATATCACGGATACCCTACTACAGATGGGCAGTACTCGGGATCAGGGAGAAACCGTGCAATGCGCAGTATCATGAAACAGCATAGTCTAACCTGCTGACAGCATGAGTATAGACCATGACACATGATAATTGAGAAATAGCAGCGGGGCAAAAGGATGTTTAAAGATAATATCATCGAACTGCGAAAACATAACGGGATGTCACAGGAACCTCTGGCGGAAAAGCTCGGGGTTTCACGCCAGACCATTTCAAATAATTCTCCTTTGTCTTCCCCTCAGGATCAAAAGCACAATAAGTCCGATGACCGGGAACACTGCTGCCCATATAAATCCGATGCGCAGATTGCCGCCGAAGGCATCTGCCACTAAGCCAGTGGAGCCTGACCCACTGGTACAGCCGACATCACCGAAAAGCGCATACAGAGCATATACCGATGTACCTGCTGCCGGGAATAATTCTCCCCCCAGCGATAGTGTACCGGGCCATAATACCGATACAAAGAATCCGGTCAAAGCAAGGGCCGCAATGCTCACATAAATATTTGGTGCAAATCCTGCCAGCATCAGCAGTATCGCACATGATGCCGCTGCTATTGTAAGAATATTCAATATCTTATATTTCCTGCTGAAACTGATATTGATCACCCTGCCCACCCCCATAAACAGCGCAAACATACATGGTCCGATCAGATCTCCCAACGTCTTACTGATATTAAGCGTATCTTCCGCAAACGCAGATGCCCAGTTGGTAATTGCGTGCTCTGTCGCCCCGGCTGAAAACATTGCAGCCAGCACAAGCCAGAGCCTTACATCCCTGACTAAGGCACCAAGCGGTGAGGCTGCCTCTTCTTCTGTAACTATGGTAATAGGAACACAGCTGAATAAAACTGCATCTGCAAGCGGCACCATAGCCCATAGGGCTGCAATGAGCGGCCATTTATCAATAGACAATATGCTGAAAAGTATGGCAGTCAATATTATGGTACAGATCGATCCCCAGCAATAAAATGAATGTAACAATGACATATGTGATGCCTTATTTTCTGTAGGACATGCTTCAACAATAGGACTCACTATTACTTCCATTGTACCGCTTCCGATTGCTGCAATGACAGTGCATATCAGTATCCCCACATAAGGATCATAGAAGCTTAATGAAAGCACGCCCAGCAGACCTGTACCCAGCGCCATAAAGAATGCTCCGAGCACTGTATACATCCTGAGGCTTATATGCTTTAAGAGCTTTGGAGATATCATATCCATGATCAGCTGGATTATGAAATCCAGTGCAGGAATTACTGCAAGCTGCGCCAGTGACAGTCCGAACTGACGTGAGAACCGGATGAATAACAGCGGCACAAAATTAATGGCTACTGCCTGTGAGAACAGTCCTCCATAACAGCTTATAAGTGTGAATCTATAATCAGTGCGTATATTCTTCATTATTCTCCTTCAGTATCGGATATATGATTTCATTGCCTGCAGGAACAAAGCTCTCCGGATGAGGAACATAAATGTAAACTATTTTTGGTATACTTTCGCTGGTAAAATCCGTTTTGTCCCTGATAGTTTAAATAAGTTTATGCAGCTTAGCCCCTCCCAGTATACCGCTTTCTTCCCTGTAACATTCCATGGCATTTCCATAAGAATTGACAACACTTAATTCAATATGATGCTTTCCCGGTTCAGCTTCGAACATAAACTCATACGGCCTGCGTATACACTTACCATACTCTTTAAAGTCCACTGACAATGTCGCTGCATCTCTTACCCTCGGAAAATCCAACAGGTATTTTGCCTTTTCCGGTAATACTATGTCCCAGGAATAAACTGCTTTTCCCGAGTAAAATGGCTGTCCCTGCTCCGCCCATGACCTATTAATACTTAATCTGCTGCTGCGGGTGCTTAGTGTTACCTTTGCTTCATAAGGAATGTATATCCCGATATTATAGATCGTCTGGACTTCCTTATACTCGGTATGATCAGTCTCTGCTTCTACATCAAAATCACCCTGTAAAAGTATCCTGTCATACGGGAAGAATCTGTTTTCTGTTTCTATACAAAGCGAATGATCACCTGCCGGAATATCAGGCAGTTCAAAGCATACACACTCGTCATCTGCCACATAGCAGCTGTGTCCGATAAGTTCTGTCCCATCCAATGCAGCCTTTCCATTAGCAGTAACTGGGAAAGTTAAAGTGAGTCCCTTAAGCCGATCCTTTGATGTAAAATCAAACCATAGCTTTTTATCGCCTTCACACTTTGTCACGATACCGCGTGGAGAGCAGAAACGTTCGAGAGGAATAACATTAACCGTATCAAAGCGCGCCTCAGCTTCTTCCGGCAGATCCATCACATATTCTGTCGCCTTTATTTCAGGGATGTCATCGTAGGTCTTACTCATATATCTGATTTCTCCCGGCGCCAGACGCAGTGTCTTTGTACGTCCATATGCTGTAAGTTTTCCGCTGATCGTTTCCGTACTTTCAATATTTGCGATGAAGACGAATTCTTCCCCGTCAATTATCCTTCTTGTAAAATGTGGCACACCTGTACCTTCATATCGTATATCGCAATCATTTAGTATAGCAGCAACACGCATATTGCCATCCGGTCCCACAAGTTCCCTGCATGTCAACAGGACAATACCCTTTCTCTCCAGAGCCTGTTTTTCTTCATCAGATAATTCAAAGCCTGCACTGACAGCAATCTTAAATCCATGGTTTTTCTCAAGCACACGTTTAATATCACATATGGCAAATCCCCATGGCATACGGTTGAGCTGCGAAAATGCCTTAAAGTATTCTTTTGAATCCAGCGTATTTCTCCATATATATGAAGTGGGATCAAGTAAGACTATAGGGTATACCGCCTCTCCCTTTCCCAGCATTGCGGCAGTCTCTGCAATACTTTGATTTATTTCACGAACTGATGAGTCCAGCATCCCATGCTCTGAAAACTCCGGAGGTGCAAAGTATTTGATTTCCCCACAGAATCTATAATGATATGCATGCGGGACTACAAAGGTAATTCCCTCCATCATCTGAAAAGCAGCGATCTGCATAAGCTCCTCTGAGGAAACGCCAAAATTGCTGGCCGCAAACATCTCACACATGGCACCCTTTTTATCGTAAATAAATGCCGTAGAAGCTGCCTGTCTTGCACGGGTATCTGTAGTAACATCCTCATATCCTTCCATCCTGTCCATATGGATATGATCTCCCCATATCACATGAGGTACATACATAGACGAAGCTCTCACATGCTTGCCACCATCCAGAGCCAGAAGCTCCTGATCTGTACCGGGATATGTAAAATGTCTCTGTAAATCAAGAAAACGGCCTTCTGTAAGTGCGGAGGTACGGGGGGTCTCGTCATGCCGGAATGGTGGGGTATCTGTTGAATGACTTGTATACTCAAGACCATGTGCTCTTAGCCACTCGCCGTTGCCTGCAAACCACTGCTGGAACAAATGCCCGGAATGCTCCCAATAATCTTCTGCCTGACAAATATCCTCCCGTGCCAAAATCTGCGAAAGATATGGTACTATATCATATCCATATTCTTTCTCAAAGGTCTCTGCAAAAGTATCGGACCATGGGAAATAATCAGTCTGTGGTCCGGATGAGGCGAACATAGCAGGCGGCAATACTCTCCTGTTATCCGCATCCGAAAAGAATCCGATAACCGTATTGCCAAAGTATTCCCCTATGTGTTCTCTATATGCTTCATATACAAGTTTTCTGAAAAGCTGACCTGATCTGGGATCCTCAAACGCGGGGAATCCCCAGTCGGCTTTTTTAACTGTGATCTTTCCGTCTTCGATCTCCAGATACTGCTGCTCAAGTTCAGGACACAGTTCCTTAACTCTGCCGCCTGCAGCTCCCGGCGGAAAATCAAAGCCGTCATTTATCCACATAGGAAGTCCAAGTGCACTGCATACCTTGCAAAAGCTTCGTACCACAGTAAACCACTCTTCTCCAAGATAATGTTCTGCATCAAAACCGATGGGAGGCTTATTAAAAAACACTATACCTCCAAAGCCTCTCTCCCTGAGACCCATTAGTTTTTCACGGATCTTATCTTCCGTAAACTCTTTCATATCAGTAGTAGTGATAAAAAAGAAAGGTATGGGCCTATGTGCAAATATTTCTTCTTCTGTCAGTGTATACTTCAAATATTTTCCCTCCAAAAACAGCTCATCTATTTGGTTCCTGTCAGACCATACGGTATCATTATCCACCTGGCAGTGATATGCTTTTATCGTTTGTCTCAAACAAAATAGTCTAATTTTTCATTGCGATTCCCCTTACCTTATAGATAAACGTGTATCTAATGCTGCTACTGAAATCGTTTAAGAGACTACAATTGTTTTTTCAGTATAACACAAAAGAGACTACCGTTCGATAGTCTCCTCAACTCATGCCGCAGGCCGGAAGCGACAGCGCAGTCTGCTCACCACAAAGTATAATCCATTACGGCGCCCACTCAATGATCAGACTGACGATTTCATTGTTTTTTATTGTTGCATATGTATTACAACAGATTCTTTATTTATGATACCTGTCATAGAACTCCCCGGTAATCCTTCCTACGAGTCCTAATGTAGGCTCCAGTTCATACTCATGTCCTGAACACTTGTGAAGGAGCAGGAATATTGGCGAGTAGAAATTGTAAGCCATTATTTCCGGATCTCCTTTTTTGAAAATTCCGATCCTTATCATTTCAGTGAAAAGCCGTGTTTGATACTCGATTCCGCCGTCTATGAATACCCTGTATATCTCATACTGCTCCGGATTATTGTATTGTTCCATATTTGACAGTTTCCAAAACCTGGACATGTAGTTGTCAGTCAGATAGAACATGAATACTTCTTTTGCTAAGTCGATTATTTTTTTTCTGTCGACATTCTTGAAATATTGTGCTGTTTCTCCGATAGCATCCCCTGATGGAAAGCCCAGCTGCTGTGACAGTCTTTCCATATGCGCATAAGCTTCCTTCACGATGGCATCCATGATCTCCTGTTTGGAAGCAAAATGCTTATACAGAGACGCATCCTTTATTCCTACTGCATCGGCTATATTCTTTACTGTAGTCCCCTTGAATCCTTTTGCAGAAAACAGCGTAAGTGCTTCATCAACGATTCTTTCCTTAGTTGTCATTTAGCCTCCCCTTTGCATAATGCTTCTACTAGCTCTTTCTTTTCAAACAGTACACAGCCTCCGATGTGATCCGCATCCATTATTCCCTTTTCGTTCAGGGCTCTAAACAGTGGTGACTTAAGTGCCTTTCTTATCCCGGTCTCTCTGATATCGGTATCGGAGTATGCAGAAAACGGGCACGGCTCTGCAGAACCGAATGCATTTATATGGAAAAATCCTCTTCCTGCTGCCAGACATCCGCCTGAGGATTTCTCATCCCCGGGGAATGAAATCAGCAGCATTCCATCCTGCTCTCTTCTGAGAATGTTTAGTCTTTGCTTCATTATTTCCCTGTCACTGTCATCCGGTGCTATCTGGCGTGTGTACTCATCCATCGGCACATATTCAACATAGACTATTGCCTTGCATCCTTTTCTTAGTAGGTTGTGGACAAATATGCTGCTGAATACTTCATTCACATTAGGTTTTGTGACTGTTATTGATACTCCGAATGGAATCTCTCTGTTATATAGTTCTTTCATTGATGCATCAATTCTTTCATACACTCCGTTACCACGGCGCTTGTCGGTCTCAGCTTCATCCCCTTCCACACTGATAACAGGTACAAGATTTGGATTGGATGTCAGTAACCCCAGAAGACCTTCCGTTATCAGCGTTCCGTTTGTAAATACCGGGAACAGTATCTTTCTATGTCTGCTGGCTGCCTTAAGTACATCCGGTCTCATCATCGGTTCCCCTCCAGCCAGAAGAACAAAAGATATGCCTAATTCTTCGGCCTCAGCAAATACACCATCCCATTCCTCTGCATTGAGTATCTTCTTTTCTTTCACGCCTCCATCGAAGCATTCCTTATTTGCCCTGGCATAACATCCTTCGCAGTGGAGATTACACGAATGCGTAATGCTGGCGATAAGGAATGACGGGATGTGCTCACCCTTCACTTCCAATGCGTGACGTTTCTTTGTAGCTATCATAGTCGCACCTGCAAACTCAGTCATGAATCTTCCGGTCCTGACATTTTTGAAAACAGATTTAGCAATGTCCTTTACAAGATGCTCCACTCCTTTTGCTAAATACTCATCTAAGTTGAATTCTTCTTTATCTTTCATAATAATCCCTTCCGTCGCCAAGCGGCGGCACAAATAGTAATGAAAGTGCTGTTTTCTTTCACACTATTTACCTCTGTAACCGTCAGGCTAGTATCTACTAGCCAAGAAGGTATTATAAGCTAGTGTTTACTAGCTGTCAATATAATATCAATAAAAAAGAGACCATCCTTATATAGTCTCCCAATCTCATGCCGCAGACCGGAAGCGACGGCGCAGCCTGGTCCCCGCAGGGGAAATAGCCCCACGATTGCGGAAAACCATATCAGAACAGGAGGTTTTACGCGGTCTCTTCTAATTTCTGCTTAACTTTTTAAATAGTAAATCAGATCGTTTATAAATATTATTCCACCCTTCATTTCACAAAAGATACATTTTTCATTCAGTTTTTGATCCCATATTGTTTAAGATCCACACAAAAATTGGTCACATCCACTCCCTCGGATTCCAATAGTTTTCTCTGCGCATCATAACTTCCAAATGCAAAGGCTCCAGACAGCTCTCCTTTTGCATTGACCACTCTGTGGCATGGCACCTTGCCGTAGTAGGGATTGACATGAAGTGCATTGCCAACCACTCTCGCGAGTCTCCTATTGCCTAGTTTCGCTGCAATTTGCCCATAGGTAGCAACCTTTCCTTTTGGGATTTTTGATACTTCAGCATATATTTTTTCATACAGTTCATTCATGAATGCTCCAATAATTGAGATTGCACGGGGCATTATCTGCCCCTATGCTTCTCTCTTTTCTTTTGCTGTTTCAGTTCAAACAGTCGCTCAGCCTCAGCTAATTTTTGTTCATGGCTTTTTGCCTTTCGTGCCTGTTTGTTCTGCTCCTGCTGTAATTTCAGTGCCTGCTGAGATTTTGTCCCTATTCCAATATTCCCAAAAGATTTCTTAATCTCACGCTGCATTTTCTTCGGATTCTTTTTAGTTTCCTTTACGGCAGCTGCCACAGCGGGGCTGAACTGCAGATCATAATAGTGATTTAAGATGAATTCGTACACCTCATAGTCTTTCGGCTCCGCACCAAAGGTCACTTTGGATGCAGACAGCTTTCCGTCTTCATATCTTTCAAAGACCCCTATCCAGAACGGCTCCTCAAAAATCACTGTCAGACTGCTATGCACTTTGCCCATTGACAATCCCTCCTTTCTGATTGGAATGTGCAAAGAACAGACAACCCGGAGGGGCGGGTTACTTACCCTGTTTTCACAGGACGGCCGGGATCTACACTCCGTTCCGGTCAACGCAAAACTGATGTCCACCGGACATTATGCGCCCTACCGGCTCTGGCATACTTTACAGTACACGTTGCGTTTTTATCTTTGCTTTAATATATAATCAGGCCCGTAAGCCGTGATTAACATATTTAATGTTATTGTAATATAGTCTTAACTATTATATCACAAAAAGAGACCATCTTTCGATAGTCTCCTCATTTCATGCCGAGGCCGGAAGCGACGGCGCAGCCTAGTCCCCGTAGGGGAAATAGCCCCGTGATTGCGGAAATCTATTGAAAACATGAGGTTTTACGCGGTCTCTTCTATCTTACTGCTTAACTTTTGCAAGCAAAACTCCTTCAATACCGGAATATCCTCTTTAATTGTATTCCATGTAGTGTCAACATCTAATGTACCATACCCATGTGCCACTACATTTCTCATCGTCTTAATATCTCTCCATGGCATCTCTGCTGTTTGTTGCTTAAACTCCTCTGTAAGACTTGCTGACAGCTCACCTATCTGAAGTATATCAAGTGAACATGCTCCGCGATATGCATTATCCGTTTCAAATAGTTCCCTATTATCGCCAAATCTTGCAACATATCCTTCTATCTCTTCACAATACTTAACCATGTGCTCAAGTATTAATCTATCTCTATCACTTATTTGCAT
>DCHJ01000116.1:2521-5171 GCA_002314805.1 Lachnospiraceae bacterium UBA1755 | reverse complement strand
GAATGTTGTATCTTTCGGCAAATTCACTTTGCGTATCACCAAGTGCAATTCTCATTTCATGGATCGTCATAATGTTCACCTCGTGCACAGTATGCACCCAATGAGTGTATTTGTCAAGTGCGTTTGTTTTCATATTCCTCCTTTCTGCCGCCTTGCGGCTGTAAAACTATTTTGTGCAAAAAGACGGCGCGCAAGATTGATTCCTGCAAGCCGTCCGTATGCGTCATTTATGCTGTTTTCTTTTCTCTGCTTTCCGTTTTATTTTGTATACCATACCTCGACAAAGCTCCCGAAACTCTTTATACTTGTATAGCGATGAATGAACATAAGAAATCCACATCTTTTCTTGCGCAAGCAGCACTGGCGGCAGCCCTTTATGTGCTGCTTACATGGCTTACCAGTCTTGCGGGTCTGGCCGGCGGTCAGATACAGGTAAGACTCTCCGAAGCGCTGTGTGTACTTCCGGTTTTTACCCCGGCTGCGATCCCCGGTCTTTTTGCGGGCTGTCTGCTTGCCAATCTCGTGACCGGTGCGGCACTTCCTGATATCATTCTGGGATCCCTGACCACACTGGCTGCCGCATTTCTTACATATAAGCTCCGTCACAATAAGTATCTTGCTGTGATGCCCCCTGTCATACTCAATACTATAGTGGTGCCTCTCATGCTGTATTACGTATACGGCTTCGTGCCGCTGTGGCTTTCCTTTATTACAGTATTCGCCGGGGAACTGATCTCCGCCGGCGTCCTTGGAATACTGCTTCATAATGTTCTTTCAAAGTATCGTACGCAGATTTTCACGCATCAGCCTTAATGCCTTTCCGCGATGGCTGATGGCATTCTTCTCTTCGGGGCTCAGCTCGGCTGAGTTCTTTTTCATCTGCGGGAGATAAAGTATAGGATCGTATCCGAAGCCGTTGGTTCCTCTTATCTCCTTTGCTATCTCTCCCGGCATATATTCTTCTGCGAATATCTTTGTCCCGTCAGGGAGTATCGCGCAGATGGCACAGGTGAAATGAGCTGCCCTCGCTCTCCCCTCCAGTCCCATATCATCAAGCTTCTTAATAAGAGCTGCGTTCTTGATATCATAGGAGGTATCCTCTCCCATGAATCGTGAAGAGTATATCCCCGGTGCTCCGTCAAGAGCATCTATGCAGAGCCCTGAGTCGTCTGCCATGACAAGACCGCCGGTCCTGTTCCAGACATCCATTGCCTTGATCTCTGCATTCTCTCTGAAGGTGCTGCCCGTCTCCTCTGCCTCGGAGTTCACACCCGCAACCTCCGCTTCGGGCCATATCTCTCTGATCTCTTTAAGCTTATTCTTATTTCCTGTTGCCAGTGTTATCTTCATCGTGCTGCCTCATACGCTGCTCCCGCGGGATGATCCACCGCCTGAGCCTTTATTGTCCTGCCCGTCCTGCTCCATATCGTCATGCCTGACTGCTTCTCTTAGGCGGTCTTGGTCCCATGAACTGATAGAAGTATGTCTTCATCATGCCGTTATATATCTTCCTGTTCTTATCCGCCTTGCGGCCTATGTATTTCTCGGCATCTGCAAGTGCTGTGATGATATACATCGACCATGCATCAAGCTCTGCATATCTCTCTCCCAGCACGCGGTACAGAGTCTCACATTCCTTCCTATCGGAAATACGCTCCCCGTAGGGAGGATTAGTAAGGATAAAGCCGTATTTCTTCGGATGAGAGAGCTTTGCAACATCCCTCTGCTGCAGGTGGATGAGTCCGGCGACTCCTGCCTGCTCTGCATTTACTCTGGCAGCCCTTATGACCGCCGGATCAATGTCATAGCCCTGGATATCTGTTGCCACGCTCAGATCTGCCATATCATTAGCTTCATCAAAGGCATCGTACCATATCTTCTTATCAATGATATTATCCCAGGTCTGAGCAAGAAATTCACGGTTCATGCCCGGAGCGATATTTGCAGCCATCATTGCCGCTTCTATAGCGAAGGTGCCCGAGCCGCAGAATGGATCCACAAGCACCCTGTCGGCATGCCAGGGAGTCAGCATGATAAGTGCCGCTGCCAGTGTCTCTGTGATGGGTGCTTTTGCCGTCATGGTACGGTAGCCGCGCTTATGCAGTGATTCACCGGATGTATCGATCCCCACTGTCACCACATCTTTATTTATTGATACCCTCAGAGGATATGAATTTCCGGTTTCTTCAAACCAGTTCACCCCGTAGACAGACTTAAGCCGCTCCACCATGGCTTTCTTCATGATTGACTGTATATCTGATGGTGAGAAGAGCTGAGATTTGATCGAATTGGCCTTTGCGACCCAGAATTTTCCGTCCTTAGGGATATACTCTTCCCACGGTATCGCCCTGGTCGCTTCAAAGAGCTCATCATACGTAACTGCGGTAAACTCGCCTGCCTTGATAAGTATTCTCTCGGTGGTGCGCAGTCCTATGTTGGCTCTTGCGATTGCTTCCGCATCGCCTGCAAAGGTAACCTTACCGTCGCAGACCCCGGTTACATCATAACCGAGGTCCACGATCTCTTTTTTCATTACTGACTCCAGGCCAAAGTGACACGGAGTGATAAGTTCATATATTTTTGCCATATCTTAATTCTTTTTGCTGTACCGGATACATTTATCTGCTGTCTGAGGTCCGGATTCTTTACC
>DCHJ01000116.1:0-2432 GCA_002314805.1 Lachnospiraceae bacterium UBA1755 | reverse complement strand
GATCTCTTCCGGATGGATCATCCTCTCCTGCTTTTTTTGATCTCCAGGCGGTAACCTTGTCCTCAAAATGCTCAATATTTCTCTCCAGAGACTGCCTGAGGTTTTCACCGCCCGCTCCGGACGTCTGGATGATGATCCTGGACTTCTCACCGTTAGCCAGACGTGACTTCTGGATGAGCTCCTTGAGCTCCTCATACTTGACGATAACATCGTGATTGTCTGCAAACTCCCTGATAATGCTTGCCTCATAGAATGAGTAAATGAGGTCGATGATAAATACACCCCAGAACAGACCAACGACGAATGAGAACGCCAGATTCTCTGAAAGCCAGGCGATCCATCCCATTGCCGCCCCGTGAATGAACAGATAGTAGACCGCGCTGACTGCAAACCAGATAAGTGCAAACAGCGGGCACACTATACCCATGATATTGCCCCACCTCTTACGGTAATCCCACAGTCGTATGTTGAATACCTTGAGCAGGAACAGTCCGCCAAGGAACTCAATGATATTCATCACGATACCAATGACCAGGATAACCAGCCAGTCGCTCGCACCGATGCTGTTTACTTCAACAAGATATGATATGATGCACATCACAGCAAGACCTATACCATAGATAGGAAGCCACGGTCCCTTGCAGAAGCCCGGATTGATGAAGAATTTTCCCTTAGGTCCCTTATGGGTGATTAGATTCCTGAAGAGGAACTCAAGTATCCATCCCAGAATAGCACCGCAATAAAACAGAAATGCAATTATCAGAAATATGTTCACTTAAACCACTCCTTACAGTTCTATCTCAAACTGATCCTTTTCATCGAGATTCACTACCGTACAGTCGTTGGCATAGGTGCACTCAGGAAGAATGATCATGCAGTGTATTACTTCCTCGTTTACGGGAAGAGGAGCAAGATGCCATACACCTGCAGCCAGCTTAATCAGGGTTCCTTTCGGTACGATAAATGCTCTGGCTGTTGAGTTATCGACTGTACCGGCACTCTTTTCAGCAACATGGAGGAGCATATCATCATCCATAGGAAGGATCATCTCACAGGTGGTCGTATGGTATTCCTGACAGTCAACGATATACTTTTCAGGTTTCTTTACAGTAATAGGCGAATAGCCCACTGCTCCTGAAGTTGTATTTGTAAGTCTGTCCGGGAAGAATGCATGAAGCTGTCCGCAGAGGGCATAGCCCTTTGGATCCAGCATCTCATAATACTCTCCGAAGGGAGCGAAGGCTTCCCGTGTAAGTTTCTTTGCTTTTATTTTTTTCATTTTAACCTCCATTCTGCGGGCAAACCGCAGCACAGGCAGCGATGGAAGAACTGCATTCTTCCACACTGTCTTCCTGTCCTTTGTCATATCCTGCGTTTTTCATCAAATCTGCTGCCGGCACCCGCTTCCTGTGCGCAAGTGAGTGCCGGCAGTGATCTCATAATTATTCGCAATAACCCGGTGTTGTATAGAAATTGACAGCTCTGGGCTCTGCACGTCCGTACTGAGCAACTATCGGAACATTGGACTCCAGCATGATAGCATACTGCACACCGAAATCAGCAGTATACTTGCCGAAGTCAGACTTTCTGTTGCTCCTTAAGCAGCGGACTCTTTTGGCCTTTACCACTGCGTTGAAGCTTACAGGCTCCTTATCCTCGTAAAACAGTGTGAACCTGACCTTTGCATCCTTGTCTCCCGTATTGGTTATGATAACCGACTCATGTCCCGGGATAAGATCAACTCCCTCAGGCGGTAACTCTGCATCAGGGAAAATCCATACTTTCTTTCCGTATTCCATAACAGTCCTCCTATTATATGTTTATACTATTACAGCATCTCTTAGTCAGCTGCACCATTGATCTCCTCCGGAAAGCATTATTACAGTGTTTAACCGGTGCTGATCCGATGCAGATAAATCAGGATGCAATGCTATCTGTGATCACAGCAGCCCGAGGAGTCTCCCGTATGCCTCTCTCCACTGTTCTGACGGCTGCGGCTCGTATATCTCCGGATTCTCTGAGCGGCGTACGACCTCGCGTACCTCGGTGATGTCCTTAAGCTCTCCCATCGCAACTGCCTGCATAAGGATATTGCCGATGGCTGCACCTTCAACAGGTCCTGCGATAACTCTGCGCTCCGTTGCATCTGCCGCACACTGATTGAGGAATTTATTCTGGATACCGCCTCCGACGATATTGAGAGAGTCGATCTTTTCTCCCTTGATCTTCTCCAGCTGTTCAAGAGCCCAGCGATACTTGAGTGCAACAGACTCATATACGCAGCGGGCGATCTGTCCATCATTCTCAGGCACAGGCTGACCTGTCTTCCTGCAGAATTCGCGGATCTTCTCCGGCATATTTCCGGGATTGAAGAAATCCGAATAATCGGGATTGATTATGCTTACCAGCGGCTTCTCCTTCAGTGCCAGCTG
>DCHJ01000067.1 GCA_002314805.1 Lachnospiraceae bacterium UBA1755 | reverse complement strand
GAACGTCCTGTGTAGATACCTGTCATAACATTAACTGCACCAAGCTCACTTACCTGACCCTTATCAAAACCTGTAAGTTCAGGCTTTGTCTCCTCTGCAAAAAGGAAATCATATGAAGGGTTACGAACTATTTCTGTTGTTCCTGTAATACCATACTTTGTTAAATCGATCTGTGACATTTTTTTCGCCTTTCTTTATTTGATACCGACAGCCGCACCGACTGTACCTGCTGCAGTACAATCAATACAGCCACCTTGTCCGCCATCATACATAATACTTCAAAACTGTCAAAAGGTCAACCGGTCGCGTGACCATGTAATGGGGGCCATACTGCCCAAGGAGCTCCGGCGGGCGGTAGCCCCATGCAACTCCTACCGTGATGCATCCGGCTGCGATACCCGCCTGCATATCTGTATCTCCGTCTCCTATATACATGCAGTCACCCGGAGCTGTATGCAGCTGCTGCGCAAGCATAATTATGCCGGCAGGATCCGGTTTCAGGGGGATATCGGGGCGCTCTCCCCATACCATATCAAACAGTCCGTCCCCGTATACTTTCCTGATACAGTCCTCAGCTCTCTCCTGGGATTTGTTGGAGATCACTGCCAGCTTCATACCCTGCCCCTTAAGCTTACGGAGTGTCTCCTCCATCCCGGGATATGAATAATTATCCCTTGTGCAGTTTTCCCTGAACACCTCCCGGTAGACCGCAACAGCCTGCTCAAGGGTACCGGGATCACTGCAGCCATTGAGCTGCAGCGCACGCCTTATAAGATTCCTGCCGCCGTTACCCACAAATTCCTTCGTGTGCTGCTCATCGATCTCCGGATACCCGAACCGTTTTAAGGTCTCGCTCACCGAATAACGCAGAGACTCCAGCGTATTGATTATGGTTCCGTCCAGATCAAAAATACATGCCTTAATCATAGCTTGAATATTGTATCGAGTATCCCTCTTCCAAGTGAAGCTCCGATATTTCCTCCCAGTGTCTTACCAAACGATCCAAAGCCTCCTCCGAGGGATTTGCCGAGCTGACGGCCTACCGAGCTGGCGGCAGCCTTGCCCACATTCTTTATTGCCCTCTTCTTGACCATGGACTGTTTCTCTGCTTCCTTCTGTGCCGCCTTTTCAGCCTTTTCCGCTTCCTTTGCGGCCTCTCTGGCTTCCTTTTCAGCTGCCTTTGCCTCAGCCCTGGCTTCCTTCTCGGCTGTCCTCGCTTCCTCCCGTGCTTCCATCTGCTCAGCCTTTTCTCTTTCCTTCTCTGCCTTCTCTTCCTCAGCCGCCTTCAGTTTTTCCTCCTGCGCCTTTCTGAATTCTTCGGCGTCCTCCTGCAGCTTTCTCTGAAGGAATTCATATGCGGAATCCCTGTCGAACGTCTCACTGTATTTTTCTCTTATTGCATCCATTGCAATAATCTGAGCGCGCAGATTGTCTTCGATAGGACCGGTCATGGACTGCGGGTACATGATCTTAACGATCTGAGCCTGAGCAGGCGAACCGTCTTCCTGAATAAAGGAGACCACTGCCTCGCCGGTGCCGAGATTCTGTATTGCAGTTTCCGTATCAAAATCAGGATTCACACGAAAAGATCCCGCCGCTGCCCTGACTCCCTTCAGTTCTGAAGGCGTATATGCGCGCAGCGCATGCTGGATCTTGTTTCCCAGCTGAGCCAGAACTTCATCCGGGATATCACGGGGATTCTGGGTCACGAAATAGATACCTACTCCCTTGGATCTTATCAGCTTTACTACCTGCTCGATCTTCTGCAGCAGTACCTTGGGTGCATCATCAAACAGCAGGTGCGCTTCGTCGAAGAAGAAGACCATCTTCGGCTTTTCCGGATCTCCCACTTCAGGCAGCACCTCGAAAAGCTCACCCAGAAGCCACAGCAGGAAGGTGGCATAAACCGTCGGGTCATTGATGAGACTGTCGGCCGCAAGCACATTGATGTATCCCCGTCCATCATCTGATGTACTGAAGAAATCATGTATATCCAGTGCCGGCTCTCCGAAAAACCTGTCTGCTCCCTTATCCTCCAGTGAAACAAGCGCACGCATAATAGCCGCCACCGACTGGGACGAAATATTCCCATAGTCCGCTTTATAGTCCTTTGCATTATCAGAGCAGTAATTGAGCATTGCCTTCAGATCCTTCAGGTCGATAAGCAGAAGCTCCTGATCATCAGCTATCTTAAAAACAATATTAAGTATTTCCGTCTGAGTCTGGTTAAGGCCAAGCACCCGCGAGATCAGCAGCGGACCGAATTCAGTGATCGTGGTGCGAAGAGGCATGCCCTTTTTTCCGTAGATATCCCAGAACCTGGTCGGGTAGCTCCTGCCTGTCCCGTTTACACACATCCCTGCGAGATCACCTTTGACATCCGAAAGGAAAACAGGAACCCCTGCATCCGAAAAAGACTCGGCCATTGTTTTGAGCGTAGTGGTCTTACCTGTTCCGGTCGCTCCGGCGATAAGCCCGTGCCTGTTGGCCATCCCCGGAAGGATGCTGATCTGCCTCCCATCCGATGTATTACCCATTGCGATCATGTTGTCAATATACATATGACGCCCTCCTTCTGTCACTTAACGTGACCTGATTCCGGACTCCGTGATGTCCTTCATCCTGTAAGTATTACACCTGCCCTGTTCTCTGCTGCCGTTACAGCTTGAGCAGCTTTCTTAACAGTCTTCTTTACTGCTTCTTTGCAGCAGATTTCACTGCTGCCTTCTTTACTATGGACTTTGCAGCAGACTTTTCATCCGGCTTCTCAACGGCCTTCTTTGACTCTGACTTTGCCGCAGACTTTTCAGCGGCCTTCTTTGACTCCGGCTTTGCCACAGACTTCTCAGCGGCCTTCCCTGACTCTGACTTTCCGCCTGCTCTTGCTGCAGTCTTTTTTTCCACAGGCTTCTTTACCGCTGCCTTCTTTGCAGGTGCCGGTGCTGCTACTTCCTTTGGCTCAGCCGACTTAAGGACTTCAGTCTTATCTATTAACATTTGCTTTTCCTCCTAAACTCAAAAGACGGATCAAATACCTGACATTATTGCTTTTCCGAACTGCTGTATCCGGCTTTACAGGTCCTTCTGCCTTTTGCTTCTTTCAACAAGAGTATTCACCGAGGCCATTTTGATAATTACGTCATGGACAAGGCCCTCCAGTTCCTTCCCCGCGTCATAGTCTGCCTTGGCTACGTAGTTCACCCTTCCGTCCTTGAGCAATTCCCTCACAGTGTCCTTCTTTTTTCCCTGATACACTGCTATTGAGACCCCTCCGTTCAGTTTTACAAGCTTCATACAAGGCACATCCGTCATCCCGTCACCGATGTATATCATATTCCTGAACGGTATCCTGCGTTCATCTTCGGGAGTATATGCATTGATATTCCCGGTGTCGCCCAGATTGAGCATTCCCTTATTTATCCTGAACAGAAACTGAGTCTTGTTGGTATAGTTTACTGCCATCCTGGGCCAGTCCGCCGCACCGTTTTCATCATAATGAAATTCGCAGGCATAGATCTCTTTGAAGCGGTCTGCAATGGGGCTTCCTTCAATGATCTCCCTCAGACCGGAAGATATGATATAGTGTTCTATATCTACTCCGTGTTCTTTTCCAAATGCATTTATCCTGTCAAACCACGTAGTTACACCGGGAAAGAGCTTTATATCTTTTCCTGCATTGACAAATACATCTCTTGAAATGGGATTATGCCTGTCCTTGGACATGCGGATCATCAGATACATATAAGTAAGTATCGGATCCATTCTTTCCTCTTTCGCCACTTCATCGGTTTTTGACCAGAAGGATCTCGCAGACTCCGAAATACTCGGTATGAAGGTATACTCCTGCATATCCTTTGTACACAGTGTCTTATCAAAATCATACATTATCGCTACGATAGGTCTTCCCTTTTTCATCTTCCGTGCATGCTCCGTCTCTGACGCTGACCGGATTCTTCCTTTCTCCCGGCAGTTCCGGGGATATCATGCCATACCTGATATACTCTGAAAGGCTCTGCAGCTCTGCATACGCCTTCCAGTGGTTCTGACTGTCCGGATGACTGGCCCGGCTTATCTTTCAATTCACTGCAAGCGGTCTGTCAGTGACCCTCAATGATCACTCTCTGCGCCGTGCCCGACAGAGAATAAACAGTCACGCCATGAACCGGCAATGCTGACCCGCACCTGATACAAGAAAAGCCCGACGCTAGGTCGAGCTTCCTCTTGATGGTTATCGCTAATTAATACTTCCTGACTTGACGTATATAATTATGCAACTACAGTTACGTTAACTGCCTGAGCACCACGATTTCCTTCAGCTGTGTCAAAAGTAACCTTCTGACCATCCTCAAGTGTCTTGTAGCCATCTGAGTTGATGCCTGAAAAATGTACGAATATCTCTGTTCCGTCAGCATCATCTGTGATGAATCCATAACCCTTAGTTGCGTTAAACCACTTTACAGTACCGTTATGCATAACCTGCCTCCATAAGAATAAATACTTTTGTGAGTATAGCAAACATAACTATTATAGTCAACACAATGCCCTCATTTTGTGAACATTTGCACAAATTCCTCTTCCGTGATTATCCTTACCCCCAGTTCTTTGGCCTTTTTGTTCTTGGACGAACCCGAAGCAATATCATTATTGATCAGATAATCTATCCTGCTGCTTACCGAACCCGATGTCCTGCCTCCTCTTGATTCGATATACCCGGACAATTCTTTCCGGTTTGCATAAATATGTACGTCACCGGTTATCACAAAGGTAAGCCCTTCCAGCCCCCTGTCCTCTGCCGCACCGTCTCCGGCATCAAATCTCACAATACCCAGAAGGTCATCAGCCTCTGCGCTGTTCTTTTCATCATCAAAGAAGCTTCTTATATTATCTGCCAGTACCTGCCCTATCCCGTCAATTTCGCAGAGTTCTCCCGCAGGTGCTTTTCTTATGGCATCAAAATCACCATTGTATTTCCTGCTCAGTACTTTTGCATTCGCAGCACCTATGCCCGGAATGCCCAGGGAGTAGATGAATGCAGGTACTGTGGTATCCCGTGCCTTCTCTGCTGCCTTAATGAGATTATCCGCGGATCTCTCTCCGAAGCCTTCCAGCTTTGCGATATCGCTCCTGTATCTTTCAAGCCTGAAAATATCCGCATATGTCTTAATGAAGCCTGCACCGATAAGCTTTTCCATAGTGGCTTCGCTCATGCCGTCGATATTCATTGCATCTCTTGATGCGAAAAGCGCATATGCTTTGACCTTCTTGACCGGGCAGCTTTCATTGCTGCAGTATAATGTTTCGGCACCGTTCTCATTGCTGCGCCGTGTCGGCTGTCCGCATACAGGGCATACCTCAGGGATCTTAACCGTATCGCTGCAGGTCAGATTCTCTGCGATCTGCGGGATGATCATATTGGCCTTATATACTGTGATCCGGTCTCCCTCTCCAAGCTTCAGCGACCTGAGTATACTGATATTGTGTACACTTGCCCGTGATACCGTCGTCCCCTCGATCTCCACCGGCTCAAATACCGCAACAGGGTTTATTAACCCTGTCCTTGACGGCGACCACTCAATATACTTAAGTACTGTCTCTGCGAGCTCATCGCTCCATTTGAAGGCGATAGCATTCCTGGGAAACTTGGATGTAGTGCCCAGAGATCTTCCGTATTCAATATCATTAAGCGCAAGCACGAGTCCGTCCGACGGCACATCATAGCTCCTGATCCTTTCGGCATAGTCTGCAACGGCACCTTCGACAGTATCTCCGCTGACAGTGATATGATCCACCACCTCAAAGCCCTGACACCTGAGCCACTCGAACTGATTGACCATGGTGTCCTTAGGGGCACAGCTGTTAACCGCAGATGACCGGGAGCCTTCAGACTGCGCAGCTTCCGTATTTATATCCTGCGCGCTCACAAGGCTGAAAACGAAAAGATTGACATTGCGCTCACGGGTCACGCCGGGATCCAGCTGACGCACCGAACCGGAACACAGATTCCGCGGATTCTTATATTCTCCGCTGAAGGCCTCGAAATCAGAATACCTTATCACCGCTTCGCCTCTTAGCACAAGCTTTCCCTCATATGGGATCTTAAGCGGTACATTCTTAAACTGCCTGGCATTGCCGGTAATATCCTCACCGATATATCCATTGCCTCTTGTCACGGCCTGCATTAATTCCCCGCCTTCGTAGGTAAGTACGATGGTGAGTCCGTCCAGCTTCCACGAGAGTACTGCCTCTTTATCTCCTATCCATTCCTTAAGCGCATCCACAGACTTGGTCTTATCAAGCGACAGCATAGGCTGCTCATGCTGTACCTTCTCAAGCTGAGACAGTATTTCATAGCCCACATTCTGTGTAACAGAATCAGACAGGACAATTCCTGTCTTTTCCTCAAGTGCCTTAAGCTCGTCATAGAGAGCATCATACTCCAGGTTGCTCATGATCTCCCTGCTCTCCTGGTAGTATGTCCTTGCAGCTTCCCTCAGCCGCCTGTTTAATTCAACCATTCGGGATCTATCTTTTTCCATTTTCCCTCTTTTATGGATCCGAGTCGTATGCTCATGATCCTTACTCTTTTAAGCTTTGTTACCTTGAACCCGCATTCCTCACACATACGTCTTATCTGCCTGTTGAGACCCTGGGTCAGCACGATCGAAAAGCTGTATGCAGTCAGCCGGTGCACCTCGCACGGTCTTGTGGATCTGTCTAGATCCTTGAGATACATGCCTCCACGCATCTTTCTTAAGAAGGGCTCCGTGATGACTCTGTCTACTTCGACTTCGTATTCCTTCTCATGATAATTGGATGCTTTGGAGACCCTGTTCACAAGATCCCCGTCATTGGTCATGAGGATGAGTCCCTCGGAATCCTTATCGAGTCTCCCTATCGGGTATACCCTTTCAGGATAATCGACCATATCTACAATGGTAGGTGCCCTGTCATTGTCAGTGGTAGTGCATACTACCCCGCGCGGCTTATTCACTGCAAGCACTACCCGCTTTATCTTCTTTGTATCCTTAGCCTCACCTATGAGTTTACCGCCGACTGTGACTTTCACTCCCTCGGTTACTTTGTCACCCGGCATGGCAACTCTGTCACCTATATTAACCAGACCGGCTTCAACGAGTCGGTCTGCTTCACGTCTTGAGCAGTATCCCATACTGCTCAGATATTTATTTATGCGGATCTCTTCTTCCACTTCTCTGATCCTCTTAACATACTTTCTGATTATTTCCCGCTGTCAGATGCTCCGGATGAATCCTTTATCTGATCCTTTCAGGGAATCCTACCTTCTTCTGAACCTTGCGGAGGGTCTTGCCTGCATAGCAGCCTGCCTTCTCTGCATTGTTCTTTATGATGGAATCCACGTAATCCTTATTCTTCTCCATCTCGTGGAATCTCTCCTGAAGAGGGATAAGCTCTGCCGCAACTGCCTCGCCTACCGCGAGCTTGAAATCGCCGTAGCCCCTGCCGTCAAATTCCTTTTCAACATCTGCAGTACTCTTTCCTGTTGCAGCGCACATGATGTCGATAAGGTTCCTGATGCCCGGCTGGTCTTCTGAATAGCGCACGCATGCTTCGTTATCTGTCACCGCACGCTTGAACTTTCTGATGATGGTATCCTTGTCATCCATGAGATAGATGGAACCGTTGGGGTTCTCATCGGATTTACTCATCTTCTTTTCCGGATCCTGCAGGCTCATGATCTTGCGGCCCACCTTGCCCAGATATATCTCAGGGATGGTGAATACATCACCGTAGATCGAATTGAATCTCATCGCGATGTCACGTGTAAGCTCGAGATGCTGCTTCTGGTCTACTCCTACCGGAACCACATCTGCCTGATAAAGAAGGATATCTGCAGCCATAAGTACAGGATATGTAAAGAGTCCGGCATTGATGTTGTCAGCGTGCTTTGCACTCTTATCCTTAAACTGAGTCATCCTTGAAAGCTCGCCCATGTATGTATAGCAGTTAAGAATCCATGCAAGCTCTGCATGTGCCGGTACATGCGACTGATAATAAATGCAGTTCTTCTCCGGATCAAGTCCTGCTGCAATATAGAGCATGAGAAGATTCCTTGCACGCCTTCTGAGCTCAGCCGGATCCTGACGGACCGTGATCGAATGCTCGTCAACCACACAGAAGAAGGTCAGGTATTCATCGCTGATGTTTACCCAGTTCTTAAGTGCTCCGAGATAATTTCCAAGTGTAAGGTTTCCTGTGGCCTGCATGCCGCTGAACAATATCTTCTGATCGCCAATCATTTTCAATGACCTTCCTGTTTTTAATCTGCCCACTAGTGTACCACAATCTCGTCAGATGTACAAATATGATATCCAACCCGGAACGCAGTCTGTTTCGCAGGCTTCTTAATAACTGCCTTTACGCTTCTCCTTCTCACGGAAAATCCCGTCTGACCGGCTTCTTCTCCTGCCGGAATGCAGGAATGACGCACAAGAGCGAGAAGCTCTGCATCCTTAAGTCTCAGCTTGCCATACTCGTCAGCCAACTTCTAATTTGCATCAGCCTCCAGCACCTCTCCTATAAATATTATACTCATCGCTGTCAAACGAAAGAGCTGCCATTATCAGCTGTCAGTATTCATATCATGTCTCCGCAATTTTTCTTCATGCGCAGTTTACCCTCTTTCAGCCTTTACATTATGAAACCAAAGCTCCGGCACCGGAACAGATTGATCCGGAAATGTGAAATGCTCCTGACAGAGAATGCCAGAAGCATCATTTCACAAAATGAGTATCTTTTATTCAGCCGCAATCATCCATTGGGCAGGATATCCATGCTCTCAGGATGGAATGCGGATACGATTCCAAAGGTCATATCCTTTTCTGAATAAATCAATGATATCCTGCAGATTCCCGTGTTCCTGGAAATCAGGATGCAGGCACGGACAAATTCCGGACTGCACCCCGCATAAGCTTATCAGATCTTCATCGCAACATCCCATGCACGCCAGATAACTGTCCTTAAGTTTCCAACCTTATGGCAGTCGCCTACGAAATGGATATTCTTGCTTTCTGTCTGTACCATCGGTGTGGGGTGATATCCTACCGAAACGATAACGTTGTCACCCGTCACTTCAAATTCCTGGCCGAGCTTGTCTGCAACCTTTACCGAATGAACCTTGATCTCCTTTACGGAAGTATTGAGGTATACCGGCACATGTCTGTATGCCATGGTCTCACGCAGGTAGGATGAGTTGGCAAGGCAGACTCCCTTCACTGCAATAAGGTCATTCTTCATCTCGATGATCTGCGGATGTTTGCCCTGAAGCAGGAGCTCGTATGCGATCTCACAGCCGGTAAGTCCTCCGCCCACGATGATAACATTATCACCTACAGGCTGTCCTGCGAGGAACTGCTTGGCTTCGATGGCATTCTCGATACCCGGGATATGCGGTCTGTTGGCAGCTGAACCCGTTGCCACTATGACCTCGTCAGCGCCCAGTGCATTAGGATCCTGCACTTCTGTACCCAGCTTTACTGTGATCTGCGGATACTTTTCGATCTCACGGCGATACCATTCGATGAGCGCTCTGTCATGTCCCTTATAGCTTGGAGCAGCAGCCAGGATAAAGGTGCCTCCCAGCTTATCGTCCTTCTCATATACAGTCACTTCATGTCCGCGCTTTGCAAGCACGATCGCAGCCTCCATACCGCCAATGCCGCCTCCGATGACTGCCACCTTCTTTTTTATCTTAGCAGGAACGATCCTGTACTTTCTGCTCTGCATGGTGCGCGGGTTCAATGCGCAGCGTGCCATATGGATCGCATCCGAAAGATCCTGTACGTTGTTGGTTCCCTCCCAGCGGCACATTGTGAAGCAGGCGTTATGACAGTTGATACATGGCTTGATGTCTTCCTCTCTGCCTTCCATGAGCTTTGTCACCCACTCGGGATCTACCAGGAACTGACGTGCCACTCCCATACCGTCCAGCCGGCCTGCTGCGATCGCTTCAGCAGCAGCATCCGGAGTCATCTTGCCCGCACATACTACAGGGATGTCTACAAACTGCTTGATATGCTCTACCTCTGCCAGGTTGCAGTTATTGTCCATGTATACAGGCGGATGTGCCCAGTACCATGCATCGTAGGTTCCGTTGTCACAGTTGAGCATGTCATAGCCTGCATCCTGCAGGAACTTGGCTGCCTTCTCGGATTCTTCCATGTCACGGCCCACTTCGATGTACTCCTCGCCGGGAAGAGCACCCTGACGGAATCCCTTTGTCTTTGAAACTACTGAATAACGGAGCGATACCGGGAAGTCAGCACCGCACTCCCTCTTTATCGCCTTGACGATCTCAGCCGGGAAGCGGTATCTGTTCTCAAAGCTTCCGCCGTACTCATCTGTCCTGAAGTTAGTATACTTCATGGTGAACTGATCGAGCATGTATCCCTCATGAACTGCGTGAACCTCGATACCGTCTACTCCTGCATCCTTGCAGAGCTTAGCCGTCTTTGCAAATGCTTCTACGATCTGATGGATCTCCTCAACAGTGAAGGGTCTTGAAGGTACATCATCCGCCCAGCGGTTAGGTGTAGCCGATGCCGAAGCACAGATATAGTCCATATCGAAAATCGGCTTGCCTGCTTTGCCCATGGCTTTGTTTTTCATCATCCTGACCATAAGGTCATTTACAGCCATGCTTCGTCCCATACCCGCCGTAAGCTGTATGAACATCTTGGCACCCGTCTTATGGAACTCATCCATATAGGTCTTAAGCTTGCCATACTTGCCTGTGTTCTGATAAAGCCACTTGCCGAACATGGTATCTCTTATCGGAGCGATACCCGGCAGGATAAGTCCGACATTGTTCTTAGCTCTTTCCAGAAGAAAGTCGGCTGCTTCCTTATCGAAATGATTCGATCCGTCCATCCATCCGAAAATGGAAGTACCTCCCATGGAAGTCATGACAATACGGTTTTTGATCTCACATTTGCCGATTTTCCATGGAGTAAACAGTGGTTGATATTTCTCGTTCATGTGCCCTCCCTGGCCTGCCGCAGCCCCCTGGCTGCCGCTGCCGATATATGTTTGCTTTTATTATGCTGCAGGTACAATCTTCTTTGCAGTCTGCCTGAGGTCTGTACCTGTTGCTGCTGAATGTCTCTCTTATTTATGCACAGGTCTGACTGAATTCAGCCATTTCCCGGTCAGTACCGGCCGCACCGGTCTTCACTCCGTCAGTAACAGCAGCCCCCGCCCTTTCCGGGTCAGTACCTGCCTGCCGTCTGCTGCCCCCCAGGGCACCCGCTGACCGGCCGTATCCCTCTGCGGCTTTTCAGCCATGCGCGGCGCAGATCTATTCTACCGTGACGTTGCCTTCCTCATCCACAGTGATCATCATGCCGTCTCTTACATAGTCAAGAAACTCCTGACCCAGCTTGTCCACAACAGGCATCTTCTGCTCAAGGAAATTTGCTGCCAGGATCGCTCCTGAAGCTGCCAGTGAATCGATGGGCTTGGAAAAAAGCATGCACGCCGGATTCTTGCCTGCTGCGACCGCCGCATAAAGCACCATACCTCCCGTGGTGGATCCGATCGTCTCAGGCAGGCATAAAGCAGTGCCTCCCATCGCCTTCTCATAGCAGTCAGGATTATTCTGATCGCCGCATTTTGCCTCCTTGCCGCCGAACATAAGTGCCGACTGGAAGCTTGCCAGTGTATTAAAGCCGCCGTGGCTTACGAGAGCCGGAGCCTTGCAGCTGCCCGGAGCAACTACTCTGCCTTTAAATGTCTTTGCCATTTATTTGCCCTCCTTTGTGATGATACTCAGGATCCTGTCGTCATTATAGAAACGTGCGCTGGTATATGTCCTCAGCTTATTGGAAGATGTGATCACCGGCATCTTCTTGGCAAGCGGATTGTTCATATACATAAGCGGACAGATATGACTTACCACTATACCTGTAGCCTTGAGCCTTGCGGCATACTCAGACGCCGCAAACTTCTCCTCGATTGCCGGAGCCGTGGTAAATACTGTCGGAACCAGTACCTTTGAGTTGCCTGCCGCCTTAAGTGCCGCTTCAACCCTGACAGTCCACTCCACAAGCTGCTCATATGTCATATGCGGGCATCCCATAAAGCAGAGCTTAGGCTTTGCATCCTTATCCTTCCAGATACAGGGATACCCGTCCTGAATCCTCTGAAGCTCGGCATCATCGATCACATAGGTCTTCACATTTTCTCTCAGCAGACCCATGCCCTGCTCCTTAGCCTCCGGAGTCAGATTATCGATATGATACAGACCCACAGAACCGTTGGATGCCGTTGCGGCTCCGAAATCCTTAAGATAAGCCACGGTCTCCGGAGTAAGCTCCGTACCGATCCACTTATCAAGCCCCACGATATAAGGAACCTCTTCCAGCACCTTCATGCCTACAGCCGAACCCAGTATCTGCGCCTCAGGCTTCTTTGTAGTCTTGATCTCAACGATCCAGTCAGCCTTACGCCCATCCTCAGTCAGAAAACCGAACTCCGGCACATAGCCCACTACTGATCCGAATATCTCAATGATGCCCGAATTGCGGTTGCACTTTGCACCGAGCACCGAATTGGCATACACGACTGCAGAGGACTCAGCCCATGAAAGCACATCCCCACGTTTAGGCACATTGCCTATCTCAGGGAGATAGCATGCGCAGGTAAATGCATTGTCCTCAAGCATTCCAAACTTCTTAAGCTGACTTTCAATCCTTTTCTGGCGATTGTACATAAACTTTTTAAACACCAGATCAAGCACCGGATTTGAGGGTACATTCTTTGCCATCGGAACCGGATCTGCGGAAATCTTCTGTTTGCACACAGCACCTGCTTCAATGAGCCTGTCAAACAGGTCCATGACCGGATCCATTACACTCAGACCAAAGCTGATAACCGAATGCCCGTACTCGCTGGTCACCGGCACCATACGCTCCGCGCCGAATGCCTCGCCGTACATGACAAGGGTCTTCATAACCTTAGCCATCATCTCGCCCTGCTTTCCGTCCAGCAGTGCCTGCTGCTCCTCATTCAAAATCATAAGGCGGCCCTCCTCTAAAAAGATTGATATCATAATGATACTTGAATTTTAGTACTTTAGCAATAAAACATGGCCCGATATACCGGATATATCGAGCCATTTGCACAATTTTTTCTGTTTTTCAGCCACGCCGGTATCCGGTACGGCTCTGATATCGCCTTTGAATTGCGGGTGCGCATGCCGGAATCAGCTGAAGACATGCACTGTATCCTTCACACCCGCAGCTCCCGCTCATTTTCAGTCTTCGTATGCCACTGCCTTGTCAAAGAGTGCCTTAACTTCATCCGAAGGCTCTTTTGTGAGAAGTGTTACAGCCACAGCTGCGATAAGACTTGCGATGAAGCCGGGGATGATCTCGTAGATACCTGTGGATGACAGGAATGCAAGCCATAATCCATCCACAGCAGCACCTGTGATGATGCCTGCAAGAGCACCGGCAAAGTTGAATCTCTTCCAGCAGAGGCTCAGGATGATGACCGGACCGAAGGCTGCGCCGAAGATACCCCATGCATTGCTTACAAGATCCATGATCGAACCGCTGCCGGGATCGGAGGCGATGATAAGCGCGATGACTGAAATCACGATAACCACGATACGTCCTATCCAGAGCATCTCTCTGTCTGATGACCTGCCCTTGCGGATGATAGGCTTGTATACGTCGCTGGCAAATGCTGATGAAGCCGTAAGGAGCTGTGAATCGGCAGTTGACATCGATGCAGCAAGGATAGCTGAAAGAAGGATACCCGAGATCACTGCAGGGAATATCATCCTTACCATCTGGATAAACACTGTGGAACTGTCGTCGATCTCACCGAGAAGGAGATGGCCTATACAGCCTGCCGCTACTGAGAAGATAACTATGAGCACGTTCCAAGAGATACCGATCCTTGCGCTCTTTCTGAGCTCCCTGTCAGACTTGATGCTCATGAATCTTACAATGATATGCGGCATTCCGAAATAGCCCAGACCCCAGCCCAGACCCGAAAGGATCACCTTCCAGTCACTGAAGAGATTCCAGTAATCAGCAGACACTGAATCAAACCCTCCTGCTGCACCGCCGCCGGCATTAACTACCAGCAGCGCAAAGATAGGTGCGATAAGGAGTGCTCCCAGCATGAGAAGTCCCTGGAAGAAATCAGTCCAGCATACAGCCGAGAATCCGCCGAGGAATGTGTAAAGGATGATGATTGCAGAAGCAACATACATCGCCACCTTTGCATCGACCCCGAGCACAGTATGGAACAGTGTGCCGCAGGCCTTCATGCTTGATGCCGCATAGATCGTATATGCAACAAGGAAGATAACTGCGCAGATGACCTGAAGTGACTTATTGGCACTTAAAAATCTGTTGGTGAGATACTGGGGCAGCGTGATCGAATCATTGGCTACGATGGTGAACTTACGGAGACGTCCGGCCTCCCACAGCCATGAGACTGCATAGCCGATCGCAAGTCCGATAGCGACCCAGGCCTGTCCGAGACCCAGTGCATATACAGATGCAGGAAGTCCCATAAGCACCCATGCACTCATATCAGATGCACCGGCACTGAGGGCTGAGACCCATGCACCCATCTGACGTCCGCCAAGGAAATATTCCTTCTCACCGCCATTCCTTGACTTGAAGAAGAAGTAAACGCCAATACCCAGCATGAAAGCCAGGTAGATCACAAAAACAATACTTTCTGCATTAAACATAACTTTTCCCTTCTATCCTTATGCCGGTCCAGTACCCGGTACCGTCTCCGTCAGTCCGGCAGCATATGCCATCCTGACCGCTGCGGTACCTGCCGCACAGCCGGCTTTATTACGGAATAACCCGATCCTGCCACATGTAAACCCCTGCGGCAAAACGCAGAGCCTTCTGCAAGTATGAACTGACGAAAAATGCAGGCCAATACTCTGCTTATATCACCTGAACAGACCACAGAAGAATGCGTCGAAACGTCATGTGAGCCCCGTCATTGTATCAACAGTGACACACAACGTGATTTACTATAGCATATATTTAACAAGACGGCAATGCAGAACAAAGTACAGACTATAGTCTGTACTTTGTAGGAATAGATACGCAAAATTCACTTGATTTTACATGGTTTTTATACCAGACGTTTTTATGTATGATGATATGTCCGAAATTTGTTGTGACTCTTTATTTAAAATCCGTCAGGAATCCATCCCGCTGATTGGATGCTATCTGCTCCCGCGTCATCTCTTCGATCTGATCCGGAGTACACCGGGATGAACAGAAGGGGCTGCCGTATCCTCCCGATCGTCAGCTTATATTTCGATATATACCGGTCCGCCTTCAATGTTTTCCCAGAATGTCGGTTCTCCGTCAAAGACATCTGCCATCCAGTAGGTACGTCCGTCATGAAGCAGACCGTGGGCAGCGGTATGCCACACGTCCCTGTCCAGCACAAATACCTGACCAGGCCTTATTATCACGGCCTCAACATCCTCTGCCAGCGGTCTCTCTCCCCTATACTCCGCAACACACAGCACCACCGGCTGATCGGAGAGTATCTGCGCCTCCTGAGTATGGGAATGCCGTTCCATCTCATGCAGTTCAAAGGGTGCCTTCTTTGCAAATGTATAGCCCAGCCTGCCTGTTGTATCGATCAGCGGGACAGCCGTATCCGTATCGGACCAGCCTTCTCCCTCTGAATAGTTGGTATTTCCTGTATCTGCACCTTCTCCTGAAAGATTGAAAAGCTTCCCGTATTTCCCATAATCGGTCTCAGTAATGTCCCGGGCCTTTATCGATCTCATAGGTCATTCCCCCGCAAAATAATCTCAAAATCCTCCGGTCTGCCTCCGTGCTCCGATATGAAACCTCTGATATCTGCTCCGGCGCAGGAACCGTAACGCGCTCCCACCCCAGTCACCGACCTTGCTGCCATATAATTGGCAAACTCCGCACAGAGCCTGTTATCATCACTCTTTGTCCTTGCATACAGAAATCCGGCTCCGAAGGTGTCTCCGGCTCCTGTTACATCGGCTACGGGCACCTGTATGCCCTTCACGTGATAATTGTTGCCATTGCTTTCATACAGATCCGAACCGTCCCCAGCTCTGGTCACTATGACAGTCGAAAGGCCCATCTCAAAAAGCTTCTCCTTCCACCGGCAGCCATAGATATTCTGCAAGGAGATCTCTCCCATCTCGTTGACAAAGAGCACATCCATATACCTGAGGAGCTCATCATAGCCTTCTTCCATCTCACCGCAGTCGGCATCGCAGAATACTCTGGTACCGTTTTCCTTCAGCGTCTTCAATATGTCCCGGGCCTTCATATCTCCGTATGCAACCGGTGCGATCTCGCAGAAATTGGTATATACGAAATCGCTTTCCTTAAGCATCTCAAAAGCCTTTTCACTGATGTCGATCCTCTTTATACCCAGGGTGGGTATAAAGACAGTATGCTCATCCTCTGCAAGGATCACAAGGCATCGTGCATCGGGAATGCTGTCATCAAAGACCATGTGTTCAGTATTGATACCGTACTCGTTTAAAGATGCCAGCAGCTTTTTTGTAATATGACCTCTGTTGAGAGCAGTCATAAAATAAGGCCGTCCCCCCAGTGCCGCATATACACATGCAGCATTGGCGATGGAACCGCCCATCATAGGAGGCAGCTCATGAACTATGATCTTCTCCTTGATCTTCGGAAATCTGTCTGCCGTGTAGTATTCATCCTGAGCAACATCTCCGATAAAGAACACTTTATCCATAGATAATCCCCCTCCGCCGTATTTCTTCACAATGAGTGATCCATTGTACCACTTGCAGCATGTCTTTCCATAAATCACCTGACATTATCCCTGAATTCGCCGCGAATAAACAGGAGGCAGGCAATTTCCAGGAGTTTTTTCTCATAACCTCTCTGACACCGTCCGGGAATACTGCGGCTGCGCAGCCTGTCTCAGCATCCTGACCCTGTCCATGATCTCCTTTACATGGCCTCCGCATACGATCCCGGTATCCCTGTAATTGTCCTTGAAATAACTCCCGACCACCGCTCCGTCAGCTATGCCCAGCTGCTCTGTCACATTGTCCGGCGTGACTCCTGCACAGACAAAAAGAGGAAATGCTCCGATCACATCCTTAAACGTCCTTATTCTCTCCGGTGAAGTCTCCTGACCCGTCGCATCCTGAGTGACGCATATACAGTCACATCTGTCCATTGCGATATGCAGATCCTCTTCAAGAGTATTTTCAGACAGTACCGGCTGATACTTGAAGCGTACCCCGCCCATAAGGGCAGCACCTGTCCTTGCACGGAAGCGCCTGAAAAATTCTCCCAGCGAAGCCTCATCCCTCGGCTTGACATGTCCGACTACAGAATCTATCTGCATGAAGGCACATCCGTAATCGTTGGCCATCTCAAATGTCATGGCATCGATATTGAGGCAGTTGATGCCGTACGGGACCGGCAGCTTCTTTCTGCGAAGCAGCTCCAGTATTGCAGCCGCATTATGGTAATTACCGAAATAGGTCTCGACAAGTATTCCGTCGAGACCGTTTTCGTAATAAGCTTTGATTTCTTTTTCTGCCAGTGCAGCGGCATCCTCAGGAGAATCACCACGCGAGTGTATGACGCCTACCACCGGCTTTGTATTGGCAAATATGCTCAGAATATCAATCATGTCGATCCTCAGCAGTCTGACCGGTCAGTCTTTTTTCTGACCGAGGAAGCTCTCAATTACAGCTTCATTATTCTGCATTTCCACTCCTGTACCTTCCATAACGATAGAGCCTGTCTTGAGTACATAGACTCTGTCTGCAACATCCATTGCGAGATTTGCGTTCTGCTCGACAAGCAGGATAGTCATATCCTTCTTTTTGTTGATCTCAAGTATCTTGTCAAACAGTTCATCAACTATGATCGGAGCAAGTCCGAGTGAAGGCTCGTCAAGCATAAGTACTCTGGGATTAGATATCAGGGCTCTTCCGACAGCCAGCATCTGCTGCTCTCCTCCCGACATGCTTCCGCCCAGCTGATTGATCCTCTCGCCAAGCCTCGGAAACAGCTGGAATATCTCTTCCATATCCTCCTGGATCTGTTTCTTATCATTTCTGGTGTACGCTCCCACCATGAGGTTTTCCCGAACCGTAAGTCCCGGGAATATCCTCCTGCCCTCAGGAACCAGTGAAATACCTGCCTTGACCACCTTGTATGATTCCTTGGGCAGCTGGACTCCGTCATAAATAATCTCGCCTGAATACTTCTGGTCACCGGCTACAGATCTCATAAAAGTACTCTTTCCGGCTCCGTTGGCACCGATGATGGAAACGATCTCACCCTTTTCTACATGAAGAGAGACATCTCGCAATGCCTGTATACCTCCGTAAAACACGTTAAGGTTTTTTACTTCTAATAGTGACATTATTTGTTCTTCCTTCCTTGTCCCAGATATGCCCTGATAACATCTTCATTTGTCTGGACAGCATGGGGATCTCCGTGAGCAAGAAGCTTCCCGAGGTTGAGTACATATATTTCGTCGGAAAGGTTAACTACGACGTCCGTATGATGCTCGATGAGCACTATAGTTATACCCTTCTTTTCGTGGATATTTCTTATAAGATCTATAAGGCTGTCGCATTCCTCGTTATTCATTCCGGCTGCCGGCTCATCAAGAAGCAGAAGCTCCGGCTCTGTTGCCAGTGCACGGGCTATCTCAAGTCTCCTCTGCAGCCCGTAGGGAAGGCTTCCGGCCACTGAATCCGCATATTCCCTGAGTCCTACAAGTTCAAGGTAATCGTATGCCCTTTTCTGTATTTCCGTATCGATCTCCCGGACCTTTTTAGTCCGCAGGAATGCCTCCACCAGGCTGTACCCGGGTTCCCTCTGCAGGGTGATGACTATATTTTCAAGTGCTGATATCTTCTCAAACAGTCTGATGTTCTGGAAGGTCCTGGATAAGCCGCGGCGGGCTATCCTGTCGGGTCTTACCCCCACGATACCGGAACCCTTGAAGAATATCTCACCTTCTGTAGGCGGGATGACTCCTGTGATCATATTGAAGACTGTTGTCTTTCCTGCACCGTTAGGCCCAATAAGCCCTACTATCTGTCCTTTCTTTACCTGAAAATCCAGTCCCTCCACTGCCGTAAGTCCGCCGAAACGGACTGTAAGATTCTTTGTCTCCAGAAGGAAATCACTCATCTGCGTCACCTCCGTTCCGATTATCCGTTTTCACGCTCTCCGCTGCCGTCTTCTTTCCGAAGAGACGTCCGAAGAACCTGATGACCGGTTTAAATGATATCTCCCTGTACCCGAGCAGACCCTCAGGCTTAAAGAGCATAACCACTACGAACAGCACTCCGTAAATAACAAGCCGCCATGTACTGAAGGCCCTGAGTATTTCCGGTAGGATGGCAAGGGCACCTCCGGCGATCGCCGGACCTGAAATCGACCCCATACCTCCGAATACCACACCTGCTAGAAGATCAGAAGACTTGCTGGCCGCGATCATTGCAGGCGAGATAAATGTCATATAGAACGCAAACAGAGCTCCGCCGACACCCACGTAGAAGGCGCTGACCGCAAGTGCAATAACCTTAGTCTTTACTATATCAACTCCCATGATCTCTGCGGCGATCTCCTGCTCCCTGACTGCGATACAATTCTTTCCGTAAGCTGATTTGATAAAGTTGAACATGAGGATAAGACCGAGGGCTACCAGTAATGTCACCACCCACAGGGAGGTAAGCTTCGGGAAACCGCTGATGCCAAGAGCCCCGTTGAACACCGGCTCTGTATTACTTACTATCATCCTTATCGCTTCACCGAAACCCATCATCGCTATGGCAAACTGGTCTCCGGTAAGCCTGCTCCTCATTGTCGGATATCCGATCACCAGACCGATGATGACCGAGAATACTCCGGATAATAAAATACAAACGGCAAACGGAACTCCGAGATACTTATAGAAAATAACTGCCGTATATGCACCTATCATCATGAAGCCTGCATGTCCCATCGAGAACAGCCCCGTATATCCCACCAGGACTGCCAGGCCGATCACCATTATCATATTGATACCCGCCAGGGTAAGCACACTGCCAAAATACTGCATCTGTTATTCCTCCATTCCTGTGTTACAGCTTGTCGCTCTTCGATTTCGCCAAGAGGCCGCCGGGCATGAACAGAAGTACTAAAATGAGCAGCCCGTAAGAGAACAGATCTCTGTAAGTTGAAGAAATGTATCCGGATACAAAGGTCTCAAGAAGTCCCAGGATGATCCCGCCGATCACGGCTCCCTCAAGATTGCCGAGGCCGCCGATAACACTGGCAATAAATGCCTTGGTGGAGACAGTGCCCATGGACGGGTAAATTGCATACTTCATTCCGAAGAATATGCCGGCTATGGCCGCAACGACTCCGGAAATAACAAATACGATTATTGAAACCTGGTTAACATTGATACCCATAATACCGGCTGTAGACGTATCATAGGCACTGGCCCGGATTGCCAGTCCCGGTTTTGTCTTCTCCAGGAATACCCACAGTATTCCCAGTGCAACCAGTGACACTATAAGGGCAATAATATCTATCTTACCCACTGCGATATTTCCCATCATGATAGGTTCGGTAACACTGACATTGGGAAACGGCCTGTAGTTTGCCCCGAGAAGATTAACTGCAGTATTTGTTACTGCCATATCTATACCAATTCCCGTGATCATCAGGAAGAGACGGGAAGTATTTTTCTTTCTCAATGGTCTGTACGCAATCAATTCGATGAATACAGAAAAAAGGATCCCTACTGCTATGGCCAGTGCAATGCCCATGGCAACAGAACATCCTGCAAGTATCGAATAATAAGCAACAAATGCGCTTACCATCATCACACATCCAAAAGCGAAATTACTGAAGTCAAATACACTGTATATCAGTGCATAGCCTACTGCCAGAAGTGCGTAGACACCTCCGATAGACAGGCCCGTGACTATTTGCTGTATTACAACAGACATGCCGAAATCTCCTCCGTGAAATAAATGGGCAGCGACACAGCTGCAAGCCATGCCGCCGCCTTCAAATCAGAACTTACTTATCCTCAGGTGTATACAGTTTATATGTCTTGAACTGAGAATCTGTGATCTGGATGATTGAAACAGTCTTGTTGTGAGGATTATGTGTATCCGGCTCGATCGTAAGCTTGTCTGTAAATACCGGAACATCCTTCATAGTTTCGAGCTTATTCATGATCTCCGTTGAATTTGCAACACCGGCCTGATTGATTGCCCACTCGATTGACATCATGGCATCAAGTGCATAGTATGCATAAACATTAGGTGTTGTTCCCGGATGCTTTGCAGTGAATTTCTCAATATAGTCTGCAAAGATAGGATCATCATCAGAAACCATGTTGGTCATGAATGAACCCTCGAGCTCAGGTCCTGCAAGATCAAGGAGCTCGTTAGCATACCAGCCGTCAACTCCGAGAAGTGTCAGATCAAGTCCCAGCTGTCTCATCTGCTTTGCTACGAACGATACTACCTTGTATGAACCTGTTGCAAGGAGGATAGAATCTGCTCCCGACTCGGCGATCGTAGTGAGCTGTGCGCGGAAATCAACATCAGAAGCCATCATACCTTCCTCTGTTGCAATGCTCCCGCCGATCTTTGTGAACTCGTCACGATAGCAGTTCTGGATACCCTCACAGTAGATATTTGTTACATCACCGAGAAATGCAGTATTTCTGAGTCCGAGATCATTGTATGCGAAGTTTGCAAGAGCCGTGCCCTGATAAGGATCTGTGAAGCACATACGGTACATATATTTATTCAATGTACCGTCCTCTGCCACTGTTACAAGCGGATTGGAAGCTGTGGTAACTACCATCGGAACCTTTCCCTCGGTAACGATCGGAATAGCTACCATTGCCTGCTCGGTTGACTCCGGTCCTATGATCGCAACTACCTTGTCCTGCTGGATAAGTCTGTTGCAGGCATTTGCTGTCTCTGTATTAGGATCCATACCGATATCGTATGCGATAAGCTCTACCTTTTTGCCAAGAATACCGCCTTTTGCGTTGAGCTCCTCGATGTAATCCTCAAGTGCCATTTTTGCACCCTGTCCCAGATATGCATCCTGTCCTGAAAGGAATCCTACAAAACCGATCTTGATCGTCTTGCCTGCTGTGATTCCCGGAAGATCACTTCCTTCCTTACTGCCGCATGCAGCGAGAGACAATACCATGGCTGCAGCCAACAGTAAAGCCAATAACTTTCTTTTCATAACCATCCTCCTGTTTTTGTTGAATATTGTTGCTATTACCACTTAAGATCGTAAACCGGAACCGGATCTCTCTGCAGGAATGCGGTCATGCAGTGAATAGCTCCTGCGGCTTTACGGATCTCATCAACCTTAACCTCGATAACTTCAACTCCCTGGTCTTCAAGGAGCTTCTTTGTGAGCGGATAACCTGCACACATAGCGATCTTGCCCGGCTCAAGGGCTACGAAGTTAGCTGCAAGTGCCTGCTCCTCCCATGTAGGGATCTCGACGATACGGAATCCTCTTCTCTGGAGCTCCCTGTATACAGTATGAGGGGTCTGGTATGCAAATGTTACTGCCACGTCATAATCCGCAATCGCAAGCATTCCGTCAAGATGTACTGCGTTTCTCGGGATATCGATATGGATAAAGTTCTTAACGCCCTGATTGGTGAGTTCATCTACTACCTGCTTTACACCGGCATCATTGGATCTTGTGCCGCGTCCGATAAATACAGTCTCCTTGTCAAGCCATATAAGGCAGGCACCCTCGAATGTGCCGCCTGCGTTTACCTGCTTGCAGATAGGGATGCCGTATCTGCCGAGCTGCCTTGCAGCGCACTTGACCTCCGGAGAACGTACACTGATAGCCATGCGGCTCATGAGCATTCCATTAGGGGTTCCGTTCATAAGATCTCTGCAGAAAAGTCCGTTGGGGCAGTCTTCATCAAGATCCTCAAGAAGATATACCTTGACTCCGTTATCCTCATACATCTGCTTTATTGCATCAAACTCCTCCTGCATTTTCCTGACATCAGGTATCTCATGCATACTGAGCATCTTCGGGTCCATCCCCTGGATGAGTTCAAACTCTCTGCCCGGCCTGTGAAGCATTACCGCTCTGAGCTTTCCGATCTCAGAATCAACATACCAGTTGTTTCCGTAGATCCTCGGCATATCATCTACAAATGAAGTTGTTACCTCAAGTTCGTCCATTACCGTAAGTACTGTACGATCCAATTCGGCTTTTGTCTTTCCCATACAACCCTCCAAAATCACGTTTTTATATAAATATGTTATTAATGACTGATCTTACAGTCTGATAACCAATTCATCAGGAGTCAGACACTCTGCCCCGTCTCTGCCCACCACATATCCGCACTCGGTCCTTGATCCGATCTTCTGACGGTCATAATTAGGTACATCAAGCGAGATGATCGCGTTCTCAAGGAGACATTCGCTGCTTCCCGGCCCATAAATAGGTGCCTCAAATTCCATAACACCGATGCTGTGAATGCCCGAATATGCGAAGCCTGTCTCAAATCCGGCTTCCTTCATGATCTGACGGGCATGTGCTTCAATGGTCTCTCCCCTTGCGCCTGCCTTCATCATGGCAGAACACTCGATCTGCGCTCTGGCCTCTGCTTCGACCTGCTTTACTGCAGACTCTCCCGGATCACCGATAAGCATCGTCCTTCCTATCGCAGCATGATAGCCCTCATATCTCGGAGCGATCGTGAAATTGACGATCTCATTGTTTTCAATGATCTTATGCGTTGTCCTTGCTATGATCGTGGAAGAATATATGCCGCTCGATACCATGGTATCTATTCCGGTACCCTCCGTACCCATCTTCCTTGCCTGATACTCTATCTCTGCAGCAATATCTCTCTCGCATACTCCCGGTCTAAGGCACTCAAGTCCCTTCCTGAAGGCAGCATTGGCAACCTGATATGCATATCTTATGACCTCGATCTCCGAAGGAGACTTTACTGCACGCAGCATACTGATACCGGGTTCCACATCAAGTATCTCGGATCCGGAAAATACCTTTTCAATGCTTCCGTAGATATCTGCACCCATATATGCCTTCGGTACGATACCGATACGTCCGATTCCGGAACCGTGTGTCTTTTCCTCTACCACATCTCTTAAGCCCACGATATTGCTGAAAAGATATACCTCATCAGGATGTGTCATTTCGCGAAGCACTCTGATATCCTTGATATTCCCGTAGAGCTCTGCATAGCCGTCGGACTCCGGTCCCACCAGCAGAACAGGCTCTGAATTACCCACAAAAAGGATGAGCATCGGCTCGAAATGAACCGGAATACCTGCATAATATCTGATCAGGGCAGTCCCGTAGGTAGCCCTGTCATCTCCATACAGGATAACTGCGTCGAGTTCATTCTGACTCATATAAGCCCTGATTGCATCCCATCTCTTCGGATAATCGGCCGGATCGATCTTAGGCAGATTTTGCTTGAACTGCATTGTTCTCCTCCTGATAATCGTAAAATATTCCACACTCAAATATGTGCGCACTGCAAAATATTATACCATACATACTTTGCCGCTAGCAATTATCAAACGCCAAAGCTCCGGAAGAATCCGTTCCTGCCGGATATTCTCTGATCCCCTAGAACGGGAACAGCTCATCCAGTTCTTCCTTTGTGGGTACAGTACCATACTCGCATACCTGGAATGCTTCTGCAAACCTGATCTTCCTGCCGGCCTCTCCGTATTTCCTGATAAGTTCTTTTCTGTTTACTGCTGCAGTCCTGGCTGCTCTTGCAGGTATTCTTGAATGAGTTTTCCTGAGTACTTCCTCATCAGTGGAATCCTGTGTCACACCGTCCCAGAGCCATGCTATCCTCTCCTGAGGATCGGCCGGTGCTTCCTCCCCTTCAGAATACGGAAGCCACTCATATACCTGTGATACGTTCTTATCGGCAGCCGCAGCCTTAAGCTCCATTTGCGGAGTCACATCAATGATAACATCTGTATGGAAAGGCGGCTGTCTGAAATGATCTTCGAAATACAGTATCACAGGCATCTTTCTCATGGCCGGTGCTTCAGGGCAGTCATGAGGTACGATCAGCATATATGATGCATCCTGGAGCAGCTGTCCGGCTGCGCGATGGTCTGCATGATAATCATTTGTACGGTGACCGATGATAATATCCGGTGCAAATGCACGGATATCTCTGATAAGTCTTCTTCTGTTTTCAAGTGTTGCCTCGAGCTCACAGTCTTCCACGTCCCAGATCCTGTACTCTGTAAGTCCCAGGACTTTCTTTACTTCAGCAGCCTCTCCTGCCCTTGTACGTGCGGTTTCTGCCGGTGACATAATATGATGTCCCTTGCTGCCGTTGCAAAGTACCAGAAATTCTACCTCGGCTCCCGTCTCAAGGAACCTGACTGCTGTTCCTGCTGCCCTGAATTCTACATCATCCGGATGTGCTCCGATCATCATTACTCTCAGTTTCTTTTCCATATCCCGATCCACCTTACATAATGCGGTTTTTTTAGTGACTTCGGGCATAGTGGTGGAAGCCTAGCACCATAGAATAACAACTATATATTGAAAAAACCACCGACCCGTCACGCAACCAGTATCGTGTTTCAATTATTTCTTTAAATTTCCCTCTAATTCCAACAGGTATCTGTCAAAATCGGACATATATATTCTATCCTGAACAAACCGGTATTTTTCAAACTCAGTCTCTGCTTTTGTCCTGGCAATTTCTGCAGTGATTTTTCCCGCATCCTGAAGGATATCCCTGTCATCTGCCATAAGAAATACATCCAGACGTTTTGCCCAGTCCTCCATCGTCATCGGAATATGCCGTTCTGCAC